>JAPCJN010000107.1:0-3757 GCA_027886925.1 Nitrososphaerota archaeon
TATTCTTGACGACATCCAAGGAGAGCTGGACGCCATCGAGGCGGTCGTCTTCGACGAGAAGAAATCGCAGGCCGTGCCCATAAATCACGCTCGCCGCCAGGTAGCCGCCTTATCGCGAATCGTCTTTCCCTTGGGGCTTTTCCTACCAGAGCTTTCGAAGGCCCAGAAATTCAGCAAGGAGGACCTCTCAATCTTCTTCAGCGATCTCAACCACAAGATCGGAATGTCATCAGGGACGGTCGATGAGATGAAGGAAATGCTGGAGATATACAAGGACACCGATTTTGTGACGAGCAGCAACAGGACGAACAACGTGCTCTCCGTCCTGACGATCCTCTTCACACTGACCATCCCGGCAACCCTGTTGAGCTCTATCTACGGCATGAACATCCCCCTGCCGGGCGGTCTTTCGACAGGCCCTTTGGACTTCGCAGGTCCTTACTCGTCATTCCTGGTCATATTCATCCTGATGGTAATACCCGCTCTCATCATGGCCTGGTACTTCAGGCGGGCTGGATGGTTCTGAGACGCTTCTTGGCGTCGACCCCGACCTGAAGTAGAGGGCAAAGAGAAAGACGAAGCGGTTCTGTTAGAACGGAAGCCATGGACGTTTTACCTCCCAGACGTTACCCGACTCAATGAGTTCCTTTGGCAATCTCCGACAACTCAGCGGCAACGATTCCCACCGTTCAAAAAATTGGCCCTAACTGGGATTACATGTCAGCCTTGGTTTCTCCTGCGCGGGGCATCACCACCGAATCACGCGCCGGGGGGACCTTGTGCTTTGGGAGGCCGCGACCTGATTGCTCTTTGGGTATGGCGTTCAGCGCTTTCGAGGATGGCGCGTCAATGGCTTGGCCTCGAAGACCCTGTTGAACGGGGTCTGCGTCGCCCGCCGGAATCGACTGAACCCGCCTCTGAGGACAAGGTCCCGCAGCCTGGAGTCGCTAGCCTGCGCGCCTAGCGCGAGGCCGACCTCCTGAGCCACCGAGGCGCCCGTGCATATCATGGTGGAGGCGCAGCAGAGCTGCCGATGGTCTAAAATCACAGCCTCCTCTTCGGCTCATTTTTGTCGTGCCCTTGGCGGGCCAGTTCTTTCGCGATGATCATCTGTTCAGCTATCTTGCCTCGAGCGACGCTTCAATAAGTGGACGAGGTCCCGACGGTGGTGAAAGATAGAAACGCGTAAGTCATTGGCGACCGATAAAGATGCGGGATTAGAGTGGTCAAGAAACGAGCGAAGAAACCGACAAAGAAAACACAGAGGAAGTCGAAGAGCAGCGGAAACAAAGCGGGTATCTTGATACACCAGCCGCCTTGATGTCATGTCCTGACACCTGCTTACCGTTGGCGAACGGTCGCGGGATGACTCATCTTAGGGTTCTGCTTCGATAGTGAGATTTGCTCATCGGACGCAAAACAATTTTTTGACACCGCTCAAGACCGCAGTACCAGGACTAGCCTTCGCATCATTCCAATCAGAGACTGCTCTCGAAACGGTCCGTCGTCACTTCTTCCTCATTTCGTTCATGCCTTCAAGGGTGTCCTTGAATGTCCCAAGGGGATGAACCTCTCTGTCCATGACCAGGTTGGAAGGAGACTCAAAGAAGATCTCGCCCATCTCCTCGATCGTCTCGGTCTCTAGCACGAAACCCTGTGCGAGAATATCAAGGCACGGACCACCGATTATCTTGCCGGCTTTCTCGAGTTTCCGCTTGTACTCGAGATCGTCTCCCGCCATCTTCGCAAAGTCCTTTGGGCCTAATTGGACCCCGGCCTTCACCTTTTCCATAACGAAAAATCGCATGGTCCATTAGTTGGAGCTGAAGTAATAAAGGATTCGCGCAAAGATCTCGACTTGACGAGGAAGGAGGATTAGGGTCGGGACGGACTCAGCATTCTTCTGGGAGTGAGTCTTCTGGTGTCGCCTGAGTTCAATCGCTCAAGGCCTTGTTACTCTCACGTAGGCGATGGACCAACGTCTTCAACAGGTTAATCGCGAGCTCGTTGTTCGACCTCACGCGAGACCGAAAGTCCCAGCTCGAGAGCACAAGGCACGTGGTGGCAGCCGCGGCGACGACGTCCGAAGACCTGGGGTTGCGATCGAGCAGAGACATCTCGCCAAAAAAGTCGCCGCTCCCGAGCCTTGCGAGGACCCGACCTTTCCTCTTGACCTCGACTCCTCCTTCGAGGATGAGATAGAACGCGACGCCGTTCTCGCCTTCGCCCTCGATGACTTGGCCCTCTGGATAGGATTGCTGCTTCCCGCTTCCCAGAATCGACTTTAGATCCTTGTCTTTCAGACCCGAGAACAGCGGGACCTTGCGAATCTTCTCGAGCAATGCCCTCTCAGATTCCTTGGTCAACCTCACCTTTGTTTCGAGCAAGTTCGAGATTTAAGTGCATCGTCAGTCCTCCTCACCGGTCAAAATGCAGCGGCCGGAGGTCTGGGTCCCTGTTAGTTAGCGATGGATCCAGCGGGTGATTACCCATCAACGCCTATTTTGGTCAGAAGATTCGAATATCTCTCGTCTTTCCTGATCTGCTCGTATGTCTTCATGTACCTCACAGCGATGATCTCGAAATTCCGCTCTTGGACGCACTTGTCGGCCCACTCGAAGAACCGTGAGTCATCGCCCATGGCCGCATAGATGTGGGCGACGAATTGAGGAAAGCGCGAAGCCGATTCCAGCTCCCTGACTGCCCTGAGGGCAGCGTCTCTTCTACCGAAACGCGCATCGAGGTAACCCTTCAGAAACCCTAACCACTCCTGATTCCCTCCTGACAGTCTGAACCACTTCTCGATGTCGACGTCGGCCATTTTTTCTTGGAGGGCGTCCATGTGGTAGAACGCCCTTTGCCAGTAGAGGCCGGGGAAGGTAGGATTGCTCTCCTCTATCGCCTGCCATTCTCTCACCGCTTCGTCTTCCCTTCCAGAATAGTAGAGGGCGTTTCCCTTGACGACCCTTATGATAGGGGACAGCGGGTCCCCTTCGTTGGCCTTGTCCAGCTCGACGAGCGCTTCCTCACATCTTCCCATCGATAGCAGTGTAACCGAGTACCAGTGGTGTGCCTGGGCGTAACTAGGGTTCAGATAGATCGCTTTCCTGAAGGAATCCTCGGCGCCCCTGAAGTCGTAGTCGTAGTGGTCCTTGATCACGCCGATGGTCGCGTGGGCTTCCGCCAAGTCCTCGTCGAGCGCGAGCGCCTTCGCAGTTTGTTTTTTGGCCTCGGAGTACGACTCGGAGACCGCCGCAAAGTGATAGTAGCCGGCAAGATAGTGGGCATCCGCCAGACCCGCATAGGCCTTTGCGTAGTTGGGGTCCTTCTCGATTGCCAATTCAAACTGCCTCTTCGCCGCCTTGATGTTGCTTTCTGTCCTCTCGTAGAGGATCCTCCGCCCCCGCAGGTAGTGGGTGTAGGCGTCGATGTCCCCTGTGGGCTTGTGTTTCGCACCTCCTTTCGCAAGCCTCACCTTCAGGGCCTTCGTCACTCTTTGTGCGATGTTGTCTTGGATCGCGAATATGTTGTCCATTTCCCTGTCGTACTTGGCACCCCACATGTGCTCCTCTGTCCTAGCGTCGATCAGCTGGACGGTAATCCTCACCTTGTCGCCTGCCTTCAGGACGCTCCCCTGCATGATCGAGGACACCCCCAAGCTTCTGCCTATCTCCGCGATGCCCGCTGTGCTCCCCTTGTAGTGCATCACGGAGGTCCTTGCTATCACCCTGAGATTCTTTGCTTTCGAAATCGCGCT
>JAPCJN010000107.1:3767-7099 GCA_027886925.1 Nitrososphaerota archaeon
GTGGCGCCACGACGCTACCGGGCACGGGCACGTTCAACTCGTCCGTCATCGCGTCCGCGAGATACTCGTCGTTCGAGTCGGGGCTGAGGTTCGCCAGGGGGAGCACCGCGAACCGCTGACCTAGGGGCTCAGGCGTCGGCTCCGAGCCCGCTTCACTCCCAGACTGGAGCTTGTAGACCTCGATCGGCACTGAGATGTTCTTGAGCGATCGGGGCTCCAGTAACACGAACCTAAAGGACATCTTGTTCCTCACTTGAACGTAGACCTGTTCTGATATGCAGACCTCCCCGCCCCGCGCTATGGTCTCTATTCGAGCGGCTATGTTGACGGCGTCTCCGTAGACATCCCCGTCACGGTGTATGACGTCTCCTACGTGGATTCCCGCCCGTACCGAAATCTTGTCGACGGCGGTCTCGTTGTACACGCGGAGGACGTCCTGCAGCTCCGCTGCGCACTCGATGGCGTCGAGGGCGCTCTCGAACTCGACGAGGAACCCGTCCCCCATGGTCTTGACCTCGTGCCCCCTGTGGCGTGCGAAGACAGGCCTCATGAGTTCCCTGTGCTTGTCCAGGATCCGGATGGCGAGCGATTCGTTCTCCTGGGTAAGGGCCGAATAACCCTCGATGTCCGTGAACATTATCGCGGCGAGCCGCCTCTTTGCTTCCAACGGGGTTACGCTCGATGAAATGCGGATGGCTCATGATAAAATCCTTCTGCCGCAAACCTGGCCCGCGCGCGGAAGAGCGGATGCACCCATAAATAGAATGTGAACAATCGCCGCGACGCTTGAAGGGAAAAGCCTCAGGAAGGAGAGGATATGGATGGGTCCGTGACATACCTGATCACCGGGACCACCACTTCGCTCCACCCGTGGGAATTCAGCGCAGGTTACCCAAATCAATCGACCTGAGGCCTCAATGCCCGCCCGTCTACGACCAAAAGGCCCTGAACAGCTGCACGGCCCAGGCGATAGCGGGAGCCATACAATTCGACCTCATGAAGCAGGGGGTCGGGGATTTCGTCCCCTCTAGGCTCTTCATCTATTACAATGAACGGGCTGCCAGGAACGTCGTGTGCGCAGACTGTGGCTCGACTCCTAGAGAGGGGATAAAGGCCGTGGCCGCAAATGGAGATTGCCCTGAGACGTCATGGCCCTACAATCTTGGGAAGTTCGCGGCCGAGCCTCCACGCGCCTGCTTCAACAGGGCGAAAAAGTACACGGTTTTGGAATATCAAAGGATAGCACGCGATCTCGCCCATTTCAGGTGCTGTTTGGCTTTGGGAAACCCGTTCGTCTTCGGAATGACCGTCCACGACAGCTTCCAGAGTTTCGAAAAAGACGCCGTCAGGTACACAGGGCATCTTCAGCTGCCAGGAAAGGGCGACAAGGTCGAAGGTGGGCATGCCGTGCTCGCAGTGGGATATGACGACGGCAACGGGCGGTTCATCGTGAGGAACTCTTTCGGAGATGCTTGGGGGACGAAAGGTTACTTCACGGTACCATACGAATACCTGACCAGGGAGGACCTCTCGGCGGACTTTTGGAAAATAGACCTGGTTTCCTGAGCCCGCGGCTCGGGAATGGATTCGGAAAGAGGTTTTGCGTCGTGGGCGCATACACGAGGACAGCAACTGCTTGTCAAGAGAGTCGGACGGGCATCTGTGCGTTGGCAGCTCACAGGAGAGCATAATGCTCGGAACGGAACCTCTGAACGCGAAATAGCTAAATAATATACTGCTTGTCGAACATTCGAAAATATGTCGGACGTTTCTGAAAAAAAATCAATCACAGCAATCTCATTAAGCTTACTTTTCGTCATTTCATCCTTATCGGTCCCAACAGTCCTGGCTTCAGCTAACTCGTCGTCCGCTGCTCCTGCAGCGACGCCGCTCACGGCTTTGCAGGCAAATTGGGCCGCCCCTGACGGCAATCAGTTCAACCAGAACTACAACCCCCAAAACCAGATCAACGCGTCGAACGCCCAGTATCTGGGCCTGAGCTGGCTATTCCCGCTGCCAACCCACCCGACGGCACTAGTCTCGGTGTCTGGTGGTCTTGGAGTAGACACGGCGCCGCTGATAATCAACGGCACCGTCTACGCGGTGACCCAATATGATCAGGCGTTCGCCCTCAACGCGGCGAACGGCGATGTGGTTTGGACGGACGTCCTACCTCTTCTCCCCAACAGCACCGCAGGGCACGGCACGGGTCCGCTCACGCTACACCTGCACAACGGGAACGAGCAGTTCACAAACAAGCTCTTCGGCAACACTCCAACGTGGTGGATAGCAGCTGACGACCAGAAGGTCTACGCCATCAACGCCTTGAACGGCAAGTATGAGCTCAACTTCTCCGTCTTCAACGGCGTCGCCACAGTAGCCGGAAACAACCCCGGTAGCGTGTACACGGGCGTCGGGGCCGCGAACATCCTTGTCGACCAAAACAAGGGCATCCTCATCTCCTCGGTGGTCAGCGCCTCTAGCCCTGCGTCGGGCAGGTGCTTCTACAGAGGATGGAACATCCTTGTGACACCGCCGCAGATGATGTGGACCGCGTACTGCACGCCTCCTCAACCAGGGAGTAATGTCCCGGTGAATCCAAACTGGGACGTGCAACAGGTCAACAACATGACCGGAGCTGAGATATTCTATCCAGGACCGGCCTATAACGCGGGCGGGAACATTCCAGGCTCCGCAGTGGTCAACCTCAAGACGCTCTCGGCATCACAGCTCAACTCGACACTCTACAACGACTGGGGCTATGCCAACCAGACCCCGGCGTGCGCAGGATACACCGGCGGTTCGTCCACGGGATCGACCGCAGCTGGCTGGGGTGCGCCCTGGCTGCTGGGTACCGGTCCTACCGCGGGCTTGGCGTTCGTCAACACAAACAACAGGGACCCATACACTAGCTCATGCATGCCAGGTCCAGACCTATGGTCTGCCGCCGTCTTGGCACTCAACGACACCAGCGGCAAGTGGGTCTGGGGCTTCCAGGCCGCTGCCCATGAAGGCTGGGACTATGACTGCTCTTGGTGGCAGGCTATGGGCAACGAGACCGTCAACGGAGCTAACACACAGGTGCTCTGGAAGACGTGCAAGAACGGTTACCTCTACGAGCTGAACGCCCTTACCGGGAACATGATCTGGGCGTACACACCACCGCAAAACGTACTTGCAAGGTGCCAGTACTGCTTCATGCTCAACCCCCTCAACAGCACGCAGATGAACTACGCGTTCTTCAACCCAAGCCTTCAGCCCACGCTGATGTTTCCCTCAGAGGCAGCCGGGTTCGAGGATGAGTCCTCGTATAGCCCGACCTTGAACTCCCT
>JAPCJN010000108.1 GCA_027886925.1 Nitrososphaerota archaeon
GTTCTCCGCCGCCGATGCTGGCAGGTTCCACCTGGTCGATGGGAATGCCAGCTCCTTGCAGGCAGCCTTGTCCCAGCTCGGCCTGAACGGAGGCACCACCATGGTCCAAGAGGGCGTCTACGACCCGGTTCTTAGCACTCTAAGCGACCCTAACGTCAACGGGATCCTGATCTTCCTCGGAGCGCTCGCTCTGGTGCTCGACCTCTATCATCCGACTTTCGTACTTTCCATCGCCGGCGCGATAGCTTTGGTGGCCGGGCTGGTAGGGGTGGAGGTGGTCGGCGCCTCTACCCTCGGGCTCATCGTCATCCTTACGGGGGTCGCCCTGATGTTCTTGGAGCTGAAGCTCGGTCACGGCTTTGCGATGATCGGCGGAGCGGTGGTAGGAGGTCTGGGCATCTACCTACTATTCCAGGGTGTCGAGTTCTCTTCAGGTTCCGCGAATCTGACCCAGGTGGAGGCAGTTGTGGTGATCGCGATCGGAGTCTTGGGAGGTCTTTACGTAAGGTGGGTGATAGGTCCGCTGAGGACGAAGCGCAAGCTGACGGGGTCCGAGTCCCTGCCCGGAAAAATAGGAAAGGCTTCCACCCCGTTGTCGCCATCAGGAGAGGTCAGGGTCGAGGGGATAACTTGGAGGGCTAGGAGCGTGTCGGGAGACATCAAGTCCGGGGAGCGGGTGAGGGTGAAGGCGGTGGAAGGGATCGTGCTCGTCGTGGAAAAACCCGAGGAAGGGCCGGCGACAACGGCGGCCTAGTGCCCACGACCGGTCATCTCGCAGAACGCCTATATGGGACGTCGGAGCCCATACCTTTGGGAATATTAGTTGGTAGACGTCGCCACCGTGGCTGCCGAGGCCCTGGTCGCCCTTATCGTACTGGCGATCCTTCTCAGCGGAGTGCGAGTTCTGAAGGAATGGGAGAGGGCACCTATCCTGAGCCTTGGCCGATACAAGGGCCTCCGGGGGCCGGGGATAATCTACGTGGTCCCGTTCATCAACAAGGTCCCGTTCACGATATCGACGCGGCTCCAGACCGTCTCTTTCAAGACGGAACAGACGTTCACGAAGGACAACGTCCCGGTCGTCGTGGACTCTGTCATGTATTTTCAGCCGGTAGACCTGCAGAAGGTGGTGTTAGGCGCAGAGAACTACTACATGGCGACGCAGCTCGCCGCGCAGACCACTCTCAGAGAGGTGATAGGGCAGGTAAGCTTCGACGACCTTCTGACCGAGCGGGAGAAGGTTGGCGCGAACGCCAGGGCGGTGATCGACAGCAAGACCGAGTCGTGGGGAGTGAAGGTGACCGCCGTCGAGATTCGGGATGTCGGGATACCATCCGCGCTTCAGGACGCGATGTCGAGGAACGCCCAAGCCGAGAGGGAAAGGAGAGCGAGGGTCACGCTGGCTTTGGCGGAATTCGAGGCTGCGCAGAAGATGGTCGACGCGGCGAACCTCTACGCAAACAATGACAGGGCCTTCCAACTAAGGTGGATGAACATAATCTACGAGCTTGGCCTCCAGGGGAAGAACACCATACTCCTGATCCCCTCGAACATCCCTGTGGCAGGAACCGTAGCGGGCCAGGGATTCCCGCCCGTTGGAGTGATGGGCATCAACGAGCTGGCGAAGCGCGCAGAGCGCACCGCGAATGACGAGAGCAAGTAGAAACCATTCTCCGTTCCCGGTTCCGCTTAATCAGCCGAAGGCTCAGGGTGGTCTGGCTGACCCTTGTTCAGCGTCCTCTTTTGTAATCCGTACATCTCGACGAGCTCTTTTACCGTGGTTGCGTCTTCTGGCCCTTTCTCATCGCGTACCTTGCCGGTGAACTTTGGGAAGCGCAGAGCCAGGCCGCTGCCGTGCCTCACCACATTGAAGGCCGCGGGGTGGATCGGCGAAAGAGTAATCTCCGAAGCGATAGTTTCTATCACGACCTTCGGACGATACCAGACGTCCGGCTGAAGGTTTGACTCTACGTCGGGGGGCTTCACGTGACTCTCGTAGGGCCTCAGAAGTTTGGGGAACCTCTCTAGGTCTGCGTCCGAGAACCCTGTGCCTATCTTGGTTACGCTCGGGTACACGTTCCGCTTCGAATCGTAGGCAGCCAGCAGGTATGTCCCATAAACGCCCGCCCTCCTCCCCTTCCCATGGAAGGCACCGATCACGACGAGGTCGATGGTGTCGGTGAGCTCGCTCTTGTATTCGCGCTTTAGCTTGATCCAGGAGAACTCCCGGGCGCCCGCCCTGTAGGTCCCGTCTGGCTTCTTCGCGACGATGCCCTCGCATCCGTCTGATATGGCGAGTTCCATGAACTCCTCCATCTCGTCCGCTGTGTCGACCATCCTCGCGGGGACTGGTCTCGTGAACTCGGTCTGTTCGACCACGGCTTCCAGTCTGGCCCTCCTCTTGAGGTAGGGCTCTCCGGTCAGGTCCTTCCCTTCTACAAAGAGCGCCTCGAAGAAGTTCACGGCGACCGGATACTGCTTCACGGTCTCCTCGACCTTGTGCTTCCTCCTGCGATGCATGAGCTCCTGGAACGGCAGGTACTCGCCCGTGTTCGCGTTTATCGCGACGACTTCGCCCTCGAGTATGGCGCGTTTGGCGTTGACGTAATTCCTGACGTAGTCGAGCACGTCTGGATAATTGGGGGTTATCCTCTCGAGGCGTCTCGAGAAGAGCTCCACCTTTTCCCCGTCCTTGTGCACTTGCAGCCTCTCGCCATCGAGCTTGTACTCCGCCGCGACAGGCCCGCGCATCTTATCGATTATGGCCTGAGCTGATTCCAGCCTTTCCGCTAGCATTGGCCTGATCGGCTTTCCTACCTGGAGCCGTATCTTCTCCACTCCTGTAAGCCCTTCTTTGGAAGCGAGCTCGATTACGAGGCCGAGGTCAGATGTCACGTTGTACGCGTTCTCGAGAGCCTTGCGCTTTCCCTTGTCGCCAAGAAGCGCAACGGCGGCCGCGTCAAGGATGGTGTAGTCTGCGACGCCCAGCCGGAGGACGCCCATGGCGGTCCTCAAGATGTATTTTGCCTCATCGGGGCTCGCATCGTTAAGGAGGCTCACCAGGTCTCGAAGTTTGAACTCTATAGAGCCGCCCCCGCTCGTCCTCGCTATCGCGAGGAGAGAGTCATAGACTCTCTTGAGAGCGAGCCTCTCTGAGACGAGGGACCCTTGCCTTTCCCCTCCCTTCCTCAGGAGAGCCTGAGCTGCACTCCCGATGTCCCCTGCCTTGATGTAGGCTGCCTTTACCTGGTCGGTAGACTTCCCTGACGCGGTGGCCAGCGCCCTGAGGGCCAGCTTTTCCGCGATCCCGAGTTCCACCCCTTCATAGTCTGGGCGCAGCTTTCCCTGCATGAGATAGACCAGCATAGGAAGGTCAGACAACGGGGTCTCCTTCAACAAAGAAGCTAGTATCCCTGTCATCTCGAGCCGGCCGCTCGTTTTCTCGAGCCTCTCAAAATATTCGACGACGACGGAGTACTTCAAGCCAGAAGGTCTGCTCTTGGAATCCCCATTGTTATAGCTTGACATAAATCGGCGAGCCTTCGGCACCGACTTACATCCGACCTGAGTCGTTCAAGTCTTTTCTATCTTTCTTGATGATCGAATGTCTAGAGCCTCTCGACCTGTTGAAGGGTTGCAGAGGTCACGACGCTCCTGAACGTGGGCTAGTCGACGGATGTGCTGAGGGGAGGCAAAGGGACGGATAGATTGGAAGGAGGGGGTCAAAGCTGTGACAGCGCGCGGGCTTGCTGACTGAAAGAGCCCTTACCCAGTTCCATTCGAGTGAGGTCTTCGAGATACCCGAGACGAAGAAACGAAGGTAAGGCCTAGCTCCCAATCTTAGCTATCGGTGCGTCGTCCGGATGGAGTCTTGGACCTTCATGTGTCTTGCAGCCCTTGCCCAAATCGGCTGGTTGTCTCCTGGACAAACCTGCAAGTCACGCCGGAAGGACCGGCCAAAATCGAAGTCTGAAAAGTGACCTCGATCGCTGCTGGCCAATCTCGAAGAGGGAGCTCTATCAGGACAACGACTAGAGATGAGACTGAGAGGCTCTAGTTGCCGTAGCCGCCGACTATCTCAAGTGGCGAAACGTGCACGCCCAGAGATGAAAAAATCAGGGCCGCACCTCTCAGTGCCATAGTGCCGAATTTTACCTTATCTTCTAGAGACATGGCCTCTCGTTAGGTCGTTCGAGATTAAAGCTCGATGTGCTCTCATCTGCAAAATTGACAAAATAACGTCAAGAATCTAGCGAATCCTCACCGTTCTGGGTGCTACCATCCGTCAACCCTGTCAGATATCGACCCGCTCGTTGCCGTTCCTATTGTTTGTGTGTCCTTCCGGCATGCTTGGGCAAGCGAGTCGTCGCGGGAAGTTGACCGAGGGACTTCTCAACCTTCACTCCCATCGTCTTTTGACGTGTCCTGGTCTTGCCCCGCGTGCTCCGACAATAAGAACTGACTTATCTTCTCTCGCATGCAGGGCACCCGACCTGACAGTCGAAAGTCGACGCCTATCTTACGTATCCTACGAATCTGCGCAAGAGATAAATAATGGATATTACTACAAATGCCGAAGAGAATGAAAAAGGTTTCTTCGAAAACATCTATCAGTGCATTCTCCATAGCTCTCCTATTCTTCCTATCCTCGCTGGCAGTGCCAGCAGTGATGGCAGCAAGCTCGAGGTCCCAAACACCAGCAGCATCTCCTTTGACGGCTCTGCAGGCCAACTGGGCGTTTTCAGACGGTAACCAGTTCGCCCAGGACTACAGCCCACAGAATCTGATCAACAGCTCGAACGTCCAGAACCTGGGGATTACGTGGTTGGCCCCCATGCCTGGGTTTCCGCCCTCCCTGCTTTCAGTGAGTTCCACACGCATCGGCGTGGACACGACACCGTTGATAGTCAACGGCTCGATCTACGCGGTCACGCAAGAAGGACAGGTCATCGCGCTCAATGCGGCCAACGGGAACCAGATCTGGAATGTCGTGCTTCCGCTTCAGCCAAACAGCACCGCTGGACTGGGAGTCTCCTCTCTTAACCTCCACTTCCATCAAGGAGAAGTGACTTTCACATCAGCGCAGAACATCTTTGGCGGGACTCCAACGTACTGGATCTCCGCTCCGGACTTCAAAGTCTACGCGATCAACGCGCTCACAGGCAAATACGAGATGAACTTTTCTATCTATGGCGGTGTCAAGACCATTGACGGAAACGACCCAACCAGTTCATACGCAGGACTGGCGTCGAACCTCGTCATTGACACGCAGAGGGGCATCATGATCACGTCGGCGACCAGCACCTCGAACAGCATCGCAGCAAGATGCTTCTTCCGTGGATGGAACATACTTGTGAACCCACCAAAACTCATGTGGACCGCGTTCTGCTCGCCTCCGCAGCCAAACTCCAACGTTCCGCTCAATCCAAACTGGGACTTGCAGCAGGTAAACAACATGACAGGCGCCCAGATTTTCTATCCAGGACCGACTTACAACGCTGGCGGAACGATACCAGCTAGCGGCGTGGTCGACCTCAAGACCCTCTCGGCGGCCCAGCTCAACTCGACGCTCTACAACGACTGGGGGCAATCCTTCCAGAGCGCAGCCTGCCTCGCTAATGACGGCGGCCAATCTACGGGAGCGGTAGGCCAGGGCTGGGGTGGATCATGGGTCGTCGACCAGAAGACAGGCTTCACATACGTCAACACCGGCAACAGGGCTCCATATGTTGGTTCCTGCAACCCAGGTCCAGATCTCTGGGCCTCAGCGGTGATGGCGCTCAACGACCAGTCAGGCCAGTGGGTCTGGGGCTTCCAGACCTCCGCTCACGACGAGTGGGACTACGATTGTTCCTGGTATCAGGGACTGGGTAACGAGACCATAAACGGTGCGACCACAGAAGTCCTATTCAAGACGTGCAAGAACGGATACGTCTACGAGCTCAACGCGGCGAACGGCAAAATGATCTGGGCATGGACTCCACCAACAACCATCCTGCCTAGGTGCGCGTACTGCTTCATGCAGAACCCGCTCAACCGGACACAGATGACGAACTCGTTCGCTAGCCCAGGCAACGTAAACTTCATCGCAGACCCTTCAGAGCTAGCCGGCTTTGAGAGCACAGCCGCGTTCAATCCGGCCGCGAACATGATCTACGTAGGAAGCCACAACGTGCCCGCAATGTTCCAATATGTGGCGTTGAACTCCAGCAACTACGGCAAAATCTCAGGAATCAACACGCCGGGCGGCCAACCTAACCCCAACTATGCGGTTAACGCAACGGTGGAAGCCGTCAATGCCGCGACCGGGCAGATGGTCTGGTCACACAACATTCCGACAATAGGGTTCCGTGGCGGTCTCATGTCCTCTGGGAACGTCGTCTTTGCTCCATTGGCGTCGGGTGACGTCTTGATGCTAAATGCTCAGACCGGCGCAACCATCAAAGACCTGTTCACCGGCGGCCCTATGGACGTCCCTCCAGCGATAGGAGCGACTCAAAGTGGGACTGAGGAAGTCATCCTGACAGTCGGGTCGGGTGGACAATTCGGCCCCGCTGCTGTCCCAGGCGACATCGTTGCTCTACAACTCCAAGCCCAGCTAACGAGCTCCGTCACATCCCTTAGCATAGCCACCTCTACCGTGACATCCACCGCGACAACGACTACCACAGTCGCCGGCGCGGGAGGAGCGGCCTCAACGGTCACTACCACAGCGACTACCACAGTCGCCGGCGCGGGAGGAGCGGCCTCTACGGTCACCAAGACAACCACCATAGGCGCAGGACAGACAGCGACAGTCACAAGCACCCTCGGCGGACAGACGGTCACAGTCTCAGGAACATCCACCGGATTCGGCGCAACCACAGTCTACGGAATCGCAGCCGTCGCTGCGATCTTCATCATCGCAACGGGCTATCTTGCCATGAGAGGCAGGAAGCCCGCGT
>JAPCJN010000010.1:0-18142 GCA_027886925.1 Nitrososphaerota archaeon
GCCTCAAGGCTCCACTACGCCGTTCACTGCGACGTTCACGGGAGGTAGCATCCTGCCCTTCATCTTCTTCAACGGCCAGACCTATACCGTCTTCATGAGCACAGGCTACAGCAACATATCGTTCTCATATTGGAAGGACAACAACAATACCAACCCCACAAGAACGGTGCCCCTCAACGGAAACACCACGATCATCGCGATCTACACACAGGGATAGCTTGCGAGCGACCCTCTCACAGCGAACCCCGGAGTCTCCGCGATTCTCAAGAACCGGCATCATCAAAATTAGATCGCCCGCATCGTGCACCATCCAGACCCCTCGGTCCGCCACGGTTGCTTTTCGTCTGCTCCTGATATGGGGGTTCTATGCGCGCTACTTGATTTCTACTTGCAACTCGGATAGAATGAAGGGCTCCGAAGCGGCTGCTTCGCATTCGTTCACAGGCGACGGCAGTAGGCCATAATCGAAGTAGACGAATTTTCTTCTGGATTAATCTCCCTAGCCTCATATTTGCCGCGACAAGAACACCTATGGGGCTAGAGATGCAACTCTACGCAATCAGATTCCTGCTAGCCAAGCGTGCCCCCGCCGGCACGGCGTCGTGGCCGAACCATCCCGCATCGTCCTCTCGCTTTCAGAGCGACAAGCATTGCTGTATCGTGAAGAGGGTGCTCAACGCTCGAGAGAGAGAAGGACCGCGCCGTCCGACAGCCCGAAGTCCTGGACAAGGATCCTCTCTTCCGGTGTCCGGAGGATGGAACATCGCTTGTTGAGAATCGGGGTCGTGATGTATCAGACGAGCCTTACAAAGGGTCAGGAGCTCGTCGCCCAGAGGATGGTCAAGGAGTTTAGGGCGCAGAGCTACGATGCATTCCTTATCACAAGCCCATATCACGACGGCGAATGAGACAAGGTCGCGGGCGACGCCGCGAAGCTCTGGCGGGCCGATCAAATGTTGACGGAACACGCAGCCGGCCGACTATTGCCATTCGAAGTCCCCTCCCTGCGGCCTTTTCTAGGAAGACCCCTACTCGGTCGGCTCGGTCACTAGCCACGATGGCTTGGAATAGGGGTGCTTGCTGAGGCAGTCGAAACAGAACGGTATCCACCCAGCATTGTTTTGCCGCATCGCGAGAGTCACGGCTTCGGACTGTTCCGGCATGGTCCTCGGGTCATACACCCTGATTTCTTTGTCGACTTTTTTCCCGCACCTTGCGCACCTATAGTTGGCCGGCGTTATCTCCCATGCAATGGTCGACATGAGCGCGTTCGTCTGGACCTGAATCCGGCCCCGCATCTCTTCTTCGACTAGGCCAGTCTCGTTCCAAAGCCATTCAAACAGCCAGACGTTCGACATGACCATGGCCGGACGAGTAGAATACGTGGCTGCGCCGATTGCCGACATAAAATCCTTGGTAGAGTCGTCTATCTTCTCAATCACGAACGAGTGAGTCCTGTCCGTGACGGCGATGATGACGGAGTCGCCTCCTACCGGCGAGATCCTATGAAACTGAATTGGCGACTTCCCATGCTCTATGGCTATGCGCTTCTCCACTTCAGAGTCGACTGGTGAAATGATCCTGATGGCGACCGTGCCTTTCCTCGCGGTCGCACTGAGCAAATCAATCACCCCTAGCTTCTCCTGTTCATGAAACGAGTTCGCGCTCGGCAGCAGGAGTATCACTTCTGTCCGAGCCTGTCCGATTACCTCCAGATACTTCTTCTGAATCGATCCGGGGTCGTAGAATACCTCGATTTTTGCCTGAATTATCCCTCTTTCAATCTCGATGAACCTTTGCTCGGCCGGGACCGCACTGTTCCACAAGAGATCGAACAACTTCTTGTGATGCTTGACGAATAGCTTGTCGTTGCTGTAGAGCAGCGCTCCTCTGGGATTGAACTCTTCCGTTCCTAGGTCGCAACATACTCGTTGTCGCTGATGGCAAAGTTTCCGCCTATTCCCGATAAGTGTTGGACGTCCGTCCCCTGGCGTACAACCTCCTTGATGTAGGAGACATTGTCTTTAGTTATGTCGGTGAGCAATCTCAACGCTCCTCCTCGTTTCTTCACGTCGAGATAGGCCTTCGATTGGCCTTCAATCGGCTCCGGCTGGTCGGGCTTTACCGTCACAGCGCATATGTCCAGACGAGTCGTCGCCTTTTTGAAGAAATCCATCACGGTAGCCGACACCTGGTCAGGGCTTCGAAGTATCGCCGTCTGTTGGAATTCGGAGGACGACACGCTCTCTCCAAAATATTGGAACGTTCAACCATAAAAAACTTCGAGGAACATTCCTCCTCTGAGGTCGCCTGGGCCGAGGGGCGCTGGACATCCGTCCACCCGATTCCAAGAAACTTTTCTACTGAGGAATTCTCCATAACTCTCTTAGCAAATGCCTAACTAAATCCCTGGAAACCTCATAGTGTTTGTTATGACAAAGCGAGGAAACAATGTGGAATCCAGCTTAGGAAACGCGTCGAAAACGCTAGAGACTGCCTCTAAGACTTTGCAGGACAGGGTCGAAAAGGCGGGCACCGACCTCCGAGAAGAGGTCGAGAGGGGGAAGAAGGCCGTCAAAGAGCATCCGAATACCGCTGTTGGAATCGCTCTAGGTGCGACCTTCGCAGCGGGAGTAGTCGCAGGCGCTGAAGTCTCGCGAATGAGGAAGAACCACGCAAGGCAGTCGGCGAAAGGAAAGGCCTCGTAGGCAATAGACGCCGACGGACCTGCGGCGCGACAAATTTTTCCCCGTTGCGCCTCCCCATTCATCAAGGCCTGGCACTGGATTTTTTCTAGATTCCAAATTGGAAAACTGCACACAGGATATGGTAATTTCTTAGGGCTTGGGCATGCAGTTTGTACATATCCCTGGAGACCCTCGAAAGACATGGGTCGATGTTCGAACAACAAGCCTGCGACCGGTCTTCAGCTTCCAAGATCGGTGATTCGATGGACGGCGGTAGCGTTGGCCGTAAGTTCTTTCTTCGTGATAGTCATCTCGTTCCTCTCTGGAATCTCGCTCTCTGACTTCGCCACAATAGGCTACTTGCCATTCGCACTTGCCGCGGCAGCGTCGATTGCGGGACTTGGCGTGGGCGTCCTCAGATTCAGGGTCGTCGTCGATGCATTGGCGAATCGTCCTTCACTCAGCTTAGGTGACTTTGGAAGGGCGAAGCTCGCAAGCCAATTCCTGGCCTTGACCACACCGTCAACAACTGGCGGCTTTTTCCTCACTACCGCATGGTTGTCGAGGAAAGGTATCGACGCAGGCAGAGCTGTCTGGATTGGATATTTCGAGATGCTCGTCCAGATTTATGTTAGCTCCGCATTGCAGCTCGCCGCGGCGGCCTATGCGCTGTCAAGGGGAGCGGTCATCATCGCATCTGCGATCACTGTTGTCGCGTTGGTTCTGGCTGTCGGTTTCACCGTGATTTTCGTAATCCCTGGATTGAGGGGCATCAATTTGCCCCCCAGGGTATTCCAACTTGCGGCCCGCGTCGTGGGAAAACGCAGAGCCGAACGACTCGAGACGACCCTGAAAGAAGGCGCGCTCAACTTCTCGAGCGCGGCCAGGGCCACGGTGTCCAAGAATTCCCTGCCACTTGTCGCGAAGGCAGTCGGCCTGACGCTCGTCGAGGCCGCTCTTTCAGGGCTGGCACTATGGTTCGTCATGGTCTCGGCCGGCTTGAAAATCGATGTATTCTCTTCCACTCTTATGGCCTTCGGCGCGGTCGCGATAGGCGCGCTTCCCGTGTCCGTTGGAGGTTCGGGGATAACTGAGATGGCCCTGAAGTATTACCTTGCCTCGGTCTACGGGTTCTCCTCCTGGGCGGCGATAGTGTTATGGCGGATTGCCTCCTACCAGGTTCTCCTGGCTATTTCGGGTATCGGGTTGCTCCTCTTGGTGCGCAGAGCCACCGCCGCCTCAGTACCTGGTGAATCGCGATATCTCTTGCCGACCACCTTTCCAGTACGGGGCCTCCAGAGACCAGGTGTTTTGGAACCACCTTTTCAAAAGTCCGTCCTGCAAAGCCAGAATGTTTCGAAAATTTCGGTCCTCCAAAGCTAGAAGAATGTTTCCGAGAAGTTATTACCAGACGGTCCCGCCATATTGAGCCTCGCGTGCCATAGACAGTTGGACGAACAAGATGTTCAGAAACAACCAGAGGCCCCAGAGCAGCGTGAAGAATACAAGTACACGGCTGAGGTGAGAGCATGGGAGACTTTCAGCAACGTCATGCGCCGGCACGGAGTCACATTGCCGGAAGGAGACAGGACGGTGACTTTCACGTCAAAGAACCTGATCGACATGAAAAGAATGAAAGAAATGCGGCTCATCTGGTCATATTCGATAACAAAAGTCGTTAGAACTTCACAACTCATCGAGCAGGGCTAACCGTCAGCTATGATTACGGACTTTGCCAGACAGAAAATATGTCCTGAGTTTTGTTTCGTGAGAAATGATTCCTAGGATGAAAACCTAACAATCTGTCCATATCGATTTAGGCACATCGCGCTTTCGTAGCGTAGGTAAGAGCATGAGCACTGAAGAACGTGACGAGAAAAGAGTCTATGTTGACAGGAGCCCGGGCAACCAAGGGATGGTGGTCGTGGAAAGGGAAGAGCCCGTGGTGGAACCTGTGGTGGAACGGGTGAAGACGGTCCAGGAAGTCCCGTCTTCGCAGCGGGCCGAAACCATCGTAAAACACAGATCAACCAACACCGGCGCGCTCCTTGCGATGGTCATAGGAGTCGTGGTCCTCCTGGCTGGAATCGGACTAATCGCATCACAGATTCCCTTCATCCCATGGCCATACGGCCTTTATGTAGTCCTAGGCTTCGGCTTTCTCTTGCTGGTAATGGGCGCATCAATGATCACCAGCAGGACATAGGAGCCGTCATCAAAGACGGCCTCCCCCCGCCTTTTACTGTCTGTGAGATACCGCCTAGCTGATCAGGACGTTCAAGCTGTGTCACAGATTGCCTTGCGCAATTTTCCGCTTCGACATTGGCGGCCACGTAAACCGACGAAGATTGGCTCCCAAAAACAATCGAAAGTCAATCGCCGACTTTGGTCTTGAGCGTTTTTCTACTGAGCGTTGGTCTTCGGCTGCGAGTTTACGTAGGTCACGAGCTCTGAGATGCCGATTGGTTTCCGGAGGAACTTGTCCACTCTCATGTCCGGGAACAGCTTCTGAAACTCGTTTTCGTAGACGTCGAAGGCGGTTAGGAACACAATAGCAACCTGCTCGTCCATCTTCCTGAGCTCCCGGTATAGCTCGAATCCATTCATCTGAGGCATCCGGATGTCGAGGAATACCACGTCGTAACGGCCGGGCTTGTAATCTGCTAGTGCTCTTTTTGGATCGTTATAGACGTCCACTTCGAATCCGTGGCGCTCCAATCCTACCTTCAAGCTCGAGGTGATGTCCGGCTCATCATCAACAACGAGGATCTTCACAATACTCGCCAATTTTTCAGGCTATTTATACGATGGGAACGAGCGTCACTTTCGAAGCCTTTTCCGAGGTGCTGGTGCTCAGCGCAAAGTACTCAGTCCAGGGCAGCTGAGGCTGAAGGACGGGGGTCCCGTCTATGTCGGAGAGCTTCAGGGAGATGTCCGCCACTCTCGCGGCGTTCTCGACCGACGTTTCATCTCTGCTTACGATTACCGAAAGGTCGATATCGGACTTCATGAACTCGAACAGGCGCTCGCGCTCTTCGTCGCCGCCTGCCTTTGAGAGGAAGTCTGAGCCCGCCAAGGCGACTATCTTCTTCCCACGATTGGTGGCCTTCTGCTTCTGCACCTGCATCTTGAGCGACTCCACCCATCCGACCGGTACGGACCTTGAACTCCGCGAATTGGCTTGCTGGATTGGGACAAGCTCGCCGAGCGCGCCGCTGGCGCGGTCGACGCCTATCCCTTCGAACGGTCTGAAAAGAATGATCCTCGAGCGCGACTTTCCATTCCCAAGGATCCCACGGATCATCAGAAGAGCAGTCGACGCGTTGACCGTGGGAGCCAGTTCGAGGTTCACCATCGTTCCAGAAGGCAGGGTCCCGTCGAGAATCCCGTCCAGTTCACGATAGCCCGTAGGCGATCTTGTCTCCCATGACCAGTTGGTCGGCGTCCTCGGGTCGAAATCAATGGGACTGGCGGGGCAAAAGCTCTGGAAGACGCCACCATCAAGCGAGAAGATGCAGGAGGGTCGGTTGATCTTTACGCCGCTGAGCTTCGAAAGCTGCATCATCCTGACGATCCTCCCGTCGTCATAGTAACGGTCTAACACCACAACCCCGTCAAAGAGCGAATCCAGGCTCGTGTCACCTGAGTCCTCGATCAGCGTCACTATCTTGGCGTCAGCCCGTTCTCGCCATGTCTGCAGCACCTTTGCATTCGAAAGCGAGGCGTCTTCCCCCATCATCATCCAAATAGGGTCCCACGCGTCGATTATGATCGTCGGCGTCCTTGAATCCATGAGTTCGTTGGTTATCTTCTCGAAGAAGGGCACGGGCTCGTCGAGCCTGGCGTCCACGAATCGTTCGTCTTCCGCTACCTCCGCTGAGGCCTCGCCTGCAGGTTGCCGGTCCGCGACCCTTCGGAACTCCGACAGCCATGGGTGGTTCTCGAACAGTTGCGTGGGCGAGACCCTTGTCGAGAGATAGAGGTAGTTGCCAGCCGCGGCGATCTTTCGCAGTATCGAAAGAGCTAGGATGGTCTTTCCTGTCGCCGCCTCACCCTTCACAAGAAGCGAATAGGAGCGCCTCTCTAGAAACTGCAAGAGCTCGGGTGGAAGCACCGGCTGCACTGAGGTCGTCCCTCTCCGTTCCTCAGGCTTTCTACGCCGATCCTTCAAGCTCTCCAACCCGACTTAACTCACTGGATATAAACGATGGATGGGAGAGACAAGCCGCCTGGTCAACCCCGTATTTCGTCACTCAGGTCATCTTCGGGCCATCGGTTGACAACAACGACCGTTGTTTATCCCAACAGTGCCCGTGATACCAGCCCTCTCCGTAGAGGACGTCTCCGGCGCTAAGCGAAACCTCAGCACTGCAATAGCTGCAGGTACGCACTAGAAAGTTGACCTCATGGTTCTGCTTGATCCCGACCGCGCTCCCCTGCGCGGTCAGACCGTTGGCGATTGACATGCATCCCTATTCCGACAGGCCTTATCTCCCTTGGCTCTGAAACTACTATAATAATCGTCGGCAGCGAAGGCCCAGAGCAACTAGCTCACTGTTACAGACTTCGCCAGGTTCCTCGGATAGTCTGGGTTAGTGTTCCTCTGAAGGGCGATGTGGTACGCGAGGAGCTGTATCGGCAATATCTCGAGTATCGCGAAGAGCTGCTCAGGAACTCGCGGGATCCTGATCCAATGGTCATACACGCCGTTGGGCTGGTCTGAGACGCCTATTATCTTCGCGCCGCGTGCCTTCACTTCGTGCGCCGACGCGAGCGTGTTGGAGTGCGTCGCGTCGGACGGGTTGAAGACGAGCACGTATGAGCTCGAGTCAAGCAAGGCCAGGGGGCCGTGTTTCAGTTCCCCGCTAGGCATCGCCTCCGCATGGATATACGCGAGCTCTTTGAGCTTCAAGGACGCTTCGCAAGCGATGAAATAGTGCACTCCGTCGCCTAGCACGTAGATGTCAGGGACGTCCTTTAGCTCCTTTGAGAGTCTGCGAATAGACTCGTCGTCTGCAAATATCTTCGCCATCTCCCCGGGCACGCTCTGCATGTCGAAATCATTGCCTCCGCACACGATGTCGTTCAGGGCGTAGAGCACAGCGAGCTGGGAAGTGAAACTCTTGGTCGCAGCGACCCCGATTTCAGGTCCGCAGTTGAGCCCTACCGATATCGCCGAGAGCCGGGCGAGCGAGGACGTCTCGACGTTCACCAATGAGGCCACCGTCGCGCCGCGCTCTCTGGCGATGGTCGCCGCCTCTAGAACGTCCGCACTCTCCCCGCTTTGAGAGAGCGCCAACAGGATGGAGCGCTGGTCAAGATTCATCGGAGAGAACTGGGCCTCGCTAGAGATGATGGGTTCCATCCTTATCCCCGCATACTGCGAGAACAGGTGCTTCCCAACCAGTGCCGCGTTGTAGCTACTACCGCTGCCTGTTATGTAGATGACGTCGGCCTGCCTTATCATCGCGGCGAGGATTCCGAGCTCCGTCTTGGACCGAGCCCCCGCCTTCGTGATGGCCATTGGCTGGTCGTGTATCTCCTTGAGCGTGTAGTGGACGTAGTCGCCTTTCGTGGCGTCGCCCAGCTCGTTGGAGACCCTCACGAGGTGGTGCTCTACTGGAGTGCCCCCAAAGTCAGACACGCGGATCGTTTGCGGACCAATCCATACGAACTGTCCGTTGTCAAGGTAGATCACCTGGTCGGCTTCCTCCACGAACCCCATTATGTCGCTGGACACGAAGACCCCGTTTCTCCCCATGCCGAGGATTAGGGGGGCATGGTTCCTCGCTCCGACTAGCGTCCCGTCATCCATTAGCGCGACGAAGGCATATCTGCCCTTCAGCTCTCTCAGGGTCTCTGAGACGGACTCCTCCACGGTCATCCCCAGGTCGCGGTTGCACTGCAGGACGTTCGCGATCACTTCGCTGTCTGTCTGGCTCCTGAAGAGATAGCCGCGCTGGCCTACCTCCGCCTTGAGCTGCTCGTAGTTCTCTATGATGCCGTTGTGGACGATCGCTATCTTGCCCGACCAAGAGAGATGAGGGTGCGCATTCGCCTCGCTAACCCCCCCATGCGTGGCCCATCGAGTGTGCCCGATCCCTATGCTCCCCGGCAGTCCGTCAAGCTGTTTGGAGGTGTTCACCTGTTCCACTTTGCCCACGCCCTTGCTAACAACGATTCTACCTTCCGAGACGGTCGCGATACCAGCGCTGTCGTAACCTCGGTATTCCATCCGCCTCAAGGCTCTGACGAGCAGCGGCGCCGCATCCCTAGAGCCCATATAGCCGATGATCGAGCACAATGGGAAGGCATCTGACTAGACCATAAATAACGGATGGGCAACTTTCCTAAGGAGGCATCTACTGGTCGATTGCTCCGCATCTACTAGTTGATTGCTCCCGTAGAAACCTAAGTCCGGCTTAAAACGTCATCAACGAACCAATCTCGACTTTGCAAGCGGCAACGTGGAAGGACAAAATAACCGACGCCTCCAACTCGTGGCTCGGCGCGATGAGGATGGAGGAAGACGGGCGGCTTCTTGAGGCCTCCATCCTGTACCTCAAAGATGCGTCCCAATCAGTCATGCAGGAGTTGGGGGCGCGTGCTGCCCTAAGCTGCGCGTGCGCAGCGAGCTGCCTCGAGAATATGGGCAAGATCAACGCGGCGCGCAACCTCTACTTCGAGGCAGCCAAGATTTTCGAGGAAACAGCGGAAGCGGTGTTCGGGTCGTCGATACGGGAGGCGCTCTGGCTGCTTCAGGAAGCGCACGACTACTACATCATCGGTGGTGACGGCCAGAAGGCCAGCCAACTCTACGACAGGTGCGCCTCGCTCGCGAGGAAGTCTAGCCCTTTCATCACCGGTGAGACGCTCGACAACGTCCTCCGAATAAGGCGCGACGCACAGGCGAGACCAATCGCGTTATCCGTTGAGCCGCAGAGTTCTGACGTGAACGGAGCGATTGAGGGGTTCCTTCGCCTCCGGGACGCTCGAAGCTCCGTTGCCCGTCCGAAGCGTCGGGCCAACGAGACGAAACGGTCTCAGGGGAGGCCTTCAATTGAGAAGAGTATTGTTAGTTAACTGGGACGGTTATCCAAACATCTCGACAGGCGGGGTGTTCACTTGGGAGAAGGCCCTAGTCGAGGAGCTCACCGACTGGCAGTTCGTGATCTTCAACCAGCTCTCCAATTCAAACTCCAATGGTTCGTTCAAGGTCCCTAAGAACGTCACCAAGGTGGTAGCGCTGCCGCTGTTCGGAGCCAACAGGTACGAGGAGTTCTCGCACCAGCCGTTCGTCGGCAGGGTCCTTGGCACATCGGAGAGGACCATCGAAAGGCACTTCGAGCCGCTCTTCCTGCGTTTTGCCTCCAGGATAATCTCGCCAGACTGCCAGCCATCCGAGGTCATCGAGTGCGTCCTCGACCTTCATGCTTTTCTCATGAGGTTCGATTACAAGAAGTGCGTCGAGAGCCCGGCGGTCTGGGAAGGCTTTCTCAGACTGCTGCGGGACGATCCGCTCTATAGAGAGATGAGCTTGAACGAGGCTCTTCGTGCCTATCAGATGATGCAGAGGTTGACACAGACCATTTCCATCGACCTGCCGAAGGTGGACATCGTCCACTGCTCCCTCGCCTGGATGCCCTCACTGCTCGCCATAGTCGAGAAAGCCAAGTATAGCTGCCCTGTCATCATCACAGAACACGGAGTCGCGCTCAGGGAGCTGCTGCTCTACTACAATGGGTACACCTACGACGAGGCGTCCAAGGTGATGATGAAGGTGATTGCCACCAACATCGTGAAGACGCTTTACGGGGTCGCAGACATCATCGCCCCGGTCTGCGCCGCGAACACCGAGTGGGAGCTGATTTTGGGCGTCCCCGCCGAGAAGATCAGGGTGATCTACAACGGTATCGACACAAAGCGATTCAGACCGATGTCTGTCGTGCGAAAGACGGACCGGCCGATCGTCGTCTCCGTTGGGAGGATCGAAATCTTCAAGGACTTGGTCTCGTTGATCACCGCGATCGGGGAAGTCAAGAAGGAGATACCCAACATCCAGTGCCTCATCTACGGTGAGGGAGGCGATCTGGACTACTGCAGGAAATGCGTGGAGACGGTCGAGTCGCTAGGCCTGAAAGACAACGTCAAGTTCATGGGCAAAACCAAGGAGCCCGAGAAGGCGTACAACATGGGAGACGTCGTCGCTATGAGCAGCGTAACCGAGGCGTTCCCGTTCGCAGCGATCGAAGCGATGGCCTGCGGCAAGCCCGTGGTCGCGACCGACGTCGGAGGGACCCGGGAGGCCATCGAAGGATGCGGCATCCTGGTGAGGAGTAGGAACTCCACCGAGCTGGCTAGGGGGATCGTGAAGCTCCTCAAGGACAGAGAGCTCAGAGTCCGCCTAGGCGGCGCAGCCATTGAGAGGGTGAGGGAGAAATTCGAGCTCTCCGCCTCTGCCAACCAATACCGGGTTCTATACGAGGAGTTGGTAGGTCGCCCCGCCGTGGCTCCTGTCCGCAAAGACCCGCAGCTGGTGGTCGCGCGATGAAAGTATCGCGGGCTATCGTGACAGGCGGGGCGGGGTTCATCGGCAGCCACATCGTCGATGAGCTGATCCGGAGGGGCGTCGAGACCTATGTTGTCGACGACTTGAGCACCGGAAGGCTCGACAACTTGAGTCAGCACAGAGGCGACGACCGGCTGCACATGGTCATCGGTGACGGAAGAACGATAGGTTCGTTGTTGGCCGACGTCCAAAACATCGATGTCCTGTTCCACGAGGCGGCTATCGCGAACGTCCTCCGTTCGGTGAAGGAGCCCATGGTCGTGCACGACGTGAACGTAAACATGAGCCTTGAGGTCATGAACTTCTGCCGTGAGAAGGGAATCAGGAGGATGATTTTCGCCTCATCGGCCGCGGTATACGGTGTGCTGGGAAGCGTAAAGGCGAACGAGGGCATCACTGGCCGTCCATCGTCCCCCTACGGCGCATCGAAGCTGGCCGTGGAGGACTACCTTCACGCCTATCATTCTACTTATGGTCTTGAGCCTGTGGCGCTGAGATACTTCAACGTCTACGGGCCGAGGCAGGCCATGAGCGACTACAGCGGCGTGATCACCCTGTTCATCAACAGGATGCTCCGGCGACAACCTGTCACAATCTACGGGGACGGAAGTCAAACTCGCGACTTCGTCAACGTAAGAGACATCGTGCAGGCGAACATCCTGGGGGTGGAGAGGGACGACGCCGTCGGTGAGGTGTTCAACGTCGCCTCTGGCGAGTCCACGAGTATCTTGCAGCTCTACGATATCTTGAGGTCGGTCACCCACGCACGCGACCTCGAGCCCGTCTTCGCGCCACCCCGCCCGGGCGACGTGAGGCTTGGGATGTCCTCGATCGACAAGATTGAGGAGGCTCTTGGCTACAGAAAGAGCGTCTCGATGGAGACGGGTCTGCACGAGCTCTTGCGCTACACGCTCTCACAATTGGAGGTCCAGGTCCAGCAACAGCAGCGCTGGTAGTGGTTGTCGTTGGAGAGAACCGCTACCGGCACCGCCTCACAAGCTGAGGCGAGGGTATTCGTTCTGAAGGCGGCGAGGTCCGTGGCGGAACTGCAGCCGAAGGTGAACAACGTCGCCGACGTCATGGTGTTCCTCGAAGTCCTCGGCTACACCAAGCACGACGCGCTGCGGAACGGCTTTTCGGATCTCTATGGTTTGTCGCGCGAGATCTTCGAGTTCCTTGATATCCTCGAACCTCACGAGGAGATGCAGCTCGCCACGCTCGAGACCTACGTAAAGGTCCCCGGGGCCGCGAAGAGGGTCGCGGAGGGGTTCGCCCTATCTTTCGGGTGGCTCGGCTCGCTCATCCTGCTATTCATCGCAGGGGTATCCCTATGGCTATCCATGCTGCTCCCACTCAAAGTGACGACAGTCTTCATGGCGGGCCTGTTCGCGGGGATGTTCATAACGGAGGGACCAGTCCAAGGCTTCAACAGGCTCTTCACTTTCTATCACGATCAGGGCAACTTGACCGAGGCGAAGCGAGTCCTGAAGAGGGCGTATCTCACAGTGGGGGCGGTGGTCGCACTCGCCGCGGCGGGGCTCTACGGCGTTGCGATGCTCACGGGCTTCCCCCTCGACCTGTTCGAGGTCGGGCTCATCGGCATGGTCACCGTCTCTTTCCACAGGGTGACGTACGCCATCATCTATTCCCTGAAAAAGGTCCTTCACCTTATCTTCTCCTACTCAATCGCGTTCTCTCTCCTGCTCTACGTCTACTTCGAGATGGGAGACGTCGTTCCGGAGGCCACGACGCGTTACTTCTACGCGCTGGTCGCTGCGCTCGTCGTCCTCACTGCGTTCGCCTTCTATGACCAGTTCGAGGTCCTGAGCGGCAAGTCCTTCCGGGGGGAACGCAACACGCCCTCGTTCTTCAGGCAGGTCACGTTCAACAAGAGGACCATAAGGTCGAGGTTCTCTGTCCAGTTTTGGGAGACTCTGCCTAACTACCTCTTCGGCACCTTCTTCTTCTCTATGGTCTTCGGCGACAGGATCCTCTCCTGGTTCTTCAACCCAGTACACGAGGTCAATGGAATAACGCTGCCTTTCGTCTTTAACTCCGCCTATCACGCGGGTGCAGACCCCGCTCTTTTGGTCATCTTCCCGGCGCTGATCATCCAATACGCGATGATGAGCCCTGTCTTCGCCCAGGTGAGTAACAGCACGTTGGGGCTCGCCGTCACAGAGGTGAAGAAAGTCCAGGCCCTCCTGCAGGCTCGGTATGCGAAAGTGATGGCCACTTCGGTGTTCTCGTCAGTCGCTGTCGCCGCTGCCCTGAATTACCTCGCACCAATGGTCCTCCCCGCGACTTCGCTGAGTCCCACCAGCCTTCGGATACTTCATCTAGCCTCGGTCGCGGACGTGCTGCTGGTAGTCTTCTTCGCGAACAGCGCGTTCATGATAATGATGAATAGGGCCGAGGGACTGGCGATGTTGGCATTGGCCGGGACTCTCGTTGTATTCTTAGTGGGTTTCGCGCTCGCCCAGACTGGGTTCCAGAACCTGGCCGTGGCCTACCTTATGGCCACCGCCTCAGTCGCTTCTGTATCGACGGCCTACGTGCTTACCAACTTGAAGCACGCATCCAGCATGTTCCTGTCTCGCTATGTGTGAATCCTTGTCTTTCATCTCGGCCATGACAAGACTTGGCTAGCTCAGTGGATGTCCGCATAGCTGTCGGTCGGTGATCGAAAGGAATGTCGCTAGAGAACAATCTTCCATCGGTAATTATATGGCGCGCCCCAGCGATTTTTGCAGATAGCGCTTTGATGGAGCCGAAAATCTCGGGGCCGCTCTCAACCGCGAGCCTTGTAGACGGAGACCACCTCGCGGTATCCTACACCGATGAGTCGAAACTCGCCAGCGAGATCTCTGACTTTATCAATAGAGGGACGAAGCGCAACCAGACCAACGTACTTCTCGTCACCAGCGATGAAGCGGAAAGATACCTCGAGTTCCTAAGGGAGGTCGGCACAGAAGTCAATAAGCTTCTCTCCTCCGGGGACCTCGTGATAGAGCCGATAGATGCTTTACTCGATGAAAAGCAACCTGTCAACGTCGCCAAGCAGTGGGTGGCCAAGAAGGTGGCCGGATTCGGCGATTCTGCCCGCGTAAGGCGAAAGACCGGGCTCAACATCCTTGGAAGCATCGCGGGAAATCTGGTCAAGCAGGGGCGATACGAGGAGTGCCTCTCCCTCGAACAGTTCTGGCACGAGTTCATCCTGAGGTCTGACATCCCCATAACGCTGCTGTGTCCTTACGACGCGGTTCCTCCGGAACTAGAGCTGCCGCTGCAGGAGGCGCACACAACGGTCACGAGGATAGTCAGAGGATCGAGGGAGGAGATACAACAGTTCATGACGGCGGTGATTCAGCGTGCGGCGTCCGACCAAATCGAACCCGTGAACGAAATCGTGCAGGATCGATCGGGTCTAATCGAGTTCCAACCATTCGCCGAGTTCATCGCGCGCATGAGGGAGGCCTATCCAGAATTCAGGGCTCGCATCATAACCTCTGTCGACGGGAGCAATTTCGACATCGTGAAGGAACTCGAGGACGTCGGAGGTTTCGAAGTCAGGCACATCGAAAAGATCAGTGCCAAGTTCTGCGTCACCAGGACAGAGTACCTGGGCACAGCCAGAAGCCTCGAGGGGGGAAAAGCGACCGAGCTCATTTGGAGCAACAGCGCAGCCATGGTATCCCAGATGCGCAACCTTTTCGAGGTCCTCTGGGAGTCGGCTGTCCCCGCCGCTCTCAGGATATCCGAGTTGGAAGGCGGCCAGGAACTAGGCAACACGAGACTGACTTTTGATACAAACGAGATAATGAAGTCCGCGAACAAGTTCGTCGAGGAGGCAACACAGGAGGCGTTGATTCTATCCTCACGAGAAGGAGGCATCATCGCGAATATGGAATTCTTCGAGAAGGTAAAGTCAAAGGCCCGCGAAGGAGTAGAGGTCAGGATCCTAGGTAGGTTTTCGAAGGAGGATGCCGCCATCCTGGAAGATTTTGAACGGGAGGGCGTTCAGGTAAGAAAGCTGGGCACCCCTCGCGAACTCAGTCTCTCACTCGGAATCTACGACCGGAAAGGAATGGGGCTGGTCCAATACATCGCATCTGACGACAAGGAGGCGCCGAATAGGGCCTATCTGTCTGGTATCATCTCGACCAATAGACAGACGATCTCAGGGATTATAGCGCTATTCGAGAACCTTTGGGAAGAGAGCGAGATGAGGCAAAGGGCAGAGCTGATGAAGGACATACTGACCCATGACGTAAGAAACTACAACATGATAGCGAGAGCAAATGCGGAATTGCTGGAGGGCTGCTTGGAGGACAAAAGACAGCTCGAATTCGCCAGGTCCATACTGAAGGCGATTGATTGTTCAACGGAGCTCATCCAGAGAACCCGGACCCTCGGTGAGCTCATCTCCTCGCCGCGGGCAGAACTTCGGCCTATGAATCTTGACGAATCCTTCGAGCGTTCGCTATCCTTGATCAGAGACGCAAGGCCGGACAAGAGGATATCGATTTCCCCACGCTCGATCCCCCACGCGCAAGTGCTGGCGGACGAGCTTCTGGACCAGCTATTCGTTAACATCCTTTCCAACGCGGTGAAACATACCGAGGGATCTGAGATCCTGCTAGCCGTAGGCGCCGAGGAGAGGGAAGACCCCCAAGGGTCAGGCCGGCGCTGCTGGAAGATCACAGTCACGGATCAGGGCAAGGGTATGCCTGACTATGTGAAAGAGAGCGCATCCATGCGATATCTCGGAGCTTTGAAAGGTAGAGGTCTGGGACTGTCGATCGTAAGGGCGCTTGTGGTCGAGCGGTACTCCGGTAGAATACAGTTCAGGAATCGAGTGGACGATGACTGGACCAAGGGCACGAAAGTCGAGGTGTGGCTGCCAAAAGCATACTAGTCAAGCCGCATCGAATTCTGCTCAAACGATTTATGTCAAGGGATGGTGTCCGCTTTCGCGGCGCGAACAGCTTGCACAACGCTTAGGCCGTCCAACGGAATCCAAAACATCAGCGTAGTCTCGCTGATGATTCCTCCAGCATCTGCGCGTCGCCTCCAAAGTCGAGGTCAGACCAAGTGCGGGGTGAGCGGAACTGGTCAAAGACGGCGGCGCGGACCAACTCATTCCAAAGAGGACTTCTGATTTTTGGCAAGCTATTGGCTGGGTTGTTTGTCAAGGAGGGTGGCTTGTGTCATCGATAGACTGCGACGAGGTTGGTAACGGTCCCGCTTCCCGTGACGACCATTTGACCCGTATCGTTGGAGCCTCTCTGCCATCCTATGAACACGTGAGAGCCATAGCCCGACATCGTGACCAAGTAAGAGGTATCGTCGCTGACCACAAACGAAGTCGGCGAATAGGACTGGGAGATGATGAAACCATCCCTCCAAAGGGTGCTGTAGAACCCGATAAGCGGCTTTCCGGACGAATCGACGGCGCTCACCTTGATCAAGGCGTGTCCGCTCGGCGGGGGGGCGTTGGCGTTCCTGAAAATCGCAGAGACCTCGGTATTGCTGGATATGGAGAACGCCCTAATTCTCGACAGCGAGCCGTCGCTCCAGTGGTCGAATACGTAACCACCATAGTCAGAGACGATGACCGAGTAAGTCTGTCCGCGCTGAAGAGTGAAGGTTGTAGGCAGCCAGTCCGCGGCCGTCTGGACACCGTCCTTCATGACGACGGTGTAGTAGCCGTTCAGAGCGTTCCCGTTGGTGTCCTGGGAGTCGACCGTCAATTGGGAAGTCGTCGACGGGTTCGGGCCTACGGAAAAGACGTCTCCGCCGAAGATGCTCACCTCTTTCTGAGTCCTCGCCACTGTCGATGCGTTGGTCATCGTATGGTCGTTGTCGAAGATCTCGATGTAGCCTGCGATTGGAAAGGAGCGCCCACCCAAATCAATCGTCGCGGTCCCGGACTTGACAGGGCCTGCCGCAAGGACGTTGCCATCGTTGTCGACAATCTCGGCGATGGTTGCCTTGCTCGGAAGGCCGGTCACGTTGACCGAATCGCCGTTTGTGACGTAGAAGCCGCGATTTGACCCGTAGGTAAGCTGATGCGCATATTCGGACTCCACTCCAACGAAGAAGTTGAAGGGTTCGTTCATCCCCAGGGAGAGAAGGGTATTCTGGTAGACTAGTGCATGGTCAAGGTAGATCTGCAAGAAGTTCTGTCCATTCGTCACCAACACGCAGTCACGGGTGAGGGCCTGGTTCGCACTTTTGTCGTGCCATAAGTTGTCGTATTCGGTTGGGTTGCTCTCGTTATTCCCAATCTTGTAGCCGTGTATGACCATCCAGTACGTCCCCGTGGCGTTCGTCACAGACACGCAGGTCACGTAGTTCTGCACTTGGTTAGACGCCTGAATGTAAAGGCCGTTGGTGAAGTAGCTCGTCAGGGTTGTCGGAGGGGCCACGAGCACCACGTGCGCAAGTTCTGCATATGTGCTCGGAGTCACCTGGTAATAGCCCGCCCAAGAACTATTGGCTGGCGCCCGCACGCCTATGTGGAGATACATAGAATCGTCGAAGACCGTATAGCTAGCGTTTCGGGACGTTGCATCCCCCCCGAACTCGATGTTAGCTTGCAGGTTTGTGCTATTCTGAGGGTTGTAGCTTTCTAGCCCGGATTGCTTCAGGCTTAGGACCTCTGAGTTCGACCCTGCCCCGTTTATTAGCGAAGGGACTGTTAAAAGTGCAACCACGATTAGCGCTGATATTCCAGCCACAGCAAAGACTAAGGGAGGCTTCAATTGTCATTATGCAGCAGCAACCGTTTATCTCTAGTCGCGACTCTCTACAATAACAAAAACCGTTTACAGTGGTCTAGAGAACGGGCCCGTGGGATTGTTGCATTTCCTTAATCCATTGC
>JAPCJN010000010.1:18152-30039 GCA_027886925.1 Nitrososphaerota archaeon
ATAAGAAACGATGCCCATGTGAAGCAAGGCCATGTTTCCGCTTCGACTTCAGGCACAGGAATCATCATACCCCTCTACACATACCCGGGAAGCACGTGGGCCGAGGTAGTCGCCGTCGCAAAATCGAATAAGCACGTCCCGATAATGGCGATCGTGAACCCTAATAGCGGACCTGGAACGCGACAGGACGGGAACTACATTTCGGGAATATCGTACCTGCAGTCGGCAGGTGTGACGGTGCTGGGCTATGTCCCAACGGGCTACGCATCTCGGAGCATCTCCGATGTGCGGGCCTCTGTCGGACTCTACAAGAGGTGGTATCCGGTTGATGGGATTTTCTTCGACGAGATGCCCAACGCCTCAGGCCAGGAGGGATATTGCTCCGCGCTCGGTGACCACGCGAAATCTCTTGGGTTCACCCGCACCGTTGGGAATCCTGGGGCTCCCGTACCAGCAAGCTATGTGGGAACGCTCGACACCCTGGTGATCTACGAAGGTAGAGGCCTTCCAAGCCTCTCACTTTTGCGAAGTTGGCGGTATGACGAAGTCAAAAGCAAATTCGCCGTCATTGCCTATGGTGTCGATGACCTCGAAAAATCCTACCTTTCCGAAGCTTCCCCTTATCTCGGCTATGTCTATGTCACAAACGCAGGACTTCCAAACGCATACGTGGTCCTCCCTCCTTATCTCGCATCCATCGCCGAAGCTCTCGAATGTGCCGACAGAATTCCCATAGAGGACTCAGCTGGGTCCTGGCATGCAAAACGCGGTATGCATGCGAGCGGCCCAAAGGGCACTAGAAGATTGTTTCAGCGAGTTAATATACGGAAGATTATCCTATAGTTGACTGGGAATGAAGTACAGAAGCCGGACAGACATAATCGCCATGATTCTGCAGGCGGCGATGCAGGGTGCGACGAAGACAAGACTCATGTACAGCGCATACCTCTCTTACGCCCAGGTTCAGGAGTACCTCGCATTTCTGAAGGACAGGAAGCTGATAAGCTTCGAGGAAGGAACCCAGCAATACAAGTTGACCGAGCAGGGCCTGCGCTTCTTGAGAGTCTACGACGAGATTAGCGACATAGTCTCGTTGAATGGCAGATCCGACAAGGTCGCGCCCAGTCTCCTAGAGTAGAATCAAGCAAGCAAACTAGTCGGACGGGCCTGCCTCAGGGCAGGCGTTTTCTTTTTTTCGTTTCCTCTGACCATGTTTGACAACAAAACATTGTTCTTCAATATTGAAATTCTGAAATGCTATTTACCAATCATGCCAGGACCTTTTAACCCACTCGCCGCAGAAATATGTCCATGTTAGCAAATAGGCTCCTCGAAAGGCAAGGAAGGCAAGGCGACCTTTGCAAAGAGTGCAGGGCAAACTTGGTCCCAGATTTTGAAACAGGCGAGCAGGTCTGTGCCGGATGCGGTGCTGTCCGCAACAGCGACGAAATCAGGTTCTCTGCGATCTATGCAGCCTCAGCCGGCGAGCTGGGCTCGGTCATGGGTGATGAGGACTCGAGGATGATGAACTACGTCTCTTTGCCGACAAAAATCGACAGTCGAGACGTCGACGCGAGAGGGAAGCACATTGTCGAGGCAGGAGACATGAAGCGACTCAGGCGGCTGAACAACCTGACCATCGCGAGCGACTCCAAGCGGAGGAACCTCACCAGGGCAGCGAACGAGATTCAAAGAATAGGCGGGTCTTTGGGCGCCGGCAAGGGTATCGTCGAAAGGGCTTACGAGATCTACCGCAAGGGTATCGAGGATGGAAGCGGAAGGCGTAGGTCTATCCTGGGCATGTCGGAGGCTGCGCTCTACCTGGCGTGCAAGGAGAGGGGCATCCCGCGGACCGCAGAAGAGATCGGGCACATGGGTGACGGCATCGAAGGGAAGAACATACGCCACTACTCGAAGGTCCTGATGAAGGGTGCGGGACTACGCGCTTCTTCGCCTGACCCCGCCTCTCAGGTGTCCAGAATAGCGAACCACGCTGGCCTTGGTGGAGTCACCGAGAGGAGGGCCATACAGATTCTAGAAAAGGTCAAGAACAGTCCGGTCCTAGCAGGAAAGAGGCCGGTCTCCGTCGCGGCGGCGGCGCTTTACCTTGCTGCAAACCAGGCGTCCGAGCACACGACACAGATCAGAATCGCCTTTGCAGCGGGAGTGACGACTATCACGCTCCGAAAAAGGGCCAATGAAGTCTCGAGGCTGCTGGAATCCAGCGGCGGCCCAGACGTCGCGCAAGCAGCGCAGGCCTGACGCCTGCTCTGTCCTTTCATGGGTGCCGCCAGAAAGCCGAGAGGTATCTACGAGGGCAATCGACTGTTTGATTCATCGGCTATCAATATAATTTGGCCGTCGAACCTACTGTGATAACAAATGGGCTTGCTGGGACTGGCCATCGTGTTCCTGTTCATAGCGCTGATAGCTTACGCCGTAGGAGCCAGGGGGATAGCAGGGTTCACAATGGAGATTGCAAGGATATTGATTTTGGTCTTCGTCGTCTTGTTCGTTCTGACCCTGCTATTCGGTGGGGGGCTCAGCTTCTAATCAGCGACCTCAAGCATAGAGACCCCCCGAATCTGATGCGTGACCCGTTCCCGTTGGGATATCGAGCGGGCAAATGGAAATACTCGGAAGGCAGCAAGAAACGTGGAAACTGGAATATCGGCCGAAAAACACGTGTAAGGAGATAGTCGAGCATCTCAAACGACAAGTAACCGCCGGTCTCCTTCAGCCACGAAAGGAAACAAAAGACGAGAGAACAATCGCTCCCAAACTGGGCACTTTTTGCTGGTCTCAGCTGACAAAACCTCCATAACTTTTCCACATATGCTTAATATCAGCCTGGCTAGCCTGACTCGTGCAATGCCGAATCGCAAGAGCGCCGACGCCGACAAGTCCACACGTGCAGCAACAGATGAGATAGTCCGGGGCCTCAACGAGGACCTGGCAAGAGAATACAAGGCGATCATTCAGTACGTGGTGTTCAGTGCTGTACTGAAGGGTGCCCAATATGGGGATATTGCAGAGCAACTGAAGAAGCACGCCTCGCAGGAGTTGGCGCACGCCATCGAAGTTGCCAGGCAGATTGATTACCTCGGTGGTGACCCAACGGTTATCGGGAAGAAGGCCGAGTTCTCCAGCGAGTCGAAAGAGATGCTGGAGATAGACCTAAGGGGAGAGGAGGAGACGATAAAGAACTACCGCGAGAGAATTCAACAGGCGGAACGCGCGGGCGAGTACGCGCTATCAGAAGCGTTGAGGGACATCATCGCAGAGGAACAGGATCACGAAATTGATCTGCGAGACGCTCTCGGATTGCGCTGAATGTATTTCCCCGTAGCGGATTACAAACCATCCTCCCTTTTCTTTGTTTGTCGGAATCTTGAATCGCCAAAAAGAGCGTCAAAATTCTAAAACGCGGCCAACTTCATCAGACGATGCCAGCATAGTTCGTTACCCGTGGCAGACTGGGTGAGCACACGAATGCTATGTAACATTATTGAGGTATCGATATATATTGGGCGGAGACCTTTCGCCGATGAACATCCTAGCGATAGGCGCCCATCCAGACGACATTGAGCTGGGTTGCGGCGGCCTCCTGATCAAGGCTGCCAGGGAGGGGCACGACGTTTTCATGTACACCCTGACGAGGGGCGGAGCGTCTGGCGAGCCGAGAGAGAGAACAGAGGAACTCAAGCGCTCGGCGAAATTCATCGGGGCAAAAGACGTCCAAATAGACGACTTCGAGGACACAAAGCTCACGCCTGGTCCTGAGCTGATCAACCACATAGAGTCTTACCTGCACGTCGTTGATCCCGATCTCATAATAATGCACTCCGAGAAGGACATCCACCATGATCACAGAGCGATCGCTACAGCGACCATAGAGGCAGCAAGGGCTTCGTCCAACATCCTCTCTTACGAGATTCCTCTCACGAAGGAATTCCAGCCTGAAATCTATTACGACATATCGGACGTAATCGACGAAAAAGTCGAGCTCATCGAGATTTTCTGGTCGCAGAACACAAAGCTGTTCCTGAAAGCCAACGCGATAAAGGGGCTCGCCGAGTATCGAGCGCTCCAAAGCAGGCTGGGCCCCAGCATCAACTACGTCGAGACTTTCGAAGTAGTGAAGCTCTGCCTCGACAAGCAATTCACGTTGATGAAGGTTCCGCGTGTCATCGCCTCCGAGCCGCCTCTCAAGGCAGAACGGGAAAGGCTGTATGCGTGGAACGAAAGGTCGAGATAGATGGAACAAAGTCCTATCGAGTTGGGATACAAAAGCGTACTCGGCTGGGGAAACAGGGGTTGGTTGGAAATAATCGACCTCATGCTCACGGTATGTGAGCGAGGCGCGCTGAAGACGCACATCATGTACAAGTGCAACCTCAACTCGAAGCAAGTCCAGCAATATCTGGATTTCGTGGTGAACCGCGGGTTGGTAGCAACATCGCACGATGCCGAAGACCCGAAGAGGACATTCTACACGACCACGGACAGGGGAAAGCGACTGATGCGCGCCTACAACGAGCTCGCGGAGATATTCACCTTCCAAAGCCCCAAATTGGGCGCTTAGACGCGCCCGGTCGAGGCTCTGGACAATTCTTATATCACTCCTCGCCTACTAAGGAGGCTAGCATCGGTGGTGCAACGTATTGAAACCATCAGGAAGGCAGCTGGTCGACCTAACAGAAGTGGACAAGAAGATTCTAAAGTCGCTCCTGAGCGCCGATGGGAGAAAGAGCACAACTGCCCTTGCTAGTAGCATCGACGTCCCGAGAGCCACGGTTCAGAGGAGACGAAGATATCTAGAGAACAACCTGCTAATCTCGTCCTATTCTATGGACCTCTCAAGGTTCGGCTACAGAAGGATAGACTTCCTGATAGAAACACGCAGCGGATTCACCAAAAGGATAGCAGGGAAGCTGCTCGAGCTACCAGAGATCATATCGGTTTCGACGACCATTGGGGAGCACACGATCGATATCATAGCCGAGCTCATCATCAAGAACAACGGACAGATCCTTGACCTGAGCGAGAAGGTCAAAGGCATGAGAGGGGTCGGCAACGTCACATGGACCGAGGTGGTCCAGGAGACGAGGAAGAAAACCGTCCCTGACTACATCATCGACGCGCTCTAGAATCATGTCGCTTCATTGCATCGCAATAAATGTGAGCCAATTGGCTCGCAGGCACCATAAGGAAAATGCGCATTAAGCCGACATGAGACTTCGTATGAGCGATTCGTCCATATTTTGATATGATTGCGAACAAATAAATAGGACGCCGGGCTCGGCAGACGAGCGGATATAATGTCTCTCGGCCCGCAGGGGAAACGAATTCTCATTGTCGATGACGAGGTGGACATCACAAGTGCACTCAAGAAAGGGATGGAGACAAAGGGTTTTCTCGTGGACGCGCATAACGCACCAACTGAAGCAATCAGGAGGTTCAAACCAAACACCTACTCTCTTGCGATCCTAGACGTTCGAATGCCCGAGATGAGCGGCTTCGAGCTCTATCGAGAACTTAAGAAGCTTGATGGCAATCTAAACTTCTTTTTCTTCACTGCCATTGACATCTATCCTAGCGAGTTTGAGAGAATATTCCCGGATGTCAACGTCAAGGCATTCATAAAGAAGCCAATCTCTCTGTCTCAGCTGGTGATTCAACTTAACCTGGTCGCGGATAGGCCAGCTAAGGCCTAGTCTTCCTGACGCGTAGACGGTCGGCCGTCTGAGGTTCATGAATGACCCGCTCCACTTCTTCCGGGGACGGAACGATTCGTCACCGGCTCAATTAATCCAACATCTGCTTCAATCAGGGGTTGAGCATCGGCGTCGACTCCAACGTCACCCTTTCCTGCAAGGAGTCGACACGGCTCCTGATGAACGAGTCGAAGTCACACGAGTGGTGCAGGGTCGACAAGCCTTGTGACGCGCTCCCGAAACGACCCTGCTGAGCATGATCGTTGTAGCCCGATGAGCCGGTCGCTAGCTCTATCTGTGCCCTGTCCATGCGCGATGCCGCAGAGACTAACACTCGTAGTGAAGATAGTTTCTGGACAGTTATATATGGAGCCAGTTCATCTCTTTTGAGAGAATTTTGGCTGCCGGAACCAAGGGCGAAAATCATGCGTCACACGACTCCCTCAAGGCATTGAGGAGCGACTTTGAGCGAAGAATCCGAGACATCGGATCCGAAATGGAGCAGGGACATGCGGGGATGGCGGAGGAGTCCCTGGTAGCTCTGAAAAACGACTTCGAGCGAAGGCTCTCAGACATCCGTGAGCAAATCGACGAGTCAATGGAACCGAAAAGACAGGTGATCAGAGATCAGCCTTTCTCCTCGGTGGCAGCAGCGCTGGCGTCAGGCGTGGCGGCCGGAGTCCTGCTCGGCGTCCTTCTGAGTAGTGGTAGTAGTAGAAAGAGCAAGGAGTAGCTTGTCACTCGTCTACAAGGTAGTCGAAGACCTGATAGACGATTTGCTGCACCGGGCCAAGGAAGAGGTCGACGATTACACAAACCGACTAAAGTATGACATGGAAGCTTTCCTCGACAAGATGTTGAGGCGGGCTGCGAAGGCGATGGCTCTAGGTCTCTTTGGGGCGGTATTGGTCTCCGTTGGCGTCGTTTTCGCGTTGGTCGGCGTCGTAACGTATCTCGGACAGGTCTTCAACCCTGCACTCGCGTGGGGACTGGTCGGCGTCGTCATGTTAGTGTTAGGCGCGGCTGCTTTGGTCCTTCCGCTCCGAAAGAGGAGCCACCCGAAAGCCACGAGACACATCTCCCCGGTCGACGATGGGAGGTAGAATTCCCATCTACATTGGTTCTGTATCCAAGTAGGGAAAGCCGTTTTAGTCTCGGGGAGACTCTGCCCCCGAGAAACGTATGGCAGAACAAGCGGCTCAATACAAGTGCGACGTCTGCGGAGCGACATTCAAGGAAGCCGATGCGCTCACCAAACACAAAGTAATTCATGAATCCAACGATACCGGCCCCAACGCTCCCCTGGAGCAGGGGACCGAGAAGCCCACACAGGATCCGTCAATCACTTCTCCGGGACCGACGCTACCACACTAGGGGCTACTCTCGCGAGCAAAGCCCCTTTTCCGCATTTTTCTTTTTCTGGGCCAGAGAGACGGCAAGGCCTGGGTTCATTGCCATGATCCATAACGGGTTTCTCATGTGGCGAGCCTATGGAACGGTTCGCGATAACTTTGCTTGATGCGTGCTAGTTAAGACGCTGGGGAGTTCTGAGTTGATGGGCGAACAAATTGCCGACAGATGGGGCGCCGACAATGGCGGCGCCCATCCCGTCTCGAATTTAGAGAGAGGTGAGAATGATGCCAAGTGGAAAAGGTCACCGTTTCACGGCTGAGGAGCACCGGCCGGCTGAGCACACAATGGAGTCCGGGACGAAGGCGGCAAGTCTGAAGAGCGGGCGAAGGAAATCGCATGGGCCACAGTCAATAAGCACAAGCCGAGTAATCGATAGATTTCCTCCTCTACTCTCGTTTCCCGCATGAAGAAGAGGAGGAGGTTCCGGCTTATTCTCTCGCAGCTTTTTTCGGCGGCCGACCACGCATAGAGAATTGTTCTATAACATTTCTGCGTATGAGCATTTATGCTTCATCGCACATGGCATGGACGAATAATAGTGTCCCAGCAACAAATGGGCTACAGGCCGTTACTCAACATCTATGACCTTATCGACAGAGTTCTTGACAAAGGCATCGTCATCGATGCCAACATCTCTGTCGCACTCGTCGGCATTGAGATTCTCGTCGTCAGAGCGAGAATCGTCGTTGCAGGAATAGACGCCTTCCTCCGCTATGCACAGGCCCTAGGACTCGCAGCCACGCCGGGCGCTCCGGCTCCATTGACGGAAACAACAGTGCGCTAGACCGGAGACGGCTGGCTAGTTAGTTGGCCATATGTCTCGTCTGCGGGAAATATGAGAAACTAGGCCTCGAAGAGGCGATGCAGAAGGGCTGGGTCTTCATACGCTGCCCCGAGTGCCATAGGGGGACCCCCTTCGACATCGCGAAGGTCTATCTCTCAAAGACGATGGGGGAGGAGAACATCGAGGGCTTCTGCTCGAAGCACTGGTTCAAGGACTCGGGTCTGTGCGGATATTGCAGGCTGAGAAGAGAGGGAGCTGAGATTGTCCCTTAGAGAGGTCGGTCGCCGGGACCTTTCTCTGGTCGACCTCCTAGACCGCATACTGGAGAAGGGAGTGGTGATAAATGGAGACATCACCGTGTCTGTCGGCAGTGTAGAGCTCCTCGCGATTAAGGTGAACTTGGTGATCGCGTCACTGGAGACGGCGAAGCGCTACGGTCTCAAGCTCCCCTGGGAAAAACAAGATGAGGAGAAGAAGAAGAAGACCCGACGCGTAATCAATTCTAAGAACTACAAGGTGATTCGTTAAGGTGGAACGGGCCGTCCAAAAATCCAGAAAGAGGCAGGTCCAGTCTGGAGCGATCGATTTTGGCGAAGGCGGCCAGAAGATGCAACAGGGGCTGGCTAAGCTCACTTTGACCGTCATGGAGGTCCTAAGGCAAGCCCTCGAGAGGCAGGCCATCAGGAGGGTCGAGTCTGGGACGCTGTCCGAGGAGCAGATTGAGCGGATGGGGCTCGCTTTCATGAACATGGGCCAGGAGATGACCAGGGTCACGAAGAAGATGGGACTTGACAAGAAAGAGCTCGACGCGACACTTGGGTCCCTGCTGAAGACGGCCGATGGCAGCCTCGGGGGCGCGTCGTTGGTGGATCTTCTGGACCGTCTTTTGGAGAGGGGCGCGGTCATCGCCGGGCAGGTGAAAGTGTCGGTCTCAGACGTCGACCTCGTGGGCCTTGACCTTCTTGCGATGCTCTATCCGATATATGGAGAAAGGCGTTGGCTGGACGGCCAGCCGGTGGCTCTCGATGGTTGATGGAAAATACGTCTACTGCATCGTGGACTTCGACCAGCCAGCGAAACTAGGAAGCGAGGGGCTGTTCGGAAACCCGACCAGGGTCGTCGTCCACAAAGACATAGGAGCGGTCGTCAGCCCCATCGTCTACGCAGAGATGCAACCGAATATCGACAGCATCATTTCGCACCAGCGCGTCGTCGAGGCGTCCAGAAAGCTGGGGACCACCCTGCCAGTGAAGTTCGGTGTGATTTTCAAGACCGACGAGGGGGTGAAAGCATTGCTCGTAAAGCAATATGCGAATTATCGGGATAAGCTCACGAAGCTTGAAGGGAGGGACGAGTTCGGGGTGAAGGTCCTCTTCAACAAGGCAGGCATGGAGAAGATAAGGAGCGCCATAGAGGAGACCTCGCCGGAGATCGTGAAGATGCGTCGCTCTCTGGAGAAGACCAAGGAGGGAAGGTCGTACTTCACAAAGCTGAAGATCAGCGAGGCCATAAAGAATGAGGCCTACAGGAAACTGGATGAGCTGAGCAGAAATGTCCACGACGACCTCGTGAGAAACTCCGAGCGGAGCTCGATCCTAAAGTCGGAGCATCAGCAGATCATCCTCAACGGCGCCTATTTGGTCATGAGCGGGGACGGGCCAGAGTTCCTGGCGCGAGCGGCGCGCCTGGGGAAGGCATACGCGGAAAAAGGGCTGATAGTCCATTCTAGCGGACCGTGGGCTCCCTACTCGTTCTGTTGAGGTGGGCCAGAGATGATAGCCACATATTTCATCTTGAAACTGACCTTCCAAGCCATCCTCGATGAGAGCAACCGGCTGGCCAAGGAGGCAGAGAACAGCGAGCGCGCCATGTACTTGAAATCCAGGGTTGTGCAGCTGGACATCGACTACAGCACCGGAGTAATCGATGAAGAAGAGTATGGGAAGCGACAGACGGAGATCCTTGAGGAGCTCGGGAAGCTCTCGGGAGGGAAACACCCCGTTGATCTGGGACGTCGATGACCTCTTGAACGAGCTGAGAGACGTCATAGCGACGACCCTGAGGCAGCTCGAGCAAGGGAAGGTGGTGACGACCACGAGGGTCGTCGGTGACGACTTGTTCAAGATAACCACGCGCGTCTCGGTGGGCCCTGCAGTGCCGGAGGCCGTGCGTCCATCGCCGCCTCCACAGGCGCCCCTGCTAGACGTATTCGACGACGGAAAGCGTCTTAGGGTGGTGGTCGAACTGCCAGGCGTCAAGAAGGAGGACGTCCAGGTTCATTTCATGAATGACGCGCTGAGGATCGACGTCTCAAAGGGAGGCGTGCACCATCAAGCGGACATCCCGTGCATGGTCGTCCCCGGCAGCATCAAGGTGCTATCGACAAGAGAGAACAACTCGGTCGTCGAAATCACGTTCCTACGAAAGGCCAAAGCGACGACAAGTGACAAGTGACACATCCGAAGCTAACGACGCCATAGCACGCGCGAGAGAAGAATTCCGTGCGCGCAACTCGGCCGCCGTCGAGAACACCCGGAAGCGGATAATGGAATTCCGCCGTCAGGCGGTAGTGGCGTTCGAGAAGACCAAGAAGGAGAGGGAGAACACCATCACAAAGGCCGCGGAGCGCCTCAACACGACGGTAGACGAGGTCCAGAAGCGCCACGAGGTCGTGAGGAGACGATTGAGCCAGGAGGCCATCCGCAGAGATGTGCACGTTCGGGTGAACCGCAGTCTAGGGGCATTGGAAGACTTCATCCGGGAGACGAGAGGCAGCGCGATGGACGAGGAAAAGATGCTCGCGGCGATCGGCGACCCAGCGATCTCCGGCACGATCCAGGACAAACAGAGGAGGATGTCCGTCTCCGATCTCATGCTCTCGGTCCAGAAGCAGCTCATCCAGCAATCGGAATTCATCAACGTGGCAGCCCACGAGCTGCGCACTCCTATAATGCCGATTTTGACTTACGCCGAGATACTAGAATCAAGCATGGCCGGGAAGTCGGAGGAAATAGAGGCGATAAAGCGCAACGCACTCAGGCTCCAGCGGCTCGCCGAGAACATACTCAACGTGGCCAGGATAGACAGCAACACCCTAGTTCTCAGAAAACAGACCTTCGATCTCAACATTTTCGTCGATGAGATCGTCCGCGAAAAATCGCTCTCAAGGGCTGTCAAGCTTAGGTTCGTCCCATACCCCGAGAAAGTCGAAGTTTCAGCCGACAAGGAGAGGATCACACAGGTGATATCGAACCTACTAGAGAACGCGATGAAATTCACGAGCACCGTCGGCATCGTCGTCTCGATCAAGAGAGTCGAACAGAACGCACTGATACAGGTCGCCGACAACGGGCCTGGAATAGATCCGGCGCTGTTCCCGGTGCTTTTCACAAAATTTGGGGCGCGGTCGCAGGGAGGGACTGGGCTGGGGCTCTTCATTTGCAAAGGGATTGTGGAGGCACATGGCGGCAGGATAACCGCGAGGAACAAGGAAGAGTACGGAAAAAGCGGCGCCGTGTTCGAGTTCACTCTCCCGATTGACCCTTCCACGACCGTGCCCGCCGGCTCTTGAGGCGTCGTGCTGCGTCGGGCGCGAGCCTGAGCCGGACAGGGAGAACGGCTTACACGGAAACAACCCCGGGGCCACATCGATTCCAGCCTACCGTGTCTACGCTTGCAATCAACAAGTGACCGAAGGTTCGACAAAATGGATTCGTCTTGCCGCAGACGTCAGCTTCCGTGTCAGGCGCTAGGTGCATCCATCCCCTTTTCTTACCTAAAACCGAGAAGATTCCGTCGTTACATTCGACTTGAAACATCGATGACACCAGACCCGTGTAAAGTCTCCCACTACCCTAAGAATCATCCAATCGGGATATGAAGACGCCGTGCAATGGAGGTCGGAATGGGGACTGTCCAGGCAAGCGGAATATGCGGAAGGTGCGGAAAAGGCGCGCATTTGGCCGGCGCATTC
>JAPCJN010000010.1:30051-32318 GCA_027886925.1 Nitrososphaerota archaeon
GGCAAGGTGGCGAGCAACTGCGATTGCCGCGAAGCACTTTGACTTCGTTCAGCCTACTCCGTCAGTCCCTAGCGCGTCTTTGCTTTTCTTACCTCGCGGGGGCGACCTCGACTTCGTTGCAGTGCAATCCCGAGCTGCAAGTAGGCGTGACGGAACGACCTGTCGAAGATTGTTACTACGACCTGCTACGAAACCGACCGACGCGCCGTAGCCTACGCCGCTCGTAATGCGGGCAGTACCTTCTCGCCGAAGAACTCGATCACCTTTGCTTGGTCCAAGGTCCCGACGTGGACCGCGACATGCGTCGCGCCAAGCTGGGCAAGCTCCTCTATCGCTTCGACATGGACTCGCGGGTCTTCGCTGACCGTCCATCCTTCAAGGACCGACTCTAAACTGACCTCGTTCTCAGCTCTTGCCTGGATGTCGGCCGGGTCGACGTTGTCGAAGAAACCATGTTCCCATGCCTTTGTCATGAATCGCCATTTTTCCGCCGGCGCGCGCGCTTCCTTCTGTCCCCCGACAACGGCCCAGTGCTCGACTATGAGCGCACCCGGCTCTTTGCCTGCCTCGCTGACGCCCTGCTCCCATGCGGCTTTCACCCTGGGGTCCTTCCTCAGGGTCTCTGCGCCGGTAATGAGCCCGTCTCCGTGGAGACCAGAGAGGCGCGCGCTCTTCGGTCCTCCGGCTGCGATGTAGAGAGGGATCGGCGAGGCCGGTGCATCGTAAAGCCTCGCGTCGACGTCCCAGTACCTGCCCCTGATGCGCGTGTGCTCTCCAGTCCACAACGCGCGGATGATTTCCACCGCCTCGAGCAGCCGTGACCCTCGTTCTTCGTAGGCCGCCCATCCTCCGCCCGCGGCTCCTTCGTTGAGATTCTCACCCGTCCCGACGCCCAGGAACACCCTTCCTGGGGCCAGGAGACTGAGGGACGCCCAGGCTTGAGCGACGACCGCCGGGCGATACCGGAAAGTCGGGCATGTCACACCGGTTCCGATTTCAATGCCTGATGTGCGTTGGCTCAGCGCAGCGAGCGCCACCCACGCCGACCCAGAGTGTCCTTCGTTGGGTTGCCAAGGCTGGAAGTGGTCGCTTATCCACAAGCCATCGAAGCCGGCTCGCTCGCTGGCTTGCCCATAGTCAAGCAGATCTGGCACGGCGAATTGCTCGCTGGAGAGCACATAATAGATTGCAGGTTTTCGTTTCGTGCGCTTGGAGCCGTGTTCACTCGCCATCTTGATCCACGAGCAGAGTCGTCGCGTTCCGCTTAAAAATCCAGTGTGGGAGACTCTACAAAACCGTTGGGAGCGCCTTTAGGGCGCTGCGGAATGCACCTTCCGCCTAGAACGGGTAGAACTTGGGGAAGGATACCCCGAAGAGTGAAGTCAGTATCACGTCCATCACCAACAGCACCAACCAGCCGACGACGACTATCGCCAGCGCGCCTAGCCAGCCTGTATCGAACGAAGACCGGTAAACGGCTAACCAGCCTATCATTGCTATGATGAACGAGACTACCAGAGCCGAGGAACCAAGAATCGGCGTCAGCAGGAAGGTCCCTGCATATAGGATGAGCACGTAGATCACAGCCCCGCCCAATGTCGCCGCCATCGCGTCCCCGAACGCCGCTCTGCCTTCCGTCATGAGCTCCCCTGAAACGAACACTGGTATTGAAACCGCGATCCACAGTATCACGAGGGCGGCCACAAGTATCAGCAGCCCAGGAAGCGTCGAAGGAACCGAAAACTCGAACATCGACATGTTTCTCTGACGCTCTGAAGGCGCCATTGCCTAAATAGCGATTCTCAGAGTCGTCTGACTCGGACCTCTAGAAGATTCTTTATTCACGAACAGAACTCGAGTTGCTTCGGATTAGGACGCCGGGTTCTCCGGTTTCTGGTTGAGAATTGCCTCTACTCTCAGACTCGTGTCTGGGTGGCGTCTGATTCTGATCCTTTGGGAGATGGTCCTCGCGGACCTCGCCTTCGTCATCGATTCGGCGGCCCGGATGGCTTCTACGAGCGCTTCGCCGCCGACAAAAGACGCCGCCAGTTCGTCAGAACGCATCTCCTGCCTGCGGTAGTGCTCGCCGTAGACAGCCGAGAACAAGGCCGCACATAAGAGGAATGTCACTGCGAGCGTGCACTCCAGTACCAACGCGGAGCCAGTCGCCATGAACGTAGCAACGGCCAGCAAGGAGGAGGCTCCAGCTGCAGGCGCCACGATCCGCTTCCTTCTGTGAGCCCCGTCCTTCCCTAGCAGGTGCCCGA
>JAPCJN010000011.1:0-8207 GCA_027886925.1 Nitrososphaerota archaeon
GGGTTTAAAACCATTCTTCACCGTCGAGTCTGATACCACTTCGCGAACTTCGTCAGCGCCTCGGCCCTGTGAGAGATCGCGCATTTCACCTCCTGCGAGAGTTCGCCGAATGTCAATTCCTCGCCGTCGGGGACAAAGATCGGATCGAACCCGAACCCCCCAGTCCCCTTCGGCCCTCCCGAAATCGACCCGCTCACGGAACCTTCGAAGACGGAGGGCTCTCCTCCCAGCTCGCAGTACGCTACCGAGCTGACGAATCTGGCCCTCCTTGATTTTGTCTCCCCGTTGGAGGGGCCGAGCAAGGCGAGGATTCCCTTGATTCCGATTGTCTTTAGTGCGTAGGCGGAGTACACTCCCGGGAAGCCGCCGAGCGAACCGACGAAGAGCCCGGCGTCCTCGACCAAGATCGCCCGGCCCGCCCTCTTTGCGGCCTCTCTCGCCGCATAGGATGCTACTTCAGAGGTGGTATCGGCCTGGATCTCCGTCCCCTTGCCGTCGTATTGCTCGATGGAGATACCGAAAGAGGCGAGGATCTGAAGCGCCTCCTCCATCTTTCCGCGGTTTGATGTGGCGAACAAGACAGGCTGGCGGCGGCGCGACAGTTCCGATGCGCCTCTTCCTCGCCTATTCGACCCGGGCGTATCTCCCCCTCCTTTCAATCTCCGTGAGCTTCCTCATCGCCTCCGACCCCCTCCTCTCCCCGAGCACCGAGGAGTAGCCGTTGAACAACGACTGCATGAACCGCTTCGCGACCGGGTTGTGCGCCCCCGTGAGCGTCTCCTTGATGAGCCTGAGGTCGACGGCGTGGTCCTCCAGTTTTTGCGAGTGAAGCGCGAGACCAAAGTCGATGAGGCTTATTCCGCCGTCTTCGTCCACGATGACGTTCGATGTCGTCAGGTCGCCGTGCATTATCCCAGCGGAGTGGAGCCTCGCTATGTCTTTGCCGAACTCTTCAGCGGTCGTCTCGACGCTCCAGTCCGCTTCGGCCTCTTGGAGGACCGTCTTCAGCCTCCTCCCTTGCAGGTACTCCATCACGAGGAGCGCATCAGGAGGGGACATGTAGTAGATGTGAGGAGACGAGACGCCGGCCAGCTTCGAGAGGTGAATCATTTGCGCCTCGTGCGCTGTCCTCTGTCTCCTGATCGCGTTGTCGAGTTCCGGAAGCCGATACCGGAGTGGCTTGCGGACCTTGTACACGGCTGGCGCCTCGCACCACTCCCCGCGGTAGACGTCTGCCTCTGCACCGCGATAGATGAGCCTCATCGTCGTCTTCGTCACCTACCCTTAGCTCCTCCATGGGGTCGGGACCGTGTCCAGCCTCCAAGACTGCCTGACGACGCTGTCCGAGACATCGTGTAGGGAATCCCCCGACCTAAAGGCCAGGAGCCCGGTCCAGGCGATCTGGGCGCCGCAGTCTCCGCTGAACTGCAGGGGCACGACCTTCAAGGAGGCGTCGTGCCTCTTGACCATCACCCCGAGCATCCCTGCGAGCCTCTTGTTAGCGGCTACCCCTCCCACCACCATGAGCTCGCGAGAGCCCGTGAAGGCGAGGGCGCGTTCGGTCACCTCCGTGGTGATCGCGAACGCGGTCTCCTGAAGCGAATAACAGACGTCCTGGAACGGGGTTCCCCCGTCGATGAGCCTCTTCGCGGCGGTGAGCAGCCCCGAGAAGGTTACGTCGTTCCCCTTGATGGCGTAGGGGAGCTTGACGTACCTCCTCGACCGCGCGGCCGCCTCCTCGATCCTCCTCCCGCAAGGCGAGGCGAATCCGACGTGGCGACCGATTTGGTCGAGGAGCTGGCCCAGGGTGAGGTCGAGAGTCTCTCCGAGCACCCTCCACATGCCCGCGGAATGCGCCACGACCATAGTGTGGCCGCCGGAGATGAGCAACACCAACGGGGTCTTTGCCCCTGTGAGAAGGCAGCCCAGCTCGATGTGCCCGACCGCGTGGTTTACTGCGACCAATGGTTTGCCGGTCGAGAGGGCGAGGGTCCTCGCGGCCACTGCGCCCACCCTGAGGCAAGGCCCTAGCCCAGGCCCCATCGCGTACGCGAAGGCGTCGACGTCGTCGAACCGACCGGCCAGCCCGTCTTCCCTCTGCACCGCCTCTTTCAAGACCTTGACCGCGACCGCCGTGTGATGGTCTGCCGCCTCGGCGGGGTGTATCCCGCTTCCTTCAGGTGGCATGTAGACGTCTTTTGCGTTCGTGATCACGCCCCTTCTCTCCGAGACCAGGGAGACGGAAAAGGTGTGCGCGGTGCTCTCAATACCGAGGACTCGCAGGTCGTCGTGCATCCTGACTTGTTCGAGGATTTCCGGTCCAGAGACTTGATAAACTTATTTTGGTCCAGGACAGAGATTTTCGCGTTGAGTTCGGAGGTCCAGTCCCTCGAGGTCTCCTACTTCCTGCAGGCGACGGAGGACGAAGGGAAGGTCTGGCAGGCGGTGAGAGGCCTCATCGGGGTCGAGGTCAGCGAGGAGAGACAGCTGCTCGAGGGGCACTATGGAAACGCGATAGTATGGGTCAGGTGCCATCCGACCGGGGAGGAGGCGAAGAAGGCGCTCCTGGAGATTTTCTCCCACATGCGGGAGGACGAGAAGAGGTCTGTGCTGGCAGACCTCGGCCACTCCCTCGACGAGCACAACGCGCTTTACATAAGGCTGAGCAAACAGGTGCTCGTCATGCAGGGGAATGCCGTTCCGGCCGACTCAGACCCCATAAGGGTGAAGGTGAAGCCTCGCTCCTTTCTCGTCAAGGGAGACCCGGTCGGCTTTTACACCCGCCTTTTGGGGAAGAGCGCCTGAATGAGGGGCCCTAGGCACAAGAGATACCTTCTGCTCACCAGCGAGAGAACCATAGACGACGAAGCGAGGAAGGCTCTGACCTTCCTGATATCGAAGAGATATCCTCTCGCACTGAAGAAGGCGGTGTGGTTCGAGCGCGCCTTGATCGTGAAGACCGACAACCAGGACATATCCCAAGTGAGAGAGCTGCTGGAGGTGGGTGTGGACGGCGTCGTCCTGAGATCGAGGCTTACGTCGGGCTCGATAGGTAAGCTCAAAAAAGCCCTGTCGAGGTAGGCGGCGCGATGGTCAAGTACTTCTCGCAGGAATTCTTCACAGAGCTGCAAGACAAGCTTTCCAACGACCCGAAGTGGCAGGAGGGCACCAAAGGGTTGAAGACCAGCATGAGGCTCGGTTCCACCGACCAAGGGAGCGCTCAGACTTACCTGGTCAAGGTGGAAGAGGGGAAGACGTTCATCTCCCCCTCAGACGCGACTGCGCAGGCGGAGTTTTCCTTCGATGGCTCCTACGAGACTTGGACGAAGGTCGCGAAGGGCGAGGTTGACTTCCAATCCGCCGTTCTGAAGGGCTTGCTGAAGTTCAAGGGTTCAATTACCAAGATCCTGCTCTACAAGGACCGGTTCCTCAGGATAGCTGAGGTCATGCGGTCGATTCAGGTCGAGTTCTAGCGCAACTAGCCTTTGACGACGAAGACGTAATAGGGGCTCCCGTCGTTTCCCTTCCGGAACTCGATTTGCAGTGCTTCGCCAGGCTTCAGCTTCCGTGGGTCGCCTCCCTCGATCCAGGCGAGGACATTGAGGCCCTCCTTCAGCCTGCCAATCCCGACAAGGTACGGGTCGTGGTCGACGAAGCTCGTCGGGGTGACCTGCACGTACGTGAACGTCAGGAGCTCTGCTTCCTTCCCAAGGTCGACCCACCCCGAGTTTCCGCTCATGCAGCGAGGGCAGTCCGCCTGCGGTGGGAAACTCACTTTCCCACAGTCAGTGCACTTTGTCGTGACGAATTTGCCCTCCAAGAGCCCATCCCAGAACTTCTGGGTCTTCGACGTGGGTATGTTGAACTTCAGTGACAGGCTCCGCTTCGAGTGGAGGGTCGGCTGTCCTTCGTCGGCTTTCATCTAGCTAATGGACCTCGAGAGTACTGTCACGTAGCAGTAGTGCCCTGTCCCACCCACGTTGTGGACGAGACCGATTCCGTTTTTGATTTGCGCCTGCCTGCCGCCTTCAGCCTCGCCCCTGAGCTGCTTCGAGACCTCGACCATCATCGATACCCCGGTCGCCCCGATTGGATGGCCTTTCGCCTTGAGGCCACCGTCGACGTTCATGGGGATTCTCCCACCGACCTCGGTCTGGCCTTCGCGGATGAGCTTCGCGCCCTCTCCCTTCTCGCAGAATCCAAGGTCCTCGTAAGCCATCAGCTCCGCTATCGTGAAGCAGTCATGGCATGTGGCTACGTCCACGTCCCGCGGGGACACTCTGGACGCGGCGTACGCCTTCCTGGACGCGTCGACCGTCGCGCGGAGACCCACGTAGTCTGACCTCCTGCTGAGGTTGGCGGAGTCCGAAGAGCAGCCCATCCCCTTTATCCAGACGGGAGTGTCGGAAAGCCTCTTGGCCGTCTCTTCGCTCGCGAGGACGACCGCGGCAGACCCGTCCGAGATCGGGCACGCATCGTAGAGCTTCAGGGGCCACGAAACCACCTGCGAGGCGAGGGCCTTCTCGAGCGTGATCTCCTTTCGGAACTGCGCCAGCGGGTTCATCGCCGCATAGTGGTGCGCCTTCACCGCGACCCGCGCCATATCCTCTTCAGTGGTTCCGTACCGGTTCATGTGAGCGACGGCGTAAAGGGCGTAGTAGGCAGGGAAGGTCATCCCGTAGTTCTCGAACTCCCAGAGATAGGAGCCCGACCTCCCCATCAGCTCCACGGCCGTCAACGTGTCGACCTCGGTCATCTTCTCTACCCCGACCGCCATCGTGAGGTCCGCTTCGCCGCTGGCGACGCTGAGGTACGCGCTCCTGACCGCCGCACTCCCGCTCGCGCACGCGGCCTCGACCCTCATGGTGCCGATGTCTTGGAAGCCCGCGTACTCGTTCACCACGACCGCCGGGAGGTTCTCCTCATTCCAGCCTCCGGCGCTCCCCACAGTGACGTTCTGGACGTCCTTCTTCTCCGCCCCTGAGTCCTCGAGCGCGACCTTTATCGACTCGAAGGCGAGCTCTCCGAGGTTCACGTCAGCCCTCCTACCGAACCTCGAGTGACCGATGCCTACTATCGCGACGTTGTTCAATCCTGGAGTATCTCCCGCGACAATATCCACCGTTGGACTTCTGAAGTGCCCTCCACTATGTCGAGTATCTTCGCGTCTCTCAGATACCGCTCCAAAGGGAGCAGCTTGCTCAGACCGATGCCGCCGTGGATCTGGATCGCCCTCTCGCAGACCCAGACTGCCATCTCTGTCGAGAAGACCTTGGCCATTGACGCCTCCCTGACGAACTCCTCGCCTTTGTCCCTGAGATAGGCCGCCCTGAAGGTGAGCAGCCGCGCCGCCTCGAGCCTCGTGGCCATGTCAGCTATTAGGAACCTTATCGATTCGAGCTTCGCCAACTGCCTGTTGAAGAGCATCCGCTTCTTCGAGTAAGCGACTGACGCCTCGAGCGCGGCTTCGGCCACGCCCAGCGCGCCTGCAGCAGCCCCGACCCGCCCCTGGTTGAGCACGGCCATGGCGATGATGAAGCCATCGCCCGGCGAACCCACCATGTTCGACGCTGGAACGACGCAGTCTCTGAATATGAGCTCGGCCGTCCCGGTGCCCCGGATCCCGATGACCTCGAGCTTGCCACCGACGCTGAACCCGGAGGCCCCCTTCTCGACCAAGAAGGCGGTCATGCCGGCGGCGCCGTCCTCGACCTTTCCAGTCCTGGTGAACAGGACTACCAGGTCGGCTTGGAATCCCTGGGAGATCCAGATCTTCGAGCCGTTGATCTTGTAACCATCGGCGAATTTCACGGCCTGGGTCTGGATGTTCGCGGCATCCGAACCCGCGCCCGGCTCCGTGAGCCCGTAGGAGCCGATGATTTCGCCCTTCGCGAGCCCGGGAAGATACTTCTCCTTCTGCTCCTTCGTGCCAAACTGCGATATAGGGTACCCCACGAGCCCGTTCTGCACTCCGATTATGAGGCAAGCCGAGAGGCTGACCTTCGCTATCTCCTCAGCGACCACGACTGACGAGACAAGGCCAAGGCCGAGCCCACCGTACTCGACAGGGATGTTCAGGCCGAGCAGCCCGTGCTCTCCCATCTTCTTCACGAGGTCGCGCGGGTACTCGTCCGTCCTGTCGATCTCGTCGGCGACGGGAGCGATCTCACGGCTGGCGAACTCCTTAGCCCAAGCGCGGAGTTCCTCGTGCTCCGGCTTGAACGCTATCTCAGGGAAACGCCCCAAATTGCCCGAAAAAAGTTCGGCCCGAGTCTATTTATCATTTCATTTCCCCCTTTTGAACTCGGCTCCTTTTCAGCGCACAACGAGCGGATACGCCTGAGCAACACTTTCTGGCGAGAGTCTGATGGTGCTGGCCTAGAACAGCACCCCGCGCAGAGTGACGGTACCCCAAAAGGTTGATGGCTATGCCCGCTTCAGTGGATCGGTCGGCTCCTGTTACGTGAGTTCTGAACGAAACCGCCTTAGGGTCTCTTTCAAGGATCGCGTCGCAATCGCCTCGTCGACGAGCAAGGAGCTGCCTTCGATGGTCTATGTCGGGGCCGCCGGTTCGATGGGATGGCGGATGCGGAAGCTCTACCCAGGAGGCGGAGAAATCATGATGATGTTGTCCCCTCTTACGATCAATGTCCCCAGAGGGGTGGACTTGCCCTCTGGGACGATCTCTTCGGCGGTCTCGAGTGACAGGTTCATGTGTTGATCGAACCCTGACAGCGCGCCCCTGATCACCTTTCCTCCCTTCAGTTTGATCAAGACTATCTTGCCGACGCTCGTCTCCAATACTTTGATCGCCATGTCTGCGGACATTGTCTCTCTTTGCACCGGCTGAAACGGAGGTCGTAGACTGGCTTTATTAAATTGATGGATTCAGCGTTTCCACCATAAATGAAGAGGCAGGTAATCTCGAAGCACGATTCCAGAGACCTAATCTCTGAGATTCAACGCGACACGGGCGCGCACTTGGATGTCCCGAACTCCGCGCAGGTCGAGGTCCTCGAGCCGGACGAAGAATCCAAGTTCGTCATCGTAGATGGGAAATACGCCTTCATAGACAGCGGCGCCAAGGACGAGGCGGGAGCCGAGGGCGAGGCAAAAAAGTACCTTCCCTTCATAGGGTCGTCTCAGGTTGCGGACCTGTTCCCTTCCGTGACGATCGACGATGGCGCGCTAAAGTACATAATCAAAGGGGCCGATGTGATGCGCCCTGGCATCACCAAATATGACGGATGGGGGGATGCTGGAAAGCTGGTCGTAGTCCGCGAAGGCAAGAAAGGGAGGGCGATAGCGGTGGGAAGGGCGACGGTTCCCAGCTCGGAGATGGCGGACTTGAAAAAGGGGAACTGCGTAAAGAACCTGCACCATCTCGGCGACAGGTTCTGGAATGCGTATAAGAAAATTTGACCTTGCGCTCTAAATACTACATTCATGTTTAAAAGCGGGGATATTCTATTTGGACGTGATACTGTTAAGTTGGAATCAAGTTTAGCGACAGAAGGCTCGGAGGAGGGCGGAGCGGTGGCGGGCGGGGAGATGCTGCTAAAGGCCCTTCAGCTGCGCAACGCGGAAGACCTGCAAAAGATACGGCAGGACGTTGCGAACAGGACGATAGTGATTCTGAGAGTCACCCCTCTCGCCCAGAAGAGCGTCGAGGACCTGAAGACGGTCGTAGAGCAGCTCTACGAGTTCGTGACCTCGATAGGCGGGGACATCGCGAGGCTCGGGGAGGAGCGGATAGTCATCACGCCTCCAGGCGTGAGGATTTGGAGAGGCTCTCTCTCTTCCTAGAAGACGCGGATAGCTTCCTGCACGGCCGGCCTCAAGGCAGGAATGCGGTAGATGCGCTGGATCACGTATGCGAGGTTCTCGATCTTCCGCTTGTCCCCGTGCTGGACCACCACTTGTTGTAGCTTCGGGCGCATCTTCCCGATGAACCTGATGATCTGATTGTAGTCGCTGTGGCCGCTGAATCCGTCGACTTTCTCTGTGCTGGCGTTTACGTCGACGATCTTGATCTTGCCGTTGTCGCCCAGGAGGCTCGCCTGGCGCGTTCCGTCCAGGACGCGCCGACCGAGCGTACCCTGGACCTGGTACGAGACGAACAGGATCTTGTTCCTGTCTGATGGGGCGATGTGCTCAAAGTACTGGAGCACAGGGCCCCCTTCGAGCATCCCCGAGGTAGCCATGAT
>JAPCJN010000011.1:8217-9108 GCA_027886925.1 Nitrososphaerota archaeon
TGGGCCCTCCCTCAAGGCCTCGTCCCTGTTGGAAGAGTGCTCGATGGAGGTGAAGTACTCGCTGACGAAGGGGTTCACGCCCTGCTCGAGTATCTTTGTCCGAAGCTCCCTCGACAAGTAGTCCGCATATGAGACGTGTATCGCGGTAGCCTCCGATATCATCCCTTCCAGGAAGACCGGCGCCTCCGTGAGGACCTTGTTCCTCATGTAGTGGTCGAGGACGAGGATGATCTCCTGCGCCCTGCCGACCGCGGGAATCGGGATAAGGACCTTTCCTCCTTGTGCCAGCGTGTTGTTGATCGCGTTGACGAAGTTCATCTCCACTTCTTCACGGGGTGGCATGATGTCCTCCTTCGCGCCGTAGGTGCACTCCGTGATGAGCGTCTCGACCCGCGGATAGTTCCAGCTTGCGGAGTCGAAGAGCTGCGTCCGGCCGTACTTGTAGTCGCCCGTGTAGACGATGTTGTGGACCCCCTCGCCGATGTGGAGGTGCACGGTAGCGGAACCCAAGATGTGTCCCGCGTTGTTGAGGACGAGCTTGATGTCCGGCGAGACGTCGGTGACCGTCCCGTATTGGAGCGGGATGGTGTGCTGTATCAGGCTCCGTATGTCCTTCTGGTCGTAGAGTATCCGGCCGCCCTCCATCTGGGCTATCTTGATGAAATCGTTCTGGAGGAGAGTCATGAGAGGCAGCGTCGGCTCCGTGCAATAGACCGGCCCGTCGTACCCGAACTTGAAAAGCGCGGGCAAGAAACCCATGTGGTCGAGGTGCGCGTGGCTGAGGACGACGGCGTCTATCTCGTTGAGGTGGACGTCCGCCCAGTCCAACCGCGGATATGCGTCCCAGCTGTTCTTCGCTCCCGGCGAGATGCCCGCGTCGAGCAGGATCTT
>JAPCJN010000011.1:9118-32276 GCA_027886925.1 Nitrososphaerota archaeon
GCCCCGAGGCACTTTATCGTGATCTGCTCCGCCAAGGTGTACCTCGGCCGGAATATCGTCTCACCCAGCTCCCTGTAGAACTTCTCCCTTTCCTCGCTCCCGCTTCTCATCGCGTAATACATGCTCTGGATGGCAGAGGACGCGATGTGCGGGGCTTTTCTGACCCTGATCTTCCAACCAGTCTGTCCCATCAGCTCTCCCAGGTCGTACCCGACCTCGGTGGAGAGAACACGGGGGTTGTTCGCTTCGACGAGGACCTCTCCCGTAGCGTCGTCGAAGAAGAAGTTCGAGACGCCCGCCTCCACCGGGATCAGCTTCTCGAGGATCGACTTGGCGTCCTGCTCGGGCTTTCGGATCGACTTTTCAGTCCGGGTCACGACGCGCTTCTTCACTGTGTTGACTATCTCTGAAATGATGTAGTTGTTCTGGTGGAGGTACTTTGGGTTCTTGGTGTAGAGGGCTATCCTCGGGCCCTCGTACTCTATCCTTGTGATCTGAGCCTCCGCTGGGATACCGTTTAGAATAGTTCCCATGAGGCTTACGTGATTTGCCTTTTGCGCCAAACCCTAACTGCGTCCCGCGAACTGAGCGAGGAGCTTCTCCTTCTCCTGCTCTGAAACCTCCCTGAAGCCTTGGTCGTCGATAATGGCGATGTCGAAATGGTTGCCCGTGTAGACGTTCCTCCTCGTCGCTGCGATTATGGCGTTGGCTGCGAGAGGGACTCCCTTCTCGACGCTCATCCCCTCTTTGTATCCCTCTTCGAGGACTCCGTACGCCACTGGGGAGCCGCTTCCCGTCGCAGTCACCTTCTCCAAGATCGAAGACCCGAAAAGGTCGACGTTGTAGATCGAACCGCCCTGGTTGTCGTACCCGCCGATGAGGACTATCGCGATGAATGGGTAGTAGCGCGAAGAGAAAAGGATGTTCGAAGTGATCCGGGCGGCCGACTTTACCGGGAGCGGGATTCCTTTCTCGATCCGATAAGAGTTAGCGTAATACTTGAGACTGTCGACCACGTTCTGGGCGTCCGCGACGCCTCCAGAGATGGTAACGGCAAGGTGCCTGTCGACTTGGAGGAGCTTCTTTCCCCTCTTGTGGGCGATGAAACCGCCTGCCGTCACTCTCGTGTCAGTGGCGAGGACGATGCCGTCGGAACAGACCACCCCAGCCGTCGTGGTCCCGTGATACTTTGCTTGTTCCGGTATCTTTTGACTCGTGGTGTTCAAGCTCATTTCTCTTTTTATCTACAGTGATTGACGTAGTATGCATGCGGAATGTGTCCGGTGAGGACGAAATCGGTTTGTCTATGTCTCTTAATTAACCTTTGCATGGATCGTCGTCATCGCCCCGGCGCTCGCCGGAAAAATCTGACGGAGGCAGGAGCGCTAGGAAGTTTTTATTCTCGAGGTTGGTAGCTTTAGTCTGATGCAGTCAGGCTCCCATATGATGGAGTTTCCTCGCCGCATATTCGTGGGAGAGGACGTCCTGGGAGAGCTCGGGGATTTCATCAGGTTTCCCACGGCGAACAGGTCTACGGTCGTCGCGTCGGGCGTCCATGTGCAGGAGAAGGTCAAGGACATCGTCAACAAGTCTCTGGGATCCAACGTCGAATGGGTCGAAGTGGAGTCATCCGACATGGAAAACGTCGAGAAGGTGATGGCGGCGTCCTCCCGAGCTCATTGCATCGTCGGCATCGGGGGCGGAAAGAGCGTGGACGTGGGGAAGCTCGCCGCGTACAAGGTCAACAGGCCTTTCTTTTCGGTCCCGACGAGCGCCTCGCACGACGGCATAGCGAGCCCCTTCGCCTCGATCTCCGGCACGGGCGCCCACTACTCGGCGCGGGCCAAGCCGCCCGTCGGGATCCTCGCCGACATAGACGTGATAGCCGCGGCACCGAAGAGGCTGGAGGCAGCAGGCTGCGGCGACCTTGTCTCAAAACTGACGGCCGTCAAGGATTGGGAGCTGGCGAACAAGGAGGTCGGCGAATACTTCGGAGGATATGCGGCCAACCTCGCACTGATGAGCGCGCAGGTCTTCCTGGATGGGTCGAAGAGGATCGGCGCATATGGCAAGGAGTCGGCGAGAGCGCTGGTGGAAGGCCTTATCAGCGCTGGGGTCGCTGCGGGAATAGCGGGAAGCAGCCGCCCCTGTAGCGGATCGGAGCACCTCTTCAGTCACTCGCTGGACGCGGTATGTCCTGGGAAGGGGCTCCACGGGGAGCAGTGCGGAATCGGGACGATCATGATGTCATCGTTGCATGGGCTAGACTGGGAGAGGGTAAGGAAGGCTTTGAAGGATGTCAACGCGCCGGTCACTGGGTCTGAACTCGGCATCTCGGACGAGGAGGTCGTCAGGGCTCTCCTGGAGGCGCCCTCGATAAGGCCAGATCGTTACACGATATTGTCCAAGGCGAAGCTAGACCGAAAGGCGGCGAGAGAACTTGCGACACGCACAGGCGTAATCTAGCGAGACCCGCCGATCAAGCGGTCTGATGCGCTTCGTGTTCCGAAGCGGGCGGTTCGCCTTTCTCGGGCTCCGGAGACGGCGTCTCCGCTGCCACCTGTGGTCCCGGTGTGGCTTTGGTTCCCGCTGCCGCATCCTCCTTCCTTGCGTACACCTCTGAGAATGTTATCTTCTTCACTTCAGGAACAAAATGCAAAAAGTCGTTCGCTATTCCTCTCTTGATGATCTGAAGGCCCTCTACCAGGAAGGCGTCCTCGGGTATCGCCAACGACACGTCCCCGGCGTTCTGGGTCAGGTCTATTTTTTCGCCATATCCCGGGAACCGCCTCTTGATCAGCGAACGCAAGGTGTCTTCTCCTGGCTCGACCTTCCTCACCGCCTCGATCTCATAGATGAGCGTCTTGCCGGCGAGCCTGTGGTTAAAGTCCACCTGAGCCCGTCCGGAGCCGATGAACCTGACGACCGCGACGCGGTTGTCAAGCTCGACGACGTCCCCTACTCGGAGTTCGTCTGCTTTCTCACCAAACTTGCGCAACGGGACCATCCGCATCAGGGTCGGATCTCTCTCCCCCCAGGCCCTGTCAGGGGGCAGCTCGGTGGTCTTCTTCTCGCCGACTTCCATCTTGGCGATCTCTTCGTCTAGTCCTTTGAGCACCCATTCCTCTCCCACCGCGACGAGGCGAGGCTCGTATCGGCGGTCGGGGTCATGTATGTCGAGCTTCTTGGCCTCGTCCTCGAGCGTGGTCTCTACAGGTTCGTTCGTGTCCTTCACCTTCGCGGTGTAGTTGACGTAAACAAGAGACCCTTTAGAGAACGGCATTTGGTTGAAACACCATCGTCGTTCCGGGTCAGTTTAAATGCTTAGTGGATAAGGACCGCTTCCGAGGATTTCCGCGGTCCGTTTCAAATCCACTGGATACCCTAGCTTCGTGAGAACCTCTGCCACCGCCGTGACAGTCCTCTGGATGTCGGTGCCCGAGACCTGCCCCATCGAGCCGATTCTGAATATCTTGCTCTTCAGGCTGCCGAACCCTGGCGAGACGACGATGTCGTGCTCCTCGCTCATCATCCGGATGAACTGCTCGTCGTCGACGCCCTTTGGGTAGTTCACCGCGATGACCGTGTTGGACCTGCAGCGCTTATCCGCGAAACACGTAAGCCCCATAGATTCCATCGCGGAGTAAAGCTGTCCGGCGGACCTTGCGTGCCTTTCGACCCGCTTCTCGAGAGTCTCCTCCATCAGCACCAACAACGCCTCTTCGAGGGCGTAATACAGCGAGACCGCAGGAGTGAAAGGCGTGTAGCTGTGCTCCAGAAACTCGAGCTGCTTTCCCAGGTCGAAGTACCTCACCGTGGGAGGCGTGTTCTTCACGAATTCGGCCACCTTGCTGTTCAGGGAAATGATGACGAGGCCGGGCGGGGCCGCCAGACACTTTTGGCTGGCCGTGACGCACATGTCGACCTCCCATGCGTCGACGGGTAGCGAGTATCCTCCCAAGCTTGACACTGCGTCTACCACGAAAAACGCGCCTTTCTCATGCGCCGCAGCGGCCAGTTCTTGGATGTAGGGGACGGCGCAGCCCGTGCTCGTCTCGTTGTGGACGATGTACACGGCCTTCAATTTGTCCGTGCTTCTTATCGCGTCCTTGATGTCGTCCAGCCGTGGAATCATGCCGGGCTCAGCGGACACCTTCACCACCCCTCCGCCTGCTAGCCCTACAGCCTCGGCCAGACGCTGGCCGAATTCTCCATAGACCGGGACGACCACGTTGTCGCCCGGGCGCACCAGAGCATCCACCACGGCCTCGACGCCGCCCGTGCCTGAAGCTGTCATCGTGACTACGTGCTCCCTCGTCTGGAACAGGTACCGGCTCTTCTCGGTGACGCTCTCGAGGAGGGCGATGAAATCGGGAGAACGGTGGTTGACCATCGGCTTTAGCATGGCGTTCATCACCCGGTCAGGCACGTTCGTGGGCCCAGGGATCATCAAGAGCCTTTTTTTCGGATGGACGCTCATCTCAAGGTCCTCGCTTTGCCCTCCCCTTCAAGGTCCTTATGAATCATGCTTCTTACTCTCTCCACTCCGCCGATGTCCCTGATTATGAACGCGACCGGCTTGGGGACGAGCTTCTCCCAGTCCATCATCTCTAGGATGCGGCTGCGGACGTTCGTCGCTGAATAGCTGGCTCGTTCGAGGTACGGTACGGCTTCTACCTTGATCCCCTGCTCATTCAGCAGCCTGGTCGTCAACCCGTCGTTGGTGAACACCAAGTTGAATGGCGGGAGGGTCGTCTTCAGCATGGCCGGCCAAAGCGCGTGGGCTTCGGTGTCCGCGATTGGGATCGCCATCCATTTTTCGGGCGATATCCTGGCCTCGCCGAGAGCCGCCTTGACCATCGCGATTCTCTCCCCCGCCGTGAATGGGTTATCGCGCTCGTGGCTCTTCTGCGAGCTCCCTATCACTATGAAGAGGTAGTCGACCTTCTTCAGGGCATAGCCTACAGCTGCGAGATGACCGTTGTGGAAAGGCTGGAACCTCCCCACGAACACTCCGGCGGGCAACTGTTTCTATGTCCGACGAAATTCGGTGAGTATTTAAGCGGTTTTCGGTGGCTCGCTCGCTCGCAATCGCCCATATGCACCCCCCCTCCTCATCATCATCATCGTCGCCGTCTCCCGCGCCAGTGGAGGTCGACGGCTCTTTCGGCGAAGGCGGGGGACAGATCCTCAGGACGGCCGTGTGCTTCTCAATGGTGCTCGGTGTCCCGATCCATGTCACAAAGATCAGGGCAGGCAGGAGGATCCCGGGGCTTCGTCCCCAGCACTCTGCGACTCTGAAGATCCTGAGCCAGATCTGCTCGGCCGATGTCTCTGGAGGCGGTGTGGGATCCACTGAACTGACGTTCGCCCCCGGCAGCCTGACCAAGAAGCGGATGTCTTTCGACCTAGGGACGGCGGCGAGCATCCCCCTCGTGCTCCAGGCTGTCATCCCTGCTGTTTCTTTGATGAGGGGCTCTTTCGACATGGAACTTGTCGGAGGCACGGATGTCCCCTGGAGCCCGACCTCCGACTACCTCGAGAGCGTCGTCGGACCGGCCATGAAGGCGATCGGTATTTCGTTCTCGTTCCACGTCGAGCGGCGAGGCTATTACCCGAACGGGGGCGGGAGGGCGAGAGTCCACATCGACCCATGCGAGCACGTGAACGCCCTCCGACTGACCGAGCCGGTGGGACTTCAGGAGGGCCCTGCGGTCGTCAGCAGGTGCAGCAAGCTCCCGGTGAAGGTAGCGGAGAGGCAGGCCAATGCCGCAGTGGCGGTGCTGCGAGGACGCGGGGTTGAGACAGCGAAAAAAGACGTCTTCCTTGAAGATTCGATATCACCGGGCAGCTCGATCCTCGTCTCGCTGGTCGGAGAAGGGTGCTTCGTCGGAGCTGACTCGATAGGCGCTCCCGGCAAGCCGGCGGAGAGCGTAGGGCGCGAGGCTGCGCAGACGTTTCTCGGCGCGTCCGCGGGCGGGGCGACCGTGGACTCTCATCTCGCAGACATGCTGGCCCCGGTGCTCTGCATGTCGGATTCGAGCTCCACCCTGCTGATCCCCGAAGTGACTCAGCACCTCGAGACGAGCCTCCACGTGGCAAAGCAGTTCACCTCGTCCGACTACGAATTCTCGCGAGTCGCTGATGTCACCATGATGTCGATTTCTCCTCCCGGAGCAAAATAGCTAATAAGACCGCATGGCGGGCATTGTTCGGTTTATCAGAGAATGTCTTTCGACGCATATATCCCAGGCGCGACTGCCGTGGGGATCACTTACAAAGATGGGGTCGTGCTCGGAGCGGAGAAGCGGGTTACTCTCGGCAACTACGTCATCAGCAAGGGAGGGATGAAGGTATTCAGGATGACCGAGACAGTCGGTGCGGTCTGTGCAGGGATGATCGCGGACATGCAGAATCTTGTAAAAGAGGTAGGCGTCTACGCCAAGCTGAAAGAGCTCGAGGGGAGGAGGACTTTGAAGCCCTCCGCGGTTGCAAAGCTGACCTCAGTCATCATGTTCGAGAGAAGGTTCGCTCCGTTGCTCACCCAAGTGATACTCGGCGGTGTCGACGATAAGCCCCGGGTTTGGGTGCTGGATCCGCTCGGGAGCCTGATCGCGGATGAATACGCGTCGGTCGGCACGGGTGCTGAGATGGCGACGGGCGTGATAGAAGCGGGTTACGTGGCGGGGATGTCCCAAAAAGACGCCAGAGACCTCACCGTCACGGCGATAAAGGCCGCGATCGAAAGGGACGCGATGAGCGGGAATGGAATCGACCTCCTGACGATCGACAGGTCAGGCTTCAAGGAAGAGCAAATACCTACGGCTTCCTAAGGCCACCTTCGGGGGACCTAGAAAGTTCCCGAAATCCGCTCTCCTGAGAATCTCATTATGGGGCATTTTTCACTCGGGGACGCTCTCGGAGTGGAGTTTCCCGTCCTTCAACGAGACAAACATGAACCGGTTGTCCTCGAACACCAGCGTGATCTCATCCTCCTTCTCAGTCACAGTCAGGAGCCTCTTCTCGACTATCCCGTCGAACTTTGCCATCTGGATTCGCCTGCCGAGGGTGTTTATTTCTATCTTGCGCCTTTCGTCGTCTATTCGATGAAAGAAGGCAGCCGCGCGTTGTTCTTCTGGGGCGAGTACTGTTCGACGCTCTTTCCCGTCGCGCCCTTGATGAGCGCCCTGATCACTTCGTCCATGCTCTTGCTCCTGTTCCTCGCCTTTATGGTCTTCAAGACTTGATGGGTGTCAGCGTGGACCCGCACGCCCTTGGTCACAAGCATTGAGCTGACGTTGGGCAGGTGACGCTTGAAAAGCTTCCTGACGGCGAAAAGAGCTGACGGTTTTGACTCAGTATCGTCGCGAGTTCAACATCTGCCCTTGGAGCTAACCAGGGCTCTGACTGGGACGGCGTGTACCTCATCGTCGAGAAAATATGACCGAGCGTTCCTTTTAGGCTTTGTGTAGGGTCTCAGGCCGTCTATGACGATCGAGTGCGACCAGTTTCTTGGGATCGCCCGAGACGCTCCCGAACGTTAATATCCCCTCGCCTCCAATCTTGGCCCGGATGTCCGTAGACCCCACGAGCCTCCTCATCGGCGTCGCCGCTGGTGGAGCTGCCGGTCTTGGTGTCTCTTATCTTTCGTTTTATCCAAGAAGGGGGAACAAGAAGGTCCAGGTAGTCCAAAGAGAGGAGGACGGCCGGCTGCGCAAGAGGACCGTCACCACGGAAGAGCTTGAAAAATCGAGGAGGGAGATGCGCACCGTTCTGCTCGAACGCGACCTCCTTTCTGCCGCTCTGACGAAGGTCTACGAGGCGGAGAACGAAGGAAAGATCACCCGGGAGGAGCGAGAGATGATAGCCAGGAGATACAGCACACAAATCAGAGACCTCGAGACGAAGCTGAGAGACAAGGAGCTCATCGTCGAAGTGGGCGAGCTGGAAAAGCTCAGAGACGAGCTCGTCGGGCTGTTCAGAGACAAGATCCAGAACATCGAGACCAGGCTGGACCAGGCGAAGGAGAGACTTCCGGGCCAGTCAGAGCAAGAGAAGAGTCTGGATGAGGCCATCAGCGCGAGCCGGAGCTCGAGGCCGACGGCGCAGACCGTCGTCGCGGCCGCCACCCAGTCAGGTCAGAGCGAGGACCTCGAGAGGGCGGTCGAACGAAAGTCCCCCAAGAGGGATGATACCGAGGGAGAGAGGAGGGTTAGGGCGATCCGCGACGAGGTGATGGACGCGCTCGAGAGGCTCGAGCAGATAGACAACAGAAAAGAGAACGAATCGACTTGAGCGTATCATCTCAAACGGAGAAGCTAGGCAAGGAGCTGGCATCAGGCATACAAGACGGAGACGTGGTGGGCCTCGGAAGTGGTTCGACTGTCGCAAGACTGCTGCCCGTGATGGTCAGAGACCTTCGAGAGAGAGGGGCCGAGGCGGTCTGGGTCCCAACGTCGCTGCAGATCCAGCTCGTCGCTCAGGAACTCTCATTGAGGATTTCGCCGCTGACCAGACCCGATGTGGTGAAGGTCGTGGACGGAGCCGACCAGGTCGACAAGCGGCTGAACCTCATAAAGGGAGGAGGTGGAGCCCTGCTCAAAGAGAAGGTGCTCCTAGCAAACACGAAAGACGCGGCCATCGTCGCGGACGAGAAGAAGTTCGTCGACAAGCTCTGCTCGAACGACGTGAGGGTCCCGATAGAGGTGACGCCTTTCGCACGCGAGACCGTCACCTCGATGCTGAGGAAGCACGGAAGCATGGACGTCAGGATGAGGGTCGACCAGCGAGGGTATCCGGCCTATTCTGAGAACGGGAACATGCTCATGGACGCCCTCTTCGACCCGATCGAGAGGCCAGAGCAGCTAGAGAGCGAGCTCAAGACGATCCCGGGGGTGGTGGAGGTCGGCATATTCGTCATCAGGCCGATCACCGTCTACAAGATCAAGACGGACGGGGCTTACGAGGCCCTGAAATCGTGACTCTGAAGACACGTTTATAATGTGGCTAAGGGCCGTGGCTGAATCGTAAAATGGCACGCGAGTTAGGCTACAAGACAAAGCCAATCGATCCGGCTTTCCTTTCTAAACCCGATGAGTTTCCGATAACAGGGGAGCACAACGGCCACAAGGTGAGGGCCGCTGGCGTCCAGAGGATGGACGGAGAGGGGAAGCCCTTGCCGACAGCACACGGCATCCACGGGACCAACACCGCAGTCGACTGGGACGCATGCAGCGCCGACGGCGTGTGCATGGACGTCTGCCCGGTGTTCGTGTACGAGTGGGCGCTCAACACCGGTCAGTCGGGATCCGGCAAAGACATGGTACTCGCTCCTGGAACCCCTGAATACGACAGCTGGAGGTCGGACAAGTCAGAGCCGATGCGAGAGAAGGACTGCATCTACTGCATGGCGTGTGAAACCAGTTGCCCGACCCAGTGCATTAAGATCACCCAGCCCTAGGTCACTAGGTTCGCAATTCAGTACAATCGTACGGTCTTCTGTCGGGAGGACGGTATTTCCCGGATAGTCGTCGAGACAGGCCTTCGCTATCTAACGCGAAAGATGATTTGTATTTGGTGTCATTGCGTTGGCTCCGAAATGGGCGGAGATATCCACACAGTGTGTCTTTCCATAGACATGTAAAGCGTCGAACCGAGAACGGGCGGCTATTCTGGATGGGTCAGGCGATATTCGACCTCGGCTTGCTTCGTAAACTGGGCTACTTCCTCATCAAAGTCCCTCTGGAGACGGGAGATCGTCTCCGCGAGTTTTTCGTAAAGGTCACCTTTGACAACCGAAAGCGCCACTTCCTTTCGGGCAACCTTCTCCTGGTGCCGAAGGGGCATTCTGTCAAGGAGTGACTGTGCTTCGTTGAATCTCGCAACCATGACCCTCCAATAGTCACGCCTCAGCAGGATTTTGAATCCCTTGGTCGAAACGTACCCTCCCCTCTTTTCTAGGTACGGTTCGCTTGGATTGGACCCAAGTTGCTTGAGACAGTCGTAGGCAAATTCCACGAGCTCGCTGTCAGTGTTGTAGATGGTCACACTTATTCCGACAGTCTGCGGATTAGGATAAATCCGAATGTATCCTTCTGCATCCACGAGTCCAGCCAGGTAGGCCAGCATAGTAATCTCTTTTATTGCAACCCACTCACGGCACTCATCGCGTGACTCAAGGAGGAATCCGAAGCTCTTGTCGAGGATTGCCTGGAAGTTCCATTCGTAGGTGTTGCTATCCTTCTTGTGCCTAGGGTGCTTGTAGACGTGGCCATAAAGACCGAACAGGTCTGTGAATAGCTCTGCCAGAGCGGGATGCGTCGTACTCGTTGAGACTCGGGTCACATTTCGAAATGGCACATACGCCGATAGGTCGCCATGTTTCAGTCCGAGCATGTACGCCTTGTCCTCGTCAGTTCCGTCGAAGGGCCTCCGTTCGTATTTCCTTAAGTGGTTGGCGACGCCTTTCAGTCGAGCCTCCTCGAACGGTCTCGCCTTGAGCTCGAGCTCCTTGAACAGGTACGAGGAGTACCCACTGGTCTTGTTCCCGGCCAGGCCTGCGATGTCGTTGAGCGAGAGCCCCCGCGTCCAATGGAGACCTTCCATCGCCGTCCGCACCCGCGCCTTGGTCTCCGGGTCCAGGTGCCTGATGCTCAAGTCCTTGTTCTGGAGGAGCTCGATGACCGCGCCCTCCTCGTCAGTCAGAAGCCGTGGGTCGTCCGCCTCGACCGGGCCGGGAGCCTCGCCGTCCTCTACCTTCGGATGCTTTGCTTTCCAGGCCTCCACTATCGCCTCCGTATCCTTCCGAAGCTCCTCGACTCGGTCGCGTCTTTCGATTCCGTACTTCTTCAGGTAGTAGGTTATGAGGAAGGCAGCCGACCTAGGATTCTTCGTGTTTCGCCCGTAGACTTTCGCGATCTTCGCTGCTGAGAGTTGCTCTTCCAGATATAGTCGCTGCAGGTCGTGTTCTGTGGGAGGCCACGCTAGCTTTGGAGCGCTTCCTTCTTGCGAGGCGGACATCTTCTCGGTCACTTCAGAAACGGCATTAGGCGCCACTTTCGACTGGGATCCAGTATCGGGTCGAGCCGAAGAAATCGAGGGCTCGGCGGGGGAGACTGGAGACTGTGCGGCAGGATCTGAGACTCGTGTTCCCAACTTTCGAGTCGCAGGTATGGATGAATTATCTTCGTCCATCGTAACAGGGTCAAAGTGACAGCGCAAAGCGAGTGACGCGATGAGAGGTCCGGCAGGAAGGGAGGGAGAGAGCTAGGAAGGAATCACCGCGGCATCATCAAAGAAGAGAAGCGCAACGACAAACGGATGGGCGGATTAGCGGAATCACATTCAACGAGGCGGCAGGTTCAGCACTAAGTATCCACAAGACAGGGTTTTGAACGGAGACGTATTGCGAACGTGAGATGCTATGCCTTTTGCGCATTTAACCCCGCGCTTGCGTAGTCTGGATTGAACAGGAGTCCAAAGCGATTTGGATAGGAGAGCATCTCATTGTGTCCAATTTCGATTGGACGTTTGGGCGCAGGAATCAAAAGGATTTTGGACACACTTTACGGTTCAGTTTTTGCAAGAATTGCATTTTTTCCAGGACCTGGGCATTTAGAGGAATGTAGTATCCTCCACGATTCTGTGAGAGTAATAAGGTTCAGAGTGGATGGAAAACCGACAAGACCCGCTAGGCAACGGTCAGCAAATCTACTACAACTTCGTGAAGCAGTACATGGCCTTAGAGTGTCAGACTCCGGCGCAGGTCGCAGGGGTCGGGGGTAGAAGGAAACAACAAGTGGATGGAACTTCTTAAGAAATCCCTTGAGCAGACGAAATCAGCTTGAGTCCGAGACAGAGGGTAGCTCTCGTAGCCATAGCCGGTTTGGCAGTTGTGTTGTTTCTCTTTGTCCCTTTCGCTCAGGAGTCAATTCCGGGTCCCTTGCAACTCCCCTGTTACTCTGCTGGCACGTGCCCAGAGGGCATGATACACTTCACAGTCTCGCTTAGTTGCTATTTGACCGGCGACAGCCCCCGAATGTTTCTCGGTGACTCCTACTCGCCCCAAATATCAGATAATGGCAGCCATTTGTTTTACGGCTGCCGCTTGGGCAACGCCATAATTGCTTAGATTTGCCCTAAGAGACGCCATCACCCGCCGTGAAGCAGTCTCACGAATCACCCGAAGACGAAGCAGAACCGCAAATGGGATACCAAAGGATTCGTCAACACCAGTTACTCTATGGCTAAAGGAAGCTCTGAAAATCGGATTTACCACTAAGTATTTAGGCCTAGAGCTGGGCGTCGTTCACGGCGTTGGACGAAGACTTAGAGCTCAAGATGATCAACGCGCGGAAACTTGCCGAGCTGAAGAAGAGGGCCGAGATGGCTTCAGCGGCGTCGTCGGCCGCGACTCTCATCGCCTCGAAGCCGGAGAAGAGCAGCAAGGAGACCGTCCTCGCAGCCCTCTACGACAGAGGGGACGATGTGCTACAAAGGGCATACGAGACGTATCCAAGACAGACAGAAGTGGTCGTGGAGCAGCTGGCGAGGCTGATGAGGCAGACCGGAAGGAGGGAGCGAATATCAGGTGGGGAGCTATATGCGCTGTTCAGGAACCTCGGGCTAAGGTTCAGCCTCCGGACCACGATAAAGGTCCAGGACAAGGGCAGGTTCGTGGACTTGAAGGACAAGTTGAAGATGAACATCCAGGACGGATGAAAAAAGAGAATGCCAGAAACCTCTACGCTCCCCGAGATAACGAAGAAGCAGATCACATCCCCTTCCCCGAAGAAGCCCGTGTTGATCTGCGGTCTCCCCGGGAGCGGATACGTGGGGAAGCTCGCGGTGGACTACCTGGTCACGATCCTCAAGGCGAAGAAGTTCATGGAATTCTATTCTTCCTCCTTTCCGCCACACGTCAACGTCAACGAGGGAGGGCTGGCGACGATGCTGAAGGGCGAGCTCTATCACGCAGAGACAGGGCAACAGAACGACCTGATCATCTTCACCGCGGATACCCAGCCGACGACGTCTTCAGGAGAGTACGAACTTGCTGAAGCGGTCGTAATGGAAGCCAAGAAGATGAACGCCGAGCTGGTCTTCTCCCTTGCCGCTTACATCACGGGCAGCTTCGTGAAAGAGCGACGGGTCTTCGGCACGGTGACGTCTTCCGAGCTCCTTCCGAAGCTCTCTGAGAACGCCATCCAGATAATGCACGAGGGCGGGATAAGCGGGATGAACGGGGTGATAATCGGGATGGCGAAGCTCCACGGCATCCAGGGCATCTCTCTTCTCGGTGAGACGCCAGGCTACATCTTGGACCCGGCGGCATCCCAGTCGGTGCTGGAAGCGCTGTCGCGGATCCTTAGCATCAAGGTCGATATGGCGGCGCTTCAGGAAAGGGCGAAGGAGGCGCAGCAGATAATGACCCAGGTGCAGGGTATGACGGAACAGAACATTGAAGAGAGTAGGCCTCCAAGGGACGAAACCGAGCCGGGCTACATCGCCTGACACCGTCGTGCAGGCGCAGGGGCTACCTGAGGTTTACTGTTTCGATGAAAGCGAAGGGCAGGCCGTCTTGGAACGTCCCGTAGACCATAATCGTGTAGGGAGGCTCGCCTGTGTATCCGCCATCTATGGTGAAGTTGTAGTGGGCATATTGTCCGGGCAGGAGAGGATTCTGGAAAGTGACTGCGGGGAAGGAAAAAGTCCGATTCTCCAGAACTATGGTGACGTTTGTCACCGCTTGGGTTCCGGCGTCAAAGACGGTCGCATTGAAAGTCGGCCCTACAGGAAAATAGGGGGGGATCAGTTGGAGGGAGGTGATTTCTACGGCCACCCCGGCGGTGGTTGATTGAACAGCGGCGACGGTGTGGGTCGTCGTCGTGGCTGTCACCGTATTCAACCTCGTGGAGACCACTTGCTCTGTGTGAGTTGAGATCACAGTGATGGTGGATACGACAGAGCTGTTCGGTGCGTCAGAGAGGACAAGCGCTGTGATCAGGAGGGATGTGAGGGCCACTGCGGTCGCAGCCACCAGCGTGACGTTCTTCGGGTCCACACTTCACCACATCTGCATACCCTGCGGCATCCGCTGTCAAGAATAAGCCTTCCGCCCCTGACCTGGTGGCGTGCGGACTCCGAGTTAACAGGTCAACCTTTGATGTTCCCTATCGGCCTGAGGGCGGACACCTTCAACGAGATGCCGGCCTGGTGCATCGTCTCGACCACCTCGGAGATGTCCTTGTACGCCATCCCGGCCTCCTCAGCCAGCCCCTCCATGGTTGCGGCCCTGACGTAGATCCCTCTCTTCTCCATGCTCCTTTGGAGTTCCGCGCCGCTCACCTGCCTCTTCGCTGCGGTCCTCGACATCGTCCTTCCCGACCCGTGCGCGGTCGAACCGAACGTCTCTTCCATCGCCCGCTCGGTCCCGAGTAGGAGGTAGGACCCGGTCTCCATCGAGCCTCCTATGATGACAGGCTGCCCCACGTCGCGGTAGGCCGGGGGGATGTCACGATGGCCAGGCCCGAAACTCCTCGTCGCACCCTTCCGGTGCACGAGGAGGTCTCTCGAGGACCCGCCGTCGACGGTGTGCTTCTCGACCTTCGCGATGTTGTGGCAGACGTCGTAGATGATGTGCATGTCTAGAGATTCGGGTGACTTGTGGAAGACCGTCTTGAACGCCTCGCGGACCCTCTGGACTATCACCTGCCTGTTCGCGAACGCCATGTTCGCAGCGCAGACCATCGCCCCGTAGTAGTCTTCCCCCTCCTTCGAGGAGAATGGAGCGCAAGCCAATTCCCTGTCCCTGACAGCGATTCCATATCTCTTCATCGCCCCGTCGAACACCCTCAGGTAGTCAGAGCCCACCTGGTGGCCAAAGCCCCTGCTTCCGCAGTGAATCATGATGACGACCTGGTCGTCGTGGACTATCCCAAAGTGCTTCGCAAGCTTTGGGTCGAAGAACCTCGACGGGTCAACGACCTGTATTTCGCAATAGTGGTTGCCGGACCCGAGGGTGCCGAGCTGGCTTATCCCCCGGCTCGACGCCTGTCGGCTGACCTTCGCAGGGTTGGCCCCTTTGATGTAGCCTCCCTCTTCGATCTTCTCGACGTCGTCATTCCACCCGTAGTCGTTCTCGGCGCACCACTTCACTCCCCACCTCATGATCTCCTCGAACTGGGGTTGGGTGACCCTTACCGACCCCTTCACTCCGACGCCTGCTGGGATCGACCGGAACATCAAGTCGATCAGCTCCTTGACCTTGGGTTTGACCTCGGCGAACCTGAGGTTCGTGCGTATCAGCCGCATCCCGCAGTTGACGTCGAACCCTATCCCACCCGGAGAGATTACCCCCTTCTCGGGGTCGAAGGCGGCGACTCCGCCTATCGGGAAACCATAGCCCCAATGAGCATCCGCCATGGCATAGGAGAACTTCACGATGCCGGGGAGCGAGGCGACGTTGGTGACCTGCTCCAGGACGCCGTCGTCCATGGACTCGAGCAGCTTCTTCGTCGCGTAGATGCGGGCTGGCACGTTCATGCCTGGCTTATAGGACGTCGGGACCTCCCAAATCACATCGGAGACCTGCTTCGCGATATTCACGTCTGTCATCGTGGGGTCACCGGTTTCGAACTCCGGCCCCGATTGATTAAACTTAAGCGTTTGTCGAGGGATTGGTCACCGGCGCTCAGATGTCGAGGACGACCGTGGCCTCCCACCCATCGCCCTTCGCCTTTTTTTTCACTCCGAACATGTGCATGGTGACGGCTTTGACGTCGTTGCGGAGCTTATGTCGGTCTCTGTCGATCTCTTCGCCTCTCATCCTGCTGGTAATCTTCTTGTCTTTGCCCGGTGAGAATGACACCTTGATCTCCTTGAATAGAAGCGAGTCCACGTCCTTCATCACTATCAGCTCGGTGAGAAAGTCATATAGCAGGATGTCCACCGAAGCGGGCCCGAGTTCCACCTTTTTCTCGATGCGCGCGACCAGGCTCCTCCTGTCCACCATCACCTCCGTGAGGCCTCGCGCCGAGGATTCGAACAGAGCCGGTAGGGAGTCTGCTCGCACAGCGAACGCGACGTCTGCCAGGGCCACGTTGGGGAGAAATGTGAAGCCCGAGTGACGGTGGCGCGTCCGGACCAACGACGCGCAGGCCCGATTTGGGCTTTAAAAGATGTGCACGCATGCATGCGGCAGGCCACCACCGCCACACCTGCAATACGCTTTTGAAACTCGGCTCGCGCGGGCGCCCGCGTTGAAGAACCTGTGGTGAACGCGGTCAAGGGCCGCGTCATTGTGTCGCGAGCCGGCGGGGAGCGCGTCCGCGACCCTTACGAGAACCTGGCCCTCGAAGAGGCTCTTTTCGTTCAGAACGACGGGTTCATGGTCCGCGTCTGGGAGAACAGTGAATCGGTCATCATAGGGAGGGCGCAAATCGCCAGCTTCGAGACAGACGTCGACTATTGCAAGAGCCACGGAGTGCCGATCGTGAGGCGCTTCACCGCGGGAGGGACTGTGTATAACGGACCCGGCAACGTGAACTGGTCGATCTTCGTCGGGAGAAGCGTCATGGAAAGGCCCCTGAGATACGAATCGGGGCCGCGCGCGATCTTCGCGAGCGCCTCGAGGCCACTTGTCGCGACGCTGGCCACCCTGGGAGTTGACGCGTGGCTCGACCCGCCCAACAGGATCGTGACCAAGAACGGAAAGATATCAGGGATGGCGGCCTATGTCTCCAAGAAGGGTTTCCTCTGTCACGGGACTCTGCTCGTGGACGCAGACCTTCAGATGGTGAAGGCTTTGACGACACCGTCTCCCGAATCGCTAGAAAGGAGATACACGAGGAGCCGAGACGTGAGGACCGCCAACGCTCAGGTCGACGTAGATTCGTTTATTCACACCCTCGTGCGAACTCTTGGAGATGAGACCGGCTTGAAATTGGAGCCCGCGGAAGCAGATGCACGAGAGACGGCTCTGATGGAAGAATTGCTGGCGAGGAGGTACAGGGATGACGCCTGGAACCTCGGAGACCCGTTCCAGTCAAAGCGCGACGTCATCAACAAGGTGCGCTGAAACATGGACGACCACGAAGTCACACTCGCAGAGATAGAGAGAGCCAGAGACGTGCTCAAGGGGGTGGCGAGGGTCACGCCGCTTGACAGGGCGAGGACACTCGGCGAGCTAACCGGCATCGACCTCTACCTGAAGATGGAGAACTTCCAGCGGACGGGGTCTTTCAAGATTAGGGGGGCATACTACAAGATTCACTCCCTTTCTGACTCTGAGAGGAAGAGGGGAGTGGTAGCGGCGTCCGCAGGGAACCACGCTCAGGGCGTGGCTCACGCAGCCACCCTTCTGGGGGTGAAGTCGACCATCGTGATGCCTGAGAGCGCCTCGCCTGCAAAGATAGACGCGACGAAGGGCTACGGCGCCAGGGTGGTCTTGCACGGCGCGGTCTTCGAAGACGCGCTCGAGATGGGGCGACAGATCGCAAGGAAGGAGGACTCGACATTCATCCATGCCTTCGACGACCCGATGGTGGTGGCCGGCCAGGGGACTGCGGGCTTGGAGATGATCGAAGAGGCTCCTGAGCTCCAGACGGTCGTGTCAGCAATCGGAGGAGGCGGGCTCATCTCGGGAGTCGCGGTCGCTGTGAAGAGCGTCAAGCCTTCCGTGAAGGTCGTCGGCGTCCAGTCAGAGGCTTTTCCTAGCATGTACATGGCGTTCAAGACGGGTAAGATGGTGCCCTACAAGACTCAAGACACGATCGCAGACGGCATCGCGGTCAAGCAGCCCGGGAAGCTCACTTACAACCTAATCAAGAAGTACGTGGACGACGTGGTGCTGGTATCCGACTCGGACATCGCGGGCACGATCTTCTTCTTGCTCGAGAGGATGAAGATAGTGGCGGAACCGGCGGGAGCGGCTAGCGTGGCTGCTTGCATGGGAGGCCTCGTAAAGGCACGGGGGGAGAAGTGCGCGACGATCGTCAGCGGAGGGAACATCGACATGTACCTTCTCGACCAGATTGTCATCAAGGTGCTCGAGAGGGAGCACAGGCTCCTCAGGGTGCGCATCCTGACGTCCGACAAGCCGGGAGCTCTCAGGGACATCCTCGACGTCGTGACCAAGTCGAGAGCGCACGTGGTGAGCATCGAGCACGACAGGGTCGGTGAAGGGGTCCCCATCGGCAAGGCCGAGGTGATATTCAACTTGGAGACCCAGAACAAAGAGCACACGAAGACGCTGATCTCAGCCCTGGGCAAGTCCAGGCTGAAGTACAGGGTAGAAAGCTGAACCTAGTTCTTGCCGTGCAAGGCCTTGACCTCGACGAGGGCTCCTTCCAGCACCCTTATCGAGTTGAGGTAGTCAGGGATCTCCACAAATTCCGACTCGGTGTGTCCCAGGTTCGACTCCGCCGGCCCATAGGTCACGCACGGGATTCCCATCTTCTCTGCCATCGTGTTCATGTCTCCTGTACCCGTCTTGTTGGTCAGGACAGGCTTCGAGTGGAGGGTCTTTAGTATCGACCTCTGGAAAGCCCTCACCACCACAGAATCCAAGGGAGCGGTGTAAGGCTCGGTCGATCCGTCGAACTCGACGTGGGCCTCGATCCCGTCACGTGTCTTCGCGTGGTCTTCGACCACCTTGGTGAGCTGCTCTTTTACGATGGACGAGTTCATGCCGGCCGGGATGCGGACGTCGAACGTCATGCTGCAGCCCTTGGGGACGACGTTCGAGAACGAGCCTCCCCTGATGATGGTCAACGACGCGCTGAGCGAACGGAAGTGGTTTCCGTCTACCGTGTTCCTTTTTTCGTAGCTCTTGATAGCGGACATGAGGCCGAACGACTCGTCCACTGCGCTCGGGTGAGCCCAGGAAGACGAGGCGTGCCCACCGTGGGTCTTGACCGATACCCTCGCCGCGATTCTTCCTCTGTAGCCTACGGTCATCCTTGACGCACCAGCGGGTTCACCGAAGACGGCGTAGTCGTAGTCCCCTCCAGACTCGATCAGCGTCTCGACCCCAAGGCTGTCGCCCTCCTCTCTGGTCACGCACGCGACGGTCGCCCTCATCCCTTTGACGGCCTCCGGGCGGACCGCGGAGATCATCGCGCACATGGGCGACTTGGCGTCCGCGGCGCCTCGCCCGTAGACCCTTTCGCCGTCCACCTTGACCCTGAGGAATCCCGGGACTGTGTCCATGTGGCCGCAAAGAAGCACGTGGGGGTGACCCTCCCCCACCTCCCCGATCGCGTTCCCGGCATCGTCAGTCCTGATGTCGCTGAAACCGAGCTGACGCATCCTCTCCCTGAGGAGCTTTGACAGCCTCGACTCCTTAGTGGAGGGGGAATAGACCCTGAGGCACTCGATGAGGAGTTTCACTGCGGGGTCGATCTTGGTGTCCATGGTCTTCCTCTGGAGCCTTGGCGCTGTCCCTATTCATCATTTGTCCAGGGACGCGAGATAGTCGACGACGAGCCCAGGTATGTCGATTCCAGTCGCCGGGACGGAGTTCTTGAACTCGGTCGTGTTGTTGACCTCGTGACACAGATATCCGTCAGGCGACTCCATCAGGTCGACGCCAACGAACCTGCCATCGACCGCCTTCGCTGCCTGGACAGAGATGTCGTCTATCTCCTTGGTTATCGGGCACGGCTCGGCCTTTCCGCCCCTCGCCGTGTTCGTGCGCCAGTCTCCCGCGGACGTGCGATAGATGGCCGCGATCGTCCTGTCGCCTATCACGAACGTCCTTATGTCGCGTGGGGGTCGTTTTACGTACTCCTGCAGGTAGTAGACCTGGTAGCTCGGGTGCATGAACTCCCTGTCCTCCACTATCGCCTTTGCAAAGTCGTCGTCTTTGATCAGCGCGGCGAGGCGCCCCCAGCTTCCGACGACCGGTTTCAGGACTGCGGGGTAACCCAGCCCGCTAAGCGCCTTCAATACCCCTTCCTCCGTGAACGCGACCTTGGTCTTGGGAGTCGGGACTCCTGCCTTCGCGAGGGCGAGGGTGCAGAAGAGTTTGTCGCTAGACATCCATGCGGTGTGGAAGGAGTTGACGACAGTGTGGTCCGACGCCTCCAAAGCCGCTGTGGAGTACAGGTTCCTATAGTGGCTGACGCATCTTTGGAGCACTACCTTCTCGGGTATCTCTGGGCTTCGACCATCAGCTTCCAGCGCGATATCTATCCCCCTCGAGTCGACCATCCTCGCCTTGACGCCTTTCTTCGCGGCCGCCTGCGCGAGGGCCTTCTCTTCCCACCTGATCACGTCATAAAACAAAGCGAAAGAGGGCGTGGGTTATTCGCCCCAGTCCTCTTGCTCTTTGTCTGCTGGCTTGAGTGTGATAAGCCCCGAGGCCTCGTCCTTCCTGATCTCGTAGGATGCCCCACACTCCTTGCAGCTTACAATCTCACCATGGATGGCGTCACTCGGAATCGTCAGGGGGGCATCGCATTCGTCACAGTTCGTCGGTGGCTCACCTCTGGTTCCTTTGAGCCGTCGAAGACGGACAATATTTAACGGTAGCGCGCACGAATGGCACCGTTTTCACAAGTTCGATTGGAGCAGAACGGCGTGCCAATCCCGATTTTGGACGCCGCAACGGGAATCGGCGTGGCGTGGCCATTCGGCTCGTCCTTCTTGAAATGCATCAAATGACGGTCATGAGGCGTAAATCCGCCGATAGGAATCGCACCCAGGCACGTAGAAATAGGCGCCCGGAGGATTTGCGCCTGAAAGCCTCTCCGATGAGGCCCCTCCGCGGCCACACGCGGCAAATGGGACTGGCGTTTGTCGGTTATGGCACGGCCACAACTGGAATCGTCGATTTCTCTATTACGTTCCTTGACACGCTGCTGAGGCCCTTCAAGCGACTCAGGCCGCTCAAACCACGGGTTCCCATTACTATGTAGCTCACCTTGTTTGATTCCGCCGCCTTGAGGATTTCTTTTTCCGGGTTTCCGATGCTGCTTATTCCCTCATACTTTATGCCAGCTTTCTCAATCTTTTTCAAAAGCGGGCCAAGGGTTCGTTGAAACTGGTCAGCAGAGTAGTGCTCGGGCAGCGCATCACCGTGCGCATCGCGATATTCTTCCGGGACAGATTTGTCTGCCACCACGTATATCAGGAGAATCTTCGCGGACAGAGCCCCTGCTAATTGGATTGCGCTATCGACTATCTTCTCTGCATGAGCGTGCTCATCGACCGCGACGAGTATTTGTTTCATGGCCGTTCTGACCTCCAGCGAATATATAGGGATTAGGGCGGTTCATCCTGAACGATTAAGGGACATAACTGAAATTCTAGGGATAAGGAGACCAATTCGAAATCAGTAGAGTCGGGTTCAGAGCAATTTTGGGTTTTGTCAAGAAACATCAATAGGGGACCTTGAACTAACAGACTATCCGAAAAATAGTCTAATGTGATCTCCACAAGGAGAATGCGTCACTTGGGGCGTCATCCTATGTACGCACATGAACCTAAAGGAACTGCGCTATTTTTTCTCCTCGTCTTCTCCGCCTATTATGGTGGGAGTCTTGCATGCTTGCATCACCACGAACGGGGGGAACTACGGGAAGGATGATCCCATTGCACGCATCGATGAACATCCCAGGGCTTACCACGACACCTGCTTGAGGATGATGACGCCAAAACTGTGCCCGAGTTACCGATGGTGTCGAAGTTTGTGATGGTGGCACCGTTATTGTTGTTGATGATACCAGCGTCGCTGACGATGCCATCATAGTTGGAGATTTTCCGGCTTCGACGGTATGTACCCTGGGGTGTTCTCATTCTAGAGGGGACCGCACCATCTGCCGACATGGATGAGGGCTTCATGGTGACCAGCGCCAGATTGGCGACGGATGTCCAGCCCGTCGTCTGCGATGTATGTGACGCTTTGGTCGAATCTGAGAAGAAGGACAGGCACCTCTACGCGGAGCATGGTATCTTGGCATAAAGCTCCAGGTTTGGTTCGAGAACTCAGGTCGACATATGATAACAGACCCGGAGCTCGCCGATTCTTCTGCTGTCTACCTTGCGTATCTCGACCAGTTTTCGCCCAGGTGCTCCCCCAAACGCGTCGCCAGCGCCATCACGGTCAGCTGCGGGTTGACGCCGAGGGAGGTCGGGAAGATGCTCGCGTCACAGACGAACAGGTTCTCAAAGCCGTGCGCCTTCGAGTGCGAGTCCACGACCGAGCCGCGCTCCATCCCAGGCCCTGACATCCTGTTGCCGCCCTGCGGGTGTGCGGACCCCAAGCCTATTGCCTCCGGGGTCACGCCTCTCACATCGATGAGGCCCAGGTCATCGTCGCCGTAGAGGATCGTCGGTCTTCGATGCGAGGTGATGACCCTCGTCGCGCCCGCCGCGAAGAGCGCCCTCGCAGCGCTCTTCATCCCTTCGATCATCATCCTCGAGTCTCCGGCGCTCAGCTCATAGTCGAGAAGCGCTCCCAACGGGCCGCCCAGGACGACCGTGCCCACGCTCTCGTCCTGCAATAGCGACCCTATGAGGGCGTAGTGCTTGTATCGAGACATGAACTGCTTGTGCTCATATTCGACTCCTGGAAGCGGCAAGGAGAACTGGTAGGGCGCGAGGAAGATTGACTCTAGCATGTATCCCCTTTTTCCCGTCTTCAACACGCTGAATTCGTGACAGTGGTATGCCATCGGGATCCCCTGGTTCCCGTTGATCTCCTCCTGAAAGTCGCCTATCATCGCGGGCGAGGGGTGGATGGCGACGCCCTTTCCGACCTGGCCGTTTATGTCGAGGCCGCTTGCGAGCAGGAGCTGCGACGACGCGATTGTACCTCCTGCCACGAGCGTCACCTTGGACTTCACGTTGAGCTCGAACTGCTTTCCTCCTTTTCCGGAGATCGTCGCCTTCACTCCCGCGACGCGGTTCCCGGATTTCACCAGTTTGTAGGCCGAGGTATCGGCATAGATCTTGACAGGGTCGCCCGGCAGCTCCTGCGTGTCTGGGATGTACGTCTCGAGCATGCTCTGCTTCGTCCCGTAGGAGCAGCCGATCTGGCAGAGCCCGCACTGCTTGCAGTCCTTGCAGTTCCGGGAGTTAGCCGCCGAGGCCCAGCCGAGCTTTTCGGCGCCCCTCTTGAGGACGAGGTTGTTCTTGTTCAAGGCATACTCCGGGA
>JAPCJN010000012.1:0-3193 GCA_027886925.1 Nitrososphaerota archaeon
CGGCTCTTGATAGAGCCTCCCATGGCGCAAAAGGCCAGCCCCTCGATGGTGAGAGGCTTCGCGATGGGGCATCACGATGAGATGAGGAGGCTCGTGAGAGATGCGAAGGTCGTATTCGTCGTCGCAGGGCTAGGTCGAGCGACCGGTTCAGGGTTGGCACCGATAGCCGCGAGGTTTGCCAAGGATGCGGGGGCCGACACGGTCAGCATCGCCGTGATGCCTTTCGACTTTGAGGAGAGGTTGAGATTCTACGCTGGGTTGGCGCTCAAGAAGCTCAGGGCGGTCTCGTCTGGAGTCGTGGTCGTGGACAACGGTTCGCTATTCAACATCGGGAGCGAGGCCACGCTCAAGGAGCTCCACCAGATCGCCAACAAGGAGGCGGTGAAGGCGCTGGGATTGCTCCTCGCCAGGCAGTCCGAGGACTCCATCCCAGTCGGCTTGAACAAGGTGCTCGGGACCGTCTCCCAGCACGGATACTCCTTCCTAACGTGCGCTTCGTCAGGGTCCAACGACAAGGCCGAGGAGGCCCTCTCGCGCGCCATCATCGGCATAGGGAAGAAGGCGCACATGAACGACGCCAGCCACGCGGTGGTCGTCCTCACAGGGGACTCTAGTCTCTCTGCAAGCGAGACCGCGACAGCGGTGAAAAGGTTGGGCTCGATGTTCGGCAACCCGTCCCTCGACGTCGAATATGCGGTGAGCTACCGCGGTGGGAGCGGCTCCCAGCTGCAGGTGAGCGTGCTCGCCTCAGGGTTCAGGGAGACCAAATATGACGCCTACGACCCGATAGACTCCATCCTCGGGGCCAGGAACAACATCGACGACGACCTGGAATGTTCGCTGGTCGACGGATTGGAAAGAGTCGCCTCCTGCGACCAATAGCAGCGGTAGACGAACCTGTTATTCTTTGAAGAACTCAGCCGGGTCTGAGCTCTTCGTCACTATCGACTTTAGGCGCGCTACTTCCTTGTCGTCGATCTTCTTGAAGAGGACCTCAGGTTTCGTCACCTTTATCGTCTCGAGCGAGAAGGAGAGGCCATCGCCCCACAGCGGCGGGGCCGGGATGGAGAGGAAGTCGAACACCTTCTTTGAGGAAGCCGGGAGGAAAGGCTCCATGGTCAAGGCCAGCAGGCGGCATATGTTCACGCAGGCGTAGATCACGACCTTGCACCTCTCCGGATCCGTCTTGATCGTCGCCCAGGGCTGGTTCTTCTGGAAATATTCGTTCCCTATCGTCGAGATCTGGAGGACGTTCTTCAGCGCATCCTTGAGTCTCACTTCCGTTAGGGCCTTGTCGGCCTCTGCCACCTGAGCCAGAACCCTCGACTCGACGTCCTTTTCCTCGTCGCCGAGCTCCTTCTTCTCGACGACGCCGTCCAAGAAGTTAGCCGCGAACGTCAGCGTCCTGTGGACGAAGTTTCCGATGGCGGCGACCAGCTCGTTGTTCACCCTGCTCTGGAAGTCGTCCCACTTGAACTCCGTGTCCTTGGTCTCGGGGATGAGGTAGGTGAGGTAGTAGCGCCAGATGTCGGGCTCGAGCCCGCTTACCACGACCTTCTCGCAGAAGATGCCCCAGTTCCTCGACTTTGAGATCTTGTCACCCTCGTAGTTGCAGTACTGGAGGCCCACCACGTCGTAGGGGAGGTTGATGCCCTCGTGGGCCATCAGCATCCCCGGCCAGAAGATGGTGTGGAAGGGGATGTTGTCCTTCCCGAGGAAGTTGTAGACCTTCGTGTCCGGGTCGAGCCAGTAGTCCTCCCACCTGTCGCGCTGCCCCGTCTTCTCCGCCCATTCCTTCGTTGATGAGATGTACCCGATGGGGGCGTCGAACCAGACGTAGAATATCTTGTCTTCGAACCCCTTGAGGGGGACGGGAACGCCCCACTTCAGGTCGCGCGTTATGCTGCGCTTCCTCAACCCCTCTTTGATCCATGCGAGCGCGAGGGAGGTGACCTGCCGCCTCCAGTGCTTCTGGCTCGTTATCCACGCCTCGAGGTCCGGCTGGAGCTTCTCGAGCTCGAGGAAGAGGTTGTCGCTGTCCTTGAAGACGGGTATGCTCCCGTCGATCTTGCAGCGCGGATCGATGAGCTCCTCCGGCTCGAGCAGCGTCGCGCAGCGCTCGCACTGGTCGCCCCGCGCGAACTCGTAGCCGCAGACAGGGCATCGGCCTACGACGTACCTGTCCGCAAGGAAAAGCTGGTCCGTCTCGCAGTAAGGGAGCCGCATCACGCCCTGCGTGACGCAGCCCTTGTCGTAGATCTTGAGGAAGAAGTCCTGCGTCGTCTTGTGGTGGATAGGAAGGGAGGTCCTCGAGAAGTTGTCGTAGGATATCTCGAACCAGTCGTAGATGCGCTTGTGGACGCCGTAGAAGACGTCGGTAAGGCGCTTCGTCGTCACCTTCAGCTCGAGCGCCGCCACCTCGGTCGGGGTCCCGTTCTCGTCCGCCCCGCCGATGAAGAGCGTCTCGAAGCCCTTCAGGCGGCAGTATCGCGCGAAAAGGTCGGCGGGGAGGTGCGAGCCCACGATGTTCCCGACGTGCGGCACCGCGTTGGTGTACGGGAGCGCGCACAGGACGAGTACCCTTTTCTTCCCTTTTGCTTTCGAACCTGCCTCGCTATTCAAGAGCCCAGCTCTCGGCATACTTGAGTTGCTCTTTGGTGGCACGGTCGATGGAGATCCCTAACGAGTCGAGCGTCGACATTGCGACCTCCTCCTCGATCTCGAGAGGGACGTCGATGACCTTGTTCTTGAGCTTCGAGTGGTTCTTGTAGACGTAGAGCGCCGACATGAACTGGTTCGCGAAGGACATCTGCATGACCTCGGGCGGATGCCCCTCCGCGGCCACGAGGTTCACGATTCGGCCCTTCCCCAGGAGGTATACCTTCTTGCCGCCGGGGAGGACGATCTCATCGGTGTTCGGCCTAACGTTCTTGACCGACTTTGCGCGGTCCATGATCGACTTTACGTCGATCTCTACGTCGAAGTGGCCGGCGTTCGAGACGATAGCACCATCCCTCATCAGCTCGACCGCGGAGTACGGGATGACGTGCTTCTGCCCCGTGCACGTGATGAAGATCTCTCCATAGCGGGCGGCCTCGTTGATGCTCGTCACGAGGAAGCCGTCTAGGTGAGCTTCGAGCGCCTTGATGGGGTCGACCTCGACCACTGTGACGTTCGCGTCAAGGCCCCTGGC
>JAPCJN010000012.1:3203-26133 GCA_027886925.1 Nitrososphaerota archaeon
CATCCAGCTCGCTGATCAGTGACGGCGCACCCTGAGGCCCGGTCCCCACCAGCAAGACCCTGCCGCCGGCCTTCAGCAAGTAGACGGCGTGCTTGGGCGAGGGGCTCACTCGAGAGACGACTTGCAAGGCCCCTGGCCCGCTTCGCGACACCCTTCCCCACCCATCCGTAGCCCACCACGACCACTTTCTTTCCGGCTATCAGCAGGGCCGTCGCCCTCAGGATCCCGTCGAAGGTGCTCTGGCCAGTGCCGAACCTGTTGTCGAAGAGATATTTCGTCTTCGCGTTGTTGATCGCGATGACCGGATAGCCCAGCTTCCCGTCCTTCTCCAGCGCCTTGAGGCGGATCACGCCTGTCGTCGTCTCTTCGCAACCTCCCTTGACGGATTTCACGTGCCCGAGGTTGGCCGCGACGTTCAGGTCAGCCCCGTCGTCTATCACTATGTCGGGGTTCGAGGCGAGGACCTGCCTTATGCACCAGTCGTATTCCTTGCCATCTTCCCCCCTCCAGGCCCACACCTCTGCCCTCGTCGCGATATAAGCGGCGATGTCGTCTTGCGTCGAAATCGGGTTCGCTGCGGAGAGCTTCACCTCAGCCCCTGCCAGGAGCAGAGAATCGATGAGGACTGAAGTCTCCTTCGTGACGTGCAGGCAGACACCGACCGTTACGCCCTCGAGCGGCTTGCTCTTCGCGCTTTTCGCAGCTATGTGCGTCAGAGCGGCCATATGGCCCTTCGCCCAGAGGAAATTCTTCTTGCCATCGTCCGCCAGCTTATCGTCTGCTATCTTTCCCATATTGAATTCGAGACTCCGTTCGAAGTTGGATTATTAAATTCGATGCATCGGTAGCGCCGAATCAGTCTGAGGCATACTTCACGATTGAGAAGACGTCGTAGCCCTTGAGCGCTTCGCGCCCTTTGAGCGCCGCGATCTCCACGATAAAGCCGAATCCGACCACCTCCCCCTTCAGGACCTCCACCAGCTTCGCCGCAGCGAGGGCCGTGCCCCCTGTAGCGATGAGGTCGTCCACAATGAGGATCCTTTCGCCTCTCTCGACGGCGTCCCTGTGGATCTCGAGCGTCGCTGTCCCGTATTCGAGGTCGTAGGTCTCGGAAACCTTCGCCCCCGGGAGCTTACCTATCTTCCTCAGCGGGACGAAACCTACGCCGAGCGTCATCGCGAGCGGGGCGCCGACGATGAACCCTCTGGCCTCGATGCCCAAGACCGCGTCTATCTTCTCGTCCTTGTAGCGGTCATGGAGGATTTCGGTGCTCTTCTTCAAGAGTCGGCCGTCCTTCCACAGCGTGGTGATGTCACGGAACATGATCCCTTTTTTTGGGAAGTCCGGGATGCCCCGTATCGCGGCCTTGAACTCGGCCTCGGCCGTCGTCGAGGAGGGCGACTTTCCTTTCATGCCGAGATCCTGGCGTTCCGGAGGGCGGTGCCGCAGTCACAGGAGCGCTTCGAGGGAGTGAGCTCGATCGCCTTGAGGAGGAGAGACCTCAGTTTGCCCAAGTTAGCGTTGAAGACGCGCATCACCTCGTCGTTGTCGACGGGCTTCACCTTCGGGTCGCCCTCGACTCCCGAGTCGTAGTCGGTGATGAGAGAGATGTTCACGTAGCACATCTCGAGCTCTCGTGCGAGATAGGCCTCGGGATACTGCGTCATGTTGATGATGTCCCACTTTTGAGACCGGAAGAACTTGCTCTCGGCCCTCGTCGAGAAGCGAGGACCTTGGATAACGACGACGGTCCCTTTATTGTGGCACCTTATCCCCGCACCCTTCGCCGCCTCAATCACTATCTTCCTGAGCTGAGGGCAATAGGGGTCAGCAGAACTGACGTGCGTCGTCTCGGGGCCGTCGAAGAATGTGTCCTTCCTTCCGTTCGTGAAGTTGACGAACTGGTCGCAGATCACAAAGTCGCCTGGCCTGATGTCCGGCTTCAAGCTGCCGACGGCGCATGGGCCGAAGACCCTCTCGACTCCGAGCTGCTTGAGCGCATAGAGGTTCGCCCGGTAGGGCACGACGTGGGGAGGGAATTCGTGGTGCTCCCCGTGCCGAGGGATGAAGGCGACCCCCTTCCCCTCGACCTGGGATATCTTCACGCTGGCGCTCGGAGCCCCGAACGGGGTCTCGAGGCGGGAGGCGTCCTTGGTCTGAAGGAACTTGTAGAAGCCCGATCCTCCGATGACTCCTATGCTGGCGGTCTTGCTGCTCACGTTTCCCGCGGGTCACGCAGGCCCTTAAAATCTTTGATTGTCTCGTTCTTTTGGTTGTTATGATGGTTGGAATGTTGGTTGGCGATGAAAGCCCGGCCCACCCGATCGGGCCCGGAACTCGAACTCTCGCGTCGTGGACCTCTCAATGGGTGGCGTAGTAATCGGCGAGGGCCTTGAACGATTCCTTTGGCTCCCATCGCATGTCGGGGTAGGTTGTGCCGTTCCTGTCGGCGAAGCTCCTCACGAGGCTATAGCTTGCGATGTCTGGGTCGAACTTGATGTCCTTGAGCAACCGCAATACCGCGGGGTCCTTCGTCTCGATAGCGGGCTGAACGAAGGTGAAGACAAACGCGCCGTCGACCCCTGCCTCATCGATGACTCGGAGCTGGTCTACCAGGTCGCGCGCCTGCACCCCCTGGTCGTAGACGTAGTCGCCCTTGAGCTGCGGCGGCACCTTGCCCCAGTCGATGACGTCCCAACCCATCCCTCCCCTTTCCTCCGCGCCTCTGTATGTGCAGCAGCCGAACTCTGTTATGACGACGGGCTTGTTGTAGACCTCATACCCCTTGACGATGTCGCCAAAGGAGTTCTTGGTGAACTTGTCTCTGTAGATGTCGACCCCCACGATATCGAACGGCCCCCAGTCTACTTTCTCGACCTTGGCGACCGACGCGTAGGTCACCTTTCCGTGGAAAACTTTCCTTACCGCCTCGTTCGTCTTGGCCAGATAGGCGTCGAGCGCCTTGTTGTGGGCGCCCGTCCGGATCATCTCCCGGAATGAGTACAGGTTGCCTATTCTCTCCATGAGGTTGTCGCCCTTGAGTATGCCCTGCATGAAGAGCGCCAGCTCGGTGCCGATCGAAAGGACCAGGTCAGCTGATTCCTGGCGCAGCCTCTCAGCCGCGGCTGCGGCCCTCAAGGTGTAGGCGTACGTCTCTTGCTGGCTCTTTTCGAACATCTCCGGCGCGAACCACACTTCCAACCCCTGACTCATGGCGTCCCTAGCGGCGGTCGCAAGGTTGTCGACGTCGAGCCCCTGGATCTTGACGGCGTTGCAATGCAGGTCGTCCTTGATTATCTCGAGCTCGCGACTTACGACGTTCGCGTCGTAGACCGGACGCATGTTGTGACCTTGGAGCACACGCCCCACGTCGTAGTTGACTCCTTTCAGCCTCATGGTCGGCTCGCCTTCGCCTCCTCGTCAGGCCTGAGCATCCGGAGGATTATCCTCGCATCCGGAAAGTGTCCTATGGACCCCTTGGGGTCGAGCTCCGTCCTCCTTAGCATGCCTTCGAGGCACGCCATGATTGCGGCGAGGAGCTGGTCAGGGTCGTCCTTGGCCACCTCGCCAGCGGCCTGGCCCTCGACTATCAAGTCCCGTATCTTTCCTTGGATGACCTGGCCGTTCTTCCTGACGACATCTCGGAGCTCGTTCGGCAAGCTCTCGTCGGCCAAGACCCTGTGGAGGAACTGATAGAACTCGGGCTGTTCTCGTCTAGATTCGATTATCCCCGATAGAAGGATGTGAAGACGTGCGCCCGCAGTACCAGGGATTCCATCTATGCGCGCGGCTGGTCCGCCGCCTGATTCGGCGATCTGCCTCACCAGGGTGGTCAGGATCGCATCTTTGCTCGGGAAATAACGATAGGCGAGCCCTTGGCTCAGCCCGGCTTCGGCGGCCACATCTGCCATCGTTGCGGCCGAGCCCTTACGGGCAAAGACCTTCCTTGCCGCGTTCAGGATCCTCTGGGTCTTTTCATCGCGGTTGCGCTTGCTCATGACGGGACGAGGCATGGATTTCAACGGCTCCTAATTAGGTGAATGAATGAATCATTCATTTAATAAACCTTCTCGTTGCGTCAATCGGCGTCTCACAAGAAGGCCTCTTGCCTCAAAGCGGGAAGGGTTGAAATACCTGTTTTGGAGAAAAGTTGACGACCCGAATGACCCGCCAATACGATGAACTCCTCGCAAGGGCCCAGTCTACCCTGGAGAAGACCGCGCACAAGTCCACCCAGAACAGGTTGGAGATCCCGGAGCCAGAGGTCATCTGGGTAGGCAACAAGACGATACTCCGCAACTATGCGGAATATCCGAAGTTGATGCGGAGGGCTCCAGACAGGCTGCTGATGTACTTGGCGAAGGAGCTCGCAACCGCCGCGTCGCTCGACGGCGAGAGGGCCATCTTCATCGGCAGGAAGGACAAGACCTCCTTCTCGCAGCTCTTCCAGCGATACATGGTCGACAACGTCACGTGTCCGGTCTGCGGCAGCCCCGACACGCACATCGTCACGGAGAGTCGCCTTCACTTCAGGGTCTGCGAGGCTTGCGGTGCGAGGTCTAGCGCAAGGGTGAACTGATCCGGTTTGATGGTTCCATTCTCAGTGAGAACCATCGCATGGAAGAACACTCACCTCATCAACATCTGCGACACCGACCTCATCGGAAAGACATTGAGTGAAGGCGCGCTCAAGATGCACATCTCAAAGGAGTTTTTCGGAGGGCAGCTAGTCGACGAGAGCGAGGCCTTGCAGATGCTGAAGGAGTCGCAGATAATCAGCCTCGCAGGAGAGAGGTGCGTCAAGATGGCCCTTTCGAACAAGCTGGGCTCTCAGCAGGCCGTGAGGCTGATCGAGGGCGTGCCGTTCCTGATGATCTACAAGTTCTGACATGGGCAGGCTACTGGAGCCCGCCCTCACGTAGCACCTGCTTCAAGAGCTCCTTCTGCTTCCCGTTGAGGTTCTTCGGGACGTCGATGTTCACGATGACATATTCGTCGCCTTTCCCGAAGGAGTTCAGCCTCGGGAGCCCCTTGCCCTTGACCTTGAACGACGTCCCCGGCTGCGTGCCTGAGGGCACCTCGACCATCACGTCGCCGAATAGGGTGGGGACCCTCACCTCGGTTCCGAGCATGGCCTCGACGACGTTCACACGCGCGTCGATGAAGACGTCGCTGTCCCTCCTCTTGAAGACCGGGTGCTCGGGTATGTTGACGACGACATAGAGGTCTCCCGGCGGGGAGCCTGCCTCTCCCGCTGCTCCTTCGCCCCTCAGCCTCAGGGTGTGCCCGTCGTCCACGCCTGCAGGTACCTGGATTCTGATCTTGCGCTGCACCCTGACCCTCCCGCTCCCTCTGCACTCCTTGCAAGGCTTCTCGACGATGCTTCCGGTCCCCCTGCACCTGCTGCACGTCTCGACCCGGATGAAACGCGCGAAGCCGGTGCTCTGCACCCGCTGCACCTGACCTGCACCGTCGCACTGCGTGCATCTCTTCGGCGTGGTGCCAGGAGCAGCTCCGTTCCCCCCGCACACTCGACAGAGCTCGGTCCTCGGTATTTCGACCTCGCTCGTGGTGTCCTTCACGGCGTCCTCCAGCTTCATCTGTAGGTGCATCGTGAGGTCGTCTCCCCGCCTGACCCCGCTTCGCCTGCTCCCTCCTCCCACCCCGAAGAAGGCGCCCAGGATGTCCTCGAAGCCGCCGCCGTAGCCGAAACCCATGTCGCGGAATACGTCCTGAAAGTTGGCGCCCCTGAATATGTCCTCCTGCCCATACTTTTGGTAGACGCCCTCCTTCCCGTAGGTGTCGTACTGCCTCCTCTTCTCGTCGTCGGAAAGGACTGCATAAGCCTCAGAAACCTCTTTGAACTTCTCTTCCGCTTCAGGAGACTTGTTCCGGTCAGGGTGGTATTGGAGCGCCATCTTGCGATAGGCGGCCTTGATGTCGTCCTTGCTCGCAGCCTTCTGGACTCCCAGGACATCGTAGAAGTCACGCGCTGAGGTGCTGCTCAAAACAAGGTTTGGCTCCTAGGTTTGCTTTTTATCCTCATCGACTACCTTGTAGTCCGCGTCGGTCATCGGCCCGTCGCCAGCGCCGCCCTGGCCTGCCGAAGGCCCCGCCTGAGCGCCCGAATCGCCAGCGCTAGCGCCAGGGCCTTGGGCCTGGGAAGCAGCCTGTTGCTGTTGTTGCTGTTGTTGCTGATACACCGCGGTGCCGACCTGCTGAAGGACCTTCCTGAGGGCGTCTGACTTGTCTTTCACGTCCGCCAGGTTCTTGGAGTCGACCGCCTTCTTCAGGTCTGCGGTGGCAGCGGTGATCTTGTCTTCGTCCTGCTTGCTTATCTTGCCGGCCAGGTCAGTCTTCGTCTTCTCGGCCGTGTACATGAGCGAGTCCGCGTCGTTCATCGTTTGGGCCTCCTCCATCCTCTTCTTGTCCTGCTCTGCATACTGCTCGGCCTGCTTGACCATCTTCTCCTTGTCGTCCTTCGAGAGCTTCGTTGACGCGGAGATGGTGATCCGGCTCTCCCTCCCCGTCCCTTTGTCGTGTGCGGTGACGTTCAGAATCCCGTTCGCGTCGATGTCGAACGTCACCTCGATCTGTGGGACGCCCCTGGGCGCGGGCGGTATTCCCTCGAGGTTGAACATCCCCAGAGAGATGTTGTCCGCAGCCATGGGACGCTCTCCCTGGACCACGTGAATAGTGACTGCCGTCTGCATGTCGGCGGCGGTGGTGAACGTCTGGCTCTTCTTCACTGGGATCGTGGTGTTTCTCTCGATGATCTTCGCAGTGACGTTCCCAAGGGTCTCGAGCCCTAGCGAGAGCGGCGTGACGTCGAGCAGCAGGATGTCTTTGACCTCTCCGGCCAGAACCGCGCCTTGGATGGAAGCCCCTATCGCAACGGCCTCCATCGGGTCGACCCCTCTTTCCGCGGGTTTGCCCATGACCTGCTCGACTTTCTGCCTTATCAGCGGCATCCTCGTCATCCCTCCGATCAGGATTACCCTGTCGATGTCTTTGGTTGTGAGCTTGGCGTCGCTTATCACGCGCGTTATGGGCTCTTCTACCTTCGAGACTATGGGGCCCGCGAGATCCTCCAGCTTCGCCCTCGTGAGCGTGTAGTGAAGGTTCTTCGTCCCCGTGGAATCGCTCGCGATGAAGGGAAGGTCGATATCGGTGGAGATGAGGTTGGAGAGCTCTATCTTGGCCCTCTCTGCGGCCTCCTTCAAGCGAGCCGCCGCCGTCTTGTCGTTCTTGAGGTCTATCCCCGTCTTAGCCTTGAAGTCGTTCGCGAGAAGGTTCACTATGGCGTAGTCGACGTCGGCTCCCCCGGTCTGGGTGTCGCCGCTCGTGGCGAGGACTTGGAAGACGCCGCCCCCGAACTCCATCACCGTGACGTCGTGCGTGCCCCCTCCGAAGCTGAAGACTAGGACTTTCATCTCCTTGTCCGTCTTGTCGAGGCCGTACGCTAGGCAAGCGGCCGTGGGCTCGTTGATTATCCTCACTACCTCGAGGCCCGCGATCTCGCCCGCGTCCTTGGTGGCCTGCCTCTGGTTGTCGTTGAAGTGCGCGGGGACGGTGATGACCGCCTTCTTGACCGGATAGCCCAGGAATACCTCGGTGTCCTTCTTGATCTTCTGAAGTATGAAAGAGCTGATCTGCTGCGGCGTGAACTCTTTCCCTGCGATTCTCACCTTGTAGTCAGTCCCCATCTTCCGTTTTATCTCGAATATCGTGCCGTCGGGGTTGGTCACCACCTGCCTCTTGGCGGGCTCGCCCACCAGTAGTTGACCCTCGGACGTGAACGCCACGACAGAAGGGAACATCTTCCCCGCGGCAGTCGGCCCCTCTGCGCTCGGGATGACCACGGGCCGCCCCCCCTCCATCACGGCGGCTGCAGAGTTGGTCGTCCCCAGATCGATGCCGATGATCTTCTCTCTCGCGGACGGCGTCCCTGTGCTGGTAGAGCTCATGCCGAATCGATCCCCTGTTTCTGGTGTTCCGCCGCGACCTGGCTCTCGCGCTTAGCGGCGATCTCGACCTTTACCGAGCTCGGCCTCATGACCCTGCCCTTGAACGTGTAGCCCTTCCTGAGCTCCCCTACCACCAAGTCTTCGCCGGTGTGCTTCCCTTGGACCTTGTCTACCGCCTCGTGCATCGAAGGGTTGAACGGCACCCCCATCGCCTCTATCTCTCGGAGCCCCTCGGCTTCGAGGGCGGATACGAAGCTCTTTTGGACCATCTTGACCCCCTCGAGCAGCCCTTTGTCTTCCGCGTTTGTCGCGGAGGCGGCCGCCAGTTCGAGGTCGTCCAAGACGGGGATCAGCCGACTGACAAGACCGACCGTCGAGAACTCCTTCAACTCGCGGACCTCCTTGTCGACCCGCTTCCTGTAGTTCTCAAAGTCTGACTGGAGGTATCGGAGGCTCGTGAGGTACTCTTCGTTCCTCTTTCGTTCCGTCTCAAGTGACTTTTCTAATTTCGCCAGGTCGTCCCTGATGGCCCTGGTCTCCTGCTCTTCCGCTAGTTGTGAGGCTTTCAATTCGCTATCACCGTCATCATCGCTGCCGTCTTCTTTTCCATTGTCAATTGCCACTGATATCACCCGTTCGAAGGGGCGAGACAACAGGAGTTTTACTAAAACCCTTTGCAAAGAGTCGAGATGCCATCAATCGAGACACTATACAACTTGATGTTGTATACATAGATAAAGATTGTCCTGACGGGATACTGTTCCGTTCGTTGCACGGATGATTCAGGGGACAGCCGCAGTGCCGAATCTGAAGACCTAGAAAACTGACTTGGCTTATCTCTTCCACTCCGAAGACGCTATGGCCCGTGGGCAGGGGATGCCTGCAAATATTCGCCGGCTTCCTTCGTCTGGCTAATCTTTCTGCTTTCTTCGGTGGTGCCCTTGGGAGTCCCCGAAAACCGATTCTTTGAATCCCTTTGTGAAGATGAATCCATAGGAGACGAGGTCTTGCTTTCCATCCTTACGGTCACGAGTTAACGAATCGGCTTATCGGGCATCGTCCTCTTCATAATTGGACGGATGTTATGCAACCCATACGTGCAACGAACGCAACAGTATCTCCCGACGACATCGCAAACTCTAAGGAGGTTCGCGGTCTACGGTCAGCTATGGAAGGACCGCCCGAAGAGGAAGACTTTGATGAGCAGGAGGACGCCATGATCGAGGGCGGCCAGATGGTGGAAGGCGACCGCGGGCAGAGCTCCAACCTCAGGGAACGGATTCTCAGGAGCGAGAAGGAGAGCAGGCACAGGAGACACGACTCTAACGAAAGGAAGACCGTAGAGGAGGTCTTCGACAAGGCGACCAATTTTGCTCTGGACCAGCTCATGAGCAGGGGAACGCTATCCTATCTCAACGGGGTGGTGGCGTCTGGGAAGGAGGCCAGAGTCTACTGGGGCGTCGCCCCCGACGGGACGCCCCGCGCCGTGAAAATCTACCTGACCGCCTCGGCGGAGTTCAAGAGAAGGATGAGATACGTCGCGGGGGACATGCGGTTTCAGAAGCTGCCGAGCTCGGTCAGGCAGATGATCATGCTCTGGGTCCAAAAGGAGTTCAAGAACCTGCAACTCGCCGATGAGGCAGGGATCAGAATCCCGAAGCCCATCGCCATCAGGGAGAACGTATTGGTGATGGAGTACATTGGCGAGCCTCCCCGCCCTGCGCCGCTCTTCGCGGAGGCCGAGGTCGACGCCAGCGACTACAAGTGGACCATCAAGATGATTCGTCAGCTCTACAAAAAGGCGAACCTGATCCACGCCGACCTATCCGAGTACAACATCTTCAAGGCTGGCCCGAAGAAGAGGGTCCTCTTCGACATGGGGTCGGCAGTGCTCACGTCGCATCCCGAGGCCAAAGAACTGCTATTGCGGGACGTCACAAACATCGTGAGGTTCTTCAAAAAGAGGGGGGTTTATCAGAAGGAACCAGAGAAGATTCTGGAGGAGATAACTGCTTGAGCTTCGAGCGAAGGATCCTAATCCCCCTCGACCGGGTCGGCGTCCTCATCGGGAAGAAAGGCGAGACGAAGACCAAGGTCGAGGGGGCATGCAAGGTCACGCTCTTCGTCGACGGGAGGAGCGGCGAGGTCACGATAAAGTCGACCTCTGTCGAGGAGGGAGACCCGTTCCGCGCGGGCAATGTAGTCGAAGCCATCGCGAGAGGGTTCTCGCCACCGAGGGCTCTCAAGCTGCTCGACCCCGACATCGGGCTAGAGGTGCTCGATCTCAGAGACTACGCGGGCAAGAGCGAGAAGAACCTGGCGAGACTGAGGGGCAGGATAATCGGCCTAGAAGGCAAGTCGAGGAGGGTGATAGAAGAGCTGACAAAGTGCAACGTGTCGGTCTACGGGAAGACGGTGGCGATCATAGGCGAAAACACGCAGCTCAGGCTGGCGAAAGAAGCGGTCCAGTCGCTCGCCGCAGGCAGCCAGCACAAGTCCGTCTACAATATGCTGCAGCGAGCAAGGACGAAGAGGAAGATGGAGCGCATCCTCCTTTGGGAGGACCAGTCCCCGGAAATCAGGGGCTGAATTAGCTCCCATTGGGTCCTTTCCGCCAAAAGGGGGTCGCCGGAGCGGTCAGCCTCGGCCAGAAAAGGAAAAAAATCAGATGGATGGTTATTAATCCATCATAACTAACCCTGATGTCGAGAGGGAGAGAGTGGCGGTCGAGCAGCTGCGCAATCACGAAGATCGTGATTCTGTGCCGCATGGGTTTATACCTCACCGGCCCTCACGAAGCTTTAGTTTGCGAGAAGCTGAGCCGATGAGCCCGAGAAGAGGTGCGCCGTAGATGGTCACCTTCTCAGAGATCAGCCCGTCCGAGTTCTTCTACCGTAACAGAGACCTCGCCGGGTTCACGAATCCAGCCAGGGCGCTCTACATGGCGGTGCGGGAGCTCGTAGAGAACTCACTCGACGCGTCAGAACTTGCCGGGATGCTCCCGGACGTCTACGTCAGGATAGTCGCGGACGGCAGCACCGGCGACAGCCCGGAGCCCCGGGCCTACAGGCTGACGGTGGCGGACAACGGGCCTGGGGTCGACCCTCATCACGTACCGAGGGCGTTCGGGAAGGTCTTCTATGGCTCCAAGTACGTGCTTCGCCAATCGAGAGGGATGTTCGGGATGGGAGGGACGATGGCGGTCCTCTACGGGCAGATCACGACGAACAAGGCGGTGAAGGTCACCACCTCAACGGATGGCAAGAGCAGGCACATCTTTGAAATGCTCATCGACATCGGCGAGAACAAGCCGATAATCCTCCGAAGGGACACGGAGGAAGCCGGTGGGAAGACGGGTACGCGCGTCGACATCATGCTCGAGGGGGACTTTACGCGCTCGGCCCAGAAGATCAACGAATACTTCAAGCAGACCGCCCTCGTAGGGTCGTACGCCAACCTCACCTTCGTCGATCCCATTGGGAGGATCTCGACGTTCGAGAGAGCCACGGAGGCGCTGCCGCCTCCGCCGAAGGAGACGCTCCCTCACCCATACGGGGTGGACGTCGAGGCGTTCAAGCGCATGGTCAAGCTCAACGAGGAGAAGACGATGGTGAGGTTCATGACAACCCACTTCCACAGGATTGGCGAAAGGACCGCGCAAAAGTTCCTCGCCTTCGCGGGGGTGGAACCCAAGCTCGCTCCGGAGAAGCTCACGAACGAGCAGGTCGTAAGGGTGGTCGATGCCCTGCAACGGTTCCAGGAGTTCCTGCCCCCGGACTCATCTTGCCTGTCCCCAGTGGGGGAGCAGATACTCCAGACGGGCATCATCAAAGAGCTGGAGCCGGAGTTCTCGACCGTAGTGATGAGGCCACCATCGTCGTATTCCGGATTCCCTTTCCTCGTGGAGGTGGGACTGGCCTACGGGGGCAAGGCGCTCGAACCGGGGCGGAAGCTCCTGAGGTTCGCCAACCGCATCCCCCTCCTCTACGACGAGAGCAGCGACGTCTCGTTCAAGGTCCTAAACGAGGAGATCGACTGGAGGAGGTACCACGTCCCCGACGAGGCGCCGGTCGCGGTCATCACCCACATATGCTCCACCAAAGTCCCGTACAAGACCGTCGGGAAGGAGTACATCGCGGACAGGCCGGAGATCGAGGCCGAGATCAGGAACGCGGTGAGGGAAGCGCTGCGAAGGCTGAGCCTCTACCTCTCGAAGAAGGGCAGCATGGAGGCGGTCCAGAGGAAGATGAACATCTACGCAAAGTACCTCCCCCTTATCGCCCGTTTCTCGACCGACCTCGCTGGGCAAAAGCGCCTCCCAAAGTACAAGCAACTCATCGCGGACGAGCGGGACCGTGAGACAGCGGCCGATGAGGCCGTAGAGGGAACGAGCGCACCGCTCGAGGCGGAACAAGTGATGGTGCAAGTCGATGGTAAGAACGTTGTGAACAAGAAACATGAGCAGGCAAAAATCGAAGACTACAGCTGAAGCCAGAAAGGACAGGGTAGAGAAGGTCCTGAACGAGCTGGGCCAGAGGGTCTACGACGACCTTGACGGCTCGAGGTTCCCCAGCGTCACCTTCGCGAGCAGGTCGGTCAGGAACATAATCTACGACAAGAAGCTCCAGCAGTTCATCCTCGGTTCAGCCTCGGTGCGCAGGTCTGCGGGAAACATCAAGCACATCAGGCCTTTCACGCAGCTTCTCTGGCTCGCCTTCTTCGCGAAGAAGCTCGTCAACGAGAAGAAGACCTCGACGCTCAGGGACGTCTACTACTCCGCCCAGGCATTCGACGTCGAGTTCATGGACCAGGCCGAGTCGGACGAGCTCATCACCGACCTGGAAGTCCTGATGGGCGCGGCCAGGGAAGAGTTCAACGTCTACCCTGAAGAACGGAGCGCGATCTTCGGAAACCTCACCATCGAGTACACGGTGCCCGGATACGAGGGCAGGAAGCTCGACCTCTCGTCCCATCCCGACGGGCTGATGATCGGGCCTGCGATGACGACGGCCGAGTTCGCCGACACCGACGCCGAGATGGTCCTTGCGATAGAAAAGGGCGGCCTCTTCACCAGGTTCATCGAGGAGAAGGTGCACAAGAAGTACAAGGCCATCCTTGTGAACACCGCCGGCCAGCCCCCGCGCTCGACCAGGTACCTGCTCAGAAGGCTCCACCAGGAGATGAAGCTCCCTATCGGCATACTCTGCGACGCCGACCCCTGGGGGGCTCACATCGCGATGGTCATCAAGAGCGGCTCGGCAGGCGCGGCGCACCTGAGGGACCTGACGACGCCCAGTGGGGTGTGGCTGGGCGTCTGGGCCTCGGACATCGTGAAGTACAAGCTTCCCTCCGACCCGCTGACCGAGATAGACATCAAGCGCATCTACGAGCTAAAGGCGGACCCGCGCTACAAGGACAAGATGTGGCACGACGAGCTCGACACGTTCCTCAAGATCAAGAAGAAGAGCGAGCAAGAGGCTTTCTCGAGATACGGCCTGAGCTACATAGTCGACACATACCTGCCTGAGAAGCTCGAGCTGCTCAAGAGCAGCTAAGAGCCAGTCCGAAAAATCAGTCGATAGGCATTCACAGTCCTTTCTGTGAGTATTCTTTCATCGCGTGATACGGATCAGTCACAACTGGCCACCTGAGCATCAGGCTAAGACGGCTGGTGGATCTCGGTGACGATCGTGTAGAGCTCGATGATGACGCCGTCTTTGGTGCGAGCGATGTCCATGCCGGTTGCCGCCGGTTGGTCGGCAGGCCCGTACTGGAAGCCGAGGTGACCGATGTCGTCGAGCTCCGACGCGGGGCCGACAGGTCGGAAGACCCAGTCCGGGTTTTCGACACGCAACTCTTCGGCGCGGCGTTCGAGCTCCTTGCGCCCGCGATTGATCCGGTCGGGCTCGTGCCACACCACGTCTTCGGAATAGGTCACGGCGATGACAGCGGCCCGACGGGCCGGATCAGGTTCGTTGAAGACCTCGAGAAGGTTGCGTCGCATCAGGTCTGCCGGGGAACTGGTCATAGTGAATCCTGATTGTAATCATGAAACGTATTTGAATTGGACGCATCCAGTTCCGAGAGCACCTTAAGGCTGCGCGGCAAGGCCTCATCCGGCGGAAGGTAGATAGCTTATTTACTCCCGCTCTGAAGTCGAGCGAAAAGGGTTCGAAGAATGACAAGCACAGTAAACGCTCCTGATTCAAGGGTCAACGTCGTGATAAGGATGGTGGGAATACTCGTCTTCGGGCTGGGCGCAGCGATGACCTACGAGACCTACATCCAGGCGGCCGCCGCCGCCCTCGTCCCTCAGCTCGTGCCCGTCCTCTATCTGTGCTCATCGATGCTCATGCTGGCGGGCCTGGTAGCGATCGTGGCAAAGTACAGGGAGAGCGGCGCGCCCAAGAGCTAGGCCGTCTATCTAGAAAACTTCTGCGTTTTTTCAGGCGTTCAGGGTCGGAGTAAGGGCGCTGCGGTCGGTCTCTCTGGAACCGATGTCGTAGACGCCCTCTATCTGGCTGACGACGATCTTGCCGTCTCCAAGATTCCTCGAGGAAGAGCTTTCGACGATCGAGTCCACCACACGCTTGGCCCCGTCGTCGTCGACGACCACCGTCAATATCACGTGGGGGATCAAGTCTGTCGGATAAGACCAGACTCCCCAGTAGCGAGAGTCCGCGGCCAGCAGTTGCGTCGGAGTCCTCTCTTCGGCTATCGTTATCCCACCGACGCCTATCCGTCTCAGGGCTATGTCCACCTCCGGGAACCTGTCCTTCCTGATTGCGGCCTCTATCTTTTTCAATTGACTGGTGCCGTCCGTATCTCCCATACAATATATAAGGATATTGGGACGAAAGCATCCATACGTCCATGATTCTGACCTGACGTCAGCCATATGTTCATCGTGCTCGGGCCAGGCGACGTCGTCAGGAGAGCTTGTACGTGCGGCTGTCCGGCCGGAACGCTCTTCCCACCCAGTAGGAGATCAGCGGCAGGTACCAGACGTAGATTCGCGCCGGTACGCCGAAGATGCTGACCTGCCAGAAAACGGGGGCGATCGAGGCCGCCATCACGACGGAAAGGACGAGCATTCGGTTCCTGCCGTTCCTGAAGAGGTGGACCACCTCAGGAGAGACGAGCCGGTTCTCCTCGATGCTGATTACGTGGGAGAACGCGGCGAGTATCAGCAATATCCCCGAAAGGTCGAGCGCGAAGAGAGTTGACGAGTAATCCCTTATCGCGAACGAAGCGTCGGCACTTATCGTCGGGTCAATGAACTCGACCGTGTTCAGCAGGTAGGGCACCAGCGCGACCAACAGCAGGAGCAGGATGTTGAGGAAGGTCACAGCCCTCGTCTCCACGGGCAACACAGACATGTCGGTCGTGTAGATTATCCAGGCCGTGATGAGGATCAGAAACGTGAACGCGAAGGCGAGGATATGGCTGTCTATGTCGAACGGGGTCCTCGCAGAGGTCGTCAGGAGTGCGATGGACCCTATCGAGAGCGAGAGCCCGAAGATCAGGTCTGCGAGCGACTCGATCCGGGGACGCGGCCGCCTTTCAACCGGTCCCGCCACGGTAGAAGACTCGGGAGACGTCATGGGGCCGCGCTGTCGAGAGGGAAAGCGACGGAATAACTACTTTAGGCTCGCCGCTCGCTGAATGTAGCTCTTCGACTACGTTGCCCTCATGCGATTGTTCTTTGGCAGGTGCTCGACTTCGGCTAGCTTCAGCTCCTCCATCACTGGAGGCACGTACATCGCGAAACGGCCCCTCAACCCCTTTTTCAACCCATACCATCCTCCGACGGGGTTCTTTGGGGACCGGCCCCACGCTTCGACCGTCCCTTCAGCTGCAGGCTTTTGCTCGTCGGCGCTGCCTAGGAGCATCCAGTCTCCCTTAGACTTTAGCATCGCGTGAAGGTCGTCGATGCATCTAAGGTCGTATCGGAGCTCGGTCTTGCCGACCTTGACGACGAGTGCTGGAGGCGTCAGCGTCTCGTCGCGATAGGCGGTGAACTCTGATGTTCCAGGCGGCGTCTTCAGCACCCATGGCTGGCTCTTGGTCCCGTTTCCTTTTGGCAATGTTGCATTCTCTCGACCTTGCAAAATATAAGCGGTTCGGAAGATAATTGACCCTCACCTGCTAATTGTTGACGTCAGCCGTACGCAAATCGAAAGAGGGACTTCGCGCTTCCCCCCAAAATTGTCGCGGCGAACCGCAGCATGGCATGCTTAAATCTCGAGCAAAGTTCCGGCGCGCAGATGTCTCTCGACAAGATTCCCGACTCGCCCTCGTCGGAGATATTCAACACGGCCCTGCAGAAACAGGCGAAGGGCGAACAGGTCTACTCACTCGCCATCGGCGAGCCTTCTTTCGACACGCCGACACCGATCATCAATGCGGCGCTAAAGAGCATGAACAGCGGAGGAGTCCACTACACGTCATCGTATGGGACGAAGGAGGTCAGGGATGCTATCGTGAAGAAGGTGCGTCGGAGGAACAAGATTCGTGCGGGCATTGAGAACACGATATTCCTCACGACCAAGCTTGCGGTCTATGCCTCTTTGCTCGCGGTCTCATCCGAAAACTACGAGGCGCTCATACCCGACCCCGGCTACTATTACACAGAGCCCGTGGTCCTTTCGGGGGGGAAGCCGATCAGGTACCGCCTGGCCGATGATTACTCCCTGAACCTCGAGGAGATCAAGGGGAGGGTGACCTCGAAGACCAGGGCGATAATCCTGAACACGCCCTCCAACCCCACGGGCAAGGTCCTCGAGAGACGGGAGCTCCGGAGCCTCCTCGACATGTGCCTCGAACGGGGAATCAGGATAATCAGCGACGAGGCCTATGAGGACCTTGTCTACGACAAGGAGCACGTCTCGATAGGTTCGATGGAAGAGAGCCCGAACGCGGTCGTCTCCCTGTTCAGCCTCTCGAAGAGCTACGCGATGACGGGCTGGCGCGCCGGCTACGTCGTCGGCGACGAAAAGACGGTCCGGAGGATCAACCGGTTTCTAGAGACGGCAGTGACCTGTTTCCCGCCGTTCATCATGGCGGCATCCGCCTATGCGCTCCTGGAGGGCGACCGCTTCGTGCTGAAGTTCAGAGAGGAGCTGAGGAAGAGGAAGGAGTTGCTCGAGGATGCGATGGACGAAATCCCTTCGCTAGAATACCAGGAGACCGAGGGCGCGTTCTACAGCTTCCCGAGATACAGGGGCCACCTAGCGTCATCCGCCGTGGCGAGAAAGCTGTTGAACGGCTACAACGTCGCCGTGCTCCCAGGAGCGATCTTCGGCCCCTCAGGCGAGGGGCATCTGAGGATCTCCTTCGCCAGCTCTGAAGAGACCCTAGCCGAGGCCATGCACAGGCTCAAGGCGTTCTTCGAGGACTCTGGCGGCGCGAGGAAGGGCTTGGACAAAGACGCTTGAACCGATCTCAGGGTCTGAGTCGAACGTGGTCGGCGAACCGACCCGTTTCACGCTCGTTCAGCCGGAGTCTACGGGCTTAAACTAATAAATAACTCACGGCGAGTCGTCACAGGAATGCCCGAGAGAGTGATCATCTACGCCTCGCTCGGGCTGAGGTCGGGGACCTCCGACCTATTATGGGCATTCAGGAAGAGGCACACCCTCGAGGAGTTTCCCGTGTATCTCGACGACCACCCCTTCCAGGTCCAGGAGCGGATCCGCCTGGAGATGAAGCACGGCATGAGGACGGCGGACCTTGTCATGGTGCCCCACTACGTCGCCTTGAAGATGAACGAGGAGGGCCTCTTCACCTCGCACGAGCCAAGAGACATCGGGGCCTTTCCGAAAAAGTTCTACGACAAGGAGTTGAAGTGGTTCGCAGCCGGAATCACGTTCATGACCATGGCCTATGACACCAGGCGCCTGACAGGGAAGCAGCTCCCCTCGAGCCTGGAGGACATCGCGTCGCCAAAATGGAAGGGACTGCTCGGCATGCAGTCGCTGACCTCGAGCAAGTTCGGAAACATAGGCGCCCATTACATGAACTTCCTCAAGAGGAACGTCTCGCAGAAGAAATGGCTGGAGTTCCTCGACAGCCTCGCGGGTCCGAACAAGCCGAAGACTTTCGATTGCATAGACCATCTCCTCCAGGGGCTGATAGACGGGAACCACAACCTCTCTCTGACGGTCTACTCCCTGGCGTATTTCCGCGAGAAGACAGCGGGTTCGCCGATAACTTCGTTCGAGACCGAGTCCATCCCGAGGATGCTCACTTTCACCACGGTCGGCCTCCTGCGGACGGCAAAGGACAACAAGTCGGCTCGGAACTTCCTCGACTTTCTGCTCAGCGAGGAGGCGCAGAAGATCATCGGGACCATAACCGGGATACACCCGTCGAGACCCGGCGTGAAGACGGTGTATCCGTTCGAGGCGGAGTTCACGCCCAAGAGCGCTTTCCATCCGGACGAGACAGACCTCGCGACGCTCCCGGGGACTTTGGAGACGTTCTCGAAGCTGGGACTGCCTTGAGCTTCTACCGGGGAGACTTGCGGTCGAGGTATCTGTCGTAAAGCATCTCGACGTTCCTCGCCACTATCGTCTTCAGCTTCCACCCCGTGGTGCCCGGCATCAGGAGCTGCCCAGCAATCGCCTTCTTTTTGGTCCCTTCGAGGACCAACCCCCTGAGCTTGGCGTCGAAATCGCGGAGGTAGTCTGCCAGGGGAGCTATCGCACTCTTGTCAGTGACCGGCCCGTGCCCGGGGACGATGACGTCGACGTCCATCTTCGAGATACGCTCGAGCGCCTCTATCCAGCCATCGAAGTTCGCGTCCTCCAGGTTGGGATGGTATTTCGCCCAGACGACGTCTCCCGCGAACAAGACTCCCTCGTCTGGGAGGAGGACCATCGTGTCGCCGCTCGTGTGCGCGCCGTCCTGAGGGTGGAGGAGCCTGACCGGCGTCCTTCCCAGGTTGAATCCCATTTCCTTGTCATAGGTGACGTTAGGAGGAGAGATGACGAGCCCCCGCATGGCCGACTCGAGCCTCGAGTCGTGGCTTCGATAGCCGGTCATCCTCTCCTCGCCCATCTCGAAGAGTCGGGACTTGCAGTTCGAATGGCCGATGATCAGCGGAGAGGGACTGTCGAAAACCGAGTTTCCGAAGACGTGGTCCGAGTGGTCGTGGGTGTTGACCACGAACCTGACCGGATCTCGGCTGGACTAGACGACGTCTCCCAGCAGCCCCTCCGCGGATTTTCCCGTGAACCCCGTGTCCACGACGATCACTCCCTCGTCAGTGGTGACGAACCCTTGGTTCGCGCCCCAGCCGTCATAAATGGAGTCGCTCCGCCCGGTCCGTGCGTAGACGTCTCGCGACACTCGCTTGGTCGTCACGTTGAGGTTCAGCTTTCACCGATTCTTGTGCGCGCTGCCCATAGAGCCGGGAAGAACTTCTTCCCAAGCGTAGTCTGGAGGTAATCGACCCCAGAAGCGTGGAAGGAGTCCTGGCCGACCGTCTTCTTCACTATCTTCGAGCCCGTTCCCTCCCTCCCCCCTATCACCCGCTCGACCATCGCGATGTGGTGCTGCCGCCAGAGCCAGAAGTACTTGTCATATTCCATCAGGATCTCCGCGAGCTCGGCCACGTGCAGGTACTTTCCCTCGGTGAATATCTTCGTTGCGGCCGCGACCTCCCTCTCGTAGGCGGTCTCTCCGTCGTCGTCGGTCCGCCGCAGGTCGAAGCCCCTCTCCTCCAGGACCGTCCTGAACCCGTCCCAGAGGGACGGCGCCTCCCACCTCTTCAAGAGCTGCTCGTAGTCCTTCTCGTTCTCCTTGTGTAGCGCCAGGTACCTTTCGTCCTTCCTCCCCGATATGAACTCGAGCTCCCTGAACTGGAGAGACTGGAACCCGCTCGCTGGTTGCAATATGCTCCTGAACTTTAGAAAGTCCCCCGGCCTTATCGTCTCGAGGACCTCGAGCTGCTCGATCAGGACTCTCTGCACGGGGACGACCCTCCTCACGAGCCGGGTGGCCTCGGAGAGGTTGTCCGCGAGCATCTCCGAGATCGCCGTCTCGAGCTCGTTGAGCATGAGCTTGAACCAGAGCTCGTAGGCCTGATGGGCTATCAAGAACAGGACCTCGTCGCGCTGCCTGGGCTTCGACACCAGCCTTTGGAGGTCGAGGAGCTCGTCGAGGGAGAGGTACTCCTCGTATGAGAGCTGCTTTCTCTTGGCCAATGGTCTCTCAACGGCCGCTGATGCTACCTAATCGCTGCTCTGTAGCCACGGATACAGGCTCTTGACGCTGTCGAGCGACCTCTTTAGCTCGGCGGGGTCCGCGTCGTTCTCCTTCATGTGTCCAGAGAAGTACTCGCGATATCCCTCGATGTCCAGGATGCCATGGCCGCAGAGGCTGAACAGGATCACCTTTTCCTTGTTCTGCTCCTTGCACAACTTCGCTTCGTCTATGACCGCTTTGATTGCGTGGGCCGACTCAGGCGCCGGCAGTATCCCCTCGTGCCTCGCGAAGTATGCGCCCGCCTCAAAGATCTCGGGCTGGTTGTATGCGACCGCCCTCACTGCTCCTGTGTTGACGAGGAGGCTAAGCGACGGCGCCGTGCCGTGGACTCGGAGCCCTCCTGTGTGTATCTCTGGAGGCACGAAGGTATGCCCCGCGGTGTACATCTTGAAGAGAGGGCTCATCCTCATCACGTCCGAATGGTCGTAGATGTATTGGCCCTTTGTTAGCTTCGGGACGGCGCTCGACTCCACTGCGAGGAAGTCTACCTGCTTGGGGCTGGTCTTGCTGACCATCCTGTAATAGTAAGGCCAGAATATCCCCGAGAAGTTGCTGCCACCGCCGACGCATCCGATGACCATGTCAGGATAGTCGTCAAAGAACTCCATCTGGGCCTGGGCCTCCTGGCCTATGACGGTCTGGGTCGCGAGGACGAAATTCATTATGCTCCCCACGGCGTCTTTTGCGGTCGGGTCGTGCTCGGTGTCCTCCAAGGCTTCGCTCTTTGCGATGCTCATCGTCCCGGGCGAGTTCGGGTCATCGGCGAGGATCTTGCGCCCCACCGACGTCCTGTTGCTCGGGCTCGCGATGATTTCTGCACCCCATGCCTCTGCAAGGTCTTTCCGGTAGGGTTTCGATTCGAAGTTGGACCTCGCCATGTAGATTGTGCACTTCACGTCGAAGATGGTGCAGCCAAAGGCAAGGGCCGTCCCCCACTGGCCAGCGGTCGTGCTGGTGATCAGCCTGTCGGTCCCCTCCTTGGCCGCGTAGTAGGCCTGAGCCACGGCGGCGTTCGCCTTGTGCGATCCGGGTGGGCTCACGGACTCGTTCTTGTAGTAGATCCTCGCCGGAGTGCCCAGCGCCTTCTCAAGCCTCTTGGCCCTTACCAGGGGCGTCGGACGCCAGATCGAATACACGTCTCGGAGTTCCTCAGGTATCGTGATGAAGCGCTCGTTGGAGTATTCGTGCCTCGCCACCTCTCCGACGAATAGCCTGTGGAGGATTTTCTTGTCGGCTATCTGATGGGTGTTCTGGTCTATCACCGGCGGGATCTTGCTTGGCAAGTCCGGGGCGATGTTATACCATTGGCGCGGGATCTCGACCGTTCTTTCTAATCTCGTTACCATTCGCTTCGTCCCCTATCTGGCTATGGCCAGGTTCGTCTTGACGGTGCCCTCATAGCCCTTGCCCACCGAGGACAGGCCGTGCTCGAGAAGGAACGACTGGATCCCGTTGAAATCCTCCTCGCTCAGGATCTTCGACTCGGCCCACACCGGAAGCGTCAGCCGGGCCCTTATCGCCGGCAGTCGGTCTTTGAACTCAGGCATGTACTTGGTGATGACTTCTTCGAATTCCCTGATGTATCTACGGTGATACTTGGGCCTGTCCGAGTCGATCCGCTCTATCGCCTTGTTTACCGCGGCCAGGAACGAGTTCGCTGCAGACGTGTCGAGGCCGTCGTTGAAGACGACGAGCGTCGGTTCGGTGCGAGAGAGCGGCATTATTCTCCGGTATCCTATTGCCTCTGCCATCTCCGCGTAGGGCCCGGCCAGCGTCGCCGCCTCAACCTCTCCAGAGGTGAGCGCCTCGAAGCACCTGTCGATCCCTCCCAGATAGGCCAGCTTTATCTGCGCAGGCGAGACGAACTCCGCGAGGTTCTCCAGCGTAACGTAGTGGGCGTCCGCGTTCTTGTTAACCGCGATCGGGATTGCCCTATCGGTGAGGTCAAGGATGCTGTTGACTGATGAATCACCTCTGGTGTAGATCCCGAATGTCTTGATCAAGGTGGACTTGATGGCCGCCCCTATCTTCCCCTTCCCGTTCTCGCAGGTGCTGTAGACGCCCTGCCAGGCGCAGCAGAAGTAAAAGTCGCGTGACCTGTCTTCCAGTGCCTCCTTGTACCAGCCCGCCTTGTTTTCAGGCTGGCCTTGCGGGACGATGTCATGGACTTCGAGCTTCACGCCTTCCGATTCGAACATGCCCTCCTCCTTGGCTACCAGGATGGGGAACATCCAGTAGAAGTAAGGCTGATAGTAGCCGTGAGAAATCGTGGTCAGTGCCTGCGACATCGAGGATTCCCTCCGCTAACTGCCCTGGACCTTTTCGAGGGGCTGGCTCATCACCATATTCTCGTACTGAACGTTGGCATCCAAGAGATTGTGCTTGCTCATCCAGGTGCTGAGCGAGTTAAACGACTCTCTGGGGTACTCGGTGAGTTCTCCCCACGTCGTTATGGGGATGGTTGGGGCGAGCTTGTCAATCAGCTTGTTGACCCTTGTCCTCCACTCATCTGGAAAGCCAAGGAAGGTCTCCCTCAGCGTTCTAACGTAGAGTTCTCTGAACCTTTCGGGGTCCGCTTTCATCATCTTTGCGGCCTCGTCGAGAGACGCCAGATACCTAGTCAATACCCCTATGGGGATGTCGTCCCTTGCCACGTACGCTAGGACATCAACGGTTTTCGTCTCTGCGACTTT
>JAPCJN010000012.1:26143-32066 GCA_027886925.1 Nitrososphaerota archaeon
AACGCACAGCAGGAATCCATCCACGTCGGAGGTCTCTGCGACTTTCACGAAGCCGAGTTGAACGGCTATTTCCGTGTACGGGCTGATGAGGGCGACGGCCTGGAACTTGCCTTCGAGGAGACCCTTCAGCCTGTTGTGGGGCTCGGCTCCATGCACGACCTTGATCTTGCTGTAAGGAAGGGTCCTCTCGAGATCGCTCAGGATGCAGTAGTGGGAACCCGTCTTCATGTTTACCGCAATCGGTATCTCCGCCAGGTCAGCCGCAGTCTTGATGCCAAGACCAGGTGCGACCAGGATGGAGAACGCATAGCCTGAAGAGGTAGTCGCAGCGACAATCTTCTCCCTCTCCTTTTCGGCGAGTCTGTCGATTGCCCCCCAGGCGCAAACGGAATAGGCATCGAGGTTCCCTCCCTTCACCAAATCCCCATACCAGGCGACCTTGTCCGCGGGCTCCGCCTCAGAGCGGCCCACGGCAAAAAAATCTACTTCCAGGTCGCGCTTCTGGAAGAGCTTCTCTTCCTGGGCCACGATGTCCAAGAACGACCACGGAATGTATGAGTTCTTCACTTTCATTCTGTCCAAATTAGTTCACTGTCGAAGATTGACCAATTAGTCTTATATACGCTTAGTGTTAGAATTATCCTTACTAGGAGAATTATGCCTTTGCGGCGATGAGATGCGGTTGGATGCCGGTGCCCGGACTACGGGCGCAGATCCTCCCGAGAACTCGGGTCGTCATCCTGCTTTTTGTGCCACTCTGTTTGTCGGGTTGCTCTACCTAGAGCCCCGAGTATCGTTAGCGAGCGTAGTTAGTTTCATATACGCAGCCCTTAGAAGGCCGGCTCGAAGTATGGCGTGGTAGCTCAGAAGTTGTAGGACAACTGGGCAGCATGGTAGAGCAGCAGGCTGTTAACCTGTTGGTCGACCGTTCGAATCGGTCCCACGCCGCTTCATCTACTGTCAATCTCGCACCCGATCGCCTGGCGCGCGGAGAGCCCTGGGTTGGTCGACGTCGTCGTAGTCGTCGTTACCCACGAATTGCTCAGCTCACGTGGTGTATGGAACACGTCTTACCTTATGACGAATCTTCGGGTAAGTAACGAAGTCGCGTCGTTCAACGAGCCGTGCTTCAATCGCTAATTGAAAGATGTATTGATGCAAAAGAGCGCGGACTGTTCGTCCATCGACTACACCGGCTTGCCGCAATTGGCACAGAACTTCGCGTCTTTCTTTAGGGGCGAGCCGCAAAACGCGCAGAAGTGACTCGGTCCTTCCATCAGAGGAACTCCGGTAGAGATTCCGGTGGACATCCCAGACCCGCCAGATGGTTGTTGCCAAGCTGCTGTTGGCGCTTCAGTGGGAGTCGCCGAGGGGCCGTGGGTGACATATGTGTAAGCGATGACCACGGACGTCCAAGCACTCAGTGGTATCGTCAGGAGCGTCTGAATCACCCGTCCGCCTCCCCCGAGTGACAATACCGAGCCGATGATGCTCACGATGATGTATGCGAGGAAGAAGATCAGGAATATGCTGAAGGTGCTCCACTTCTTGTCGCGCCCGAACGCCTTGCTCGCTGACATCCCCTCCGTCGCTCCTTTGTTTTCCAACATTATGGCGGGGGTTGCGTATGCGTACCACGTCGCAAATATGATCCCTGGCACTATCAAGGCGATGGAACCGAGGATGACTATGAGAACGATGAGGATTCCTGCCCCTAGGAGGCTCCAAAACCGACGGTAGGCGTGTCCGAGCGCTTCGCTGATGGTCAGGCGCTGGCCTCCTATGGCCTCCTTGACGACGGGAGCGTAGGCGCCGCCTGCGATGATGGAGAGCACCGCAGATATGATGCCGGTAAGGATGGAAAGAGGATTGAAGACGGATGAGCTCGATAGGACGTCGCCAAGGAGCGACGGGACCGCTGGAATAACTGAAATCAGAATAATCGAGGGATTCGCCTTGAGTAGGTTGGTGGCCTTTGAGATGACATCGCCGACGTTAATCTTCGTTCCGACTGTCAGGTTCTCAAGACCTCTGACACCTGGCCACTGCGCCGACCAGATTGCCAATCGCTCTTATAACTCCATGGCGGTAAAATGAACCGGAAATAAGCGTCGTCTGCGAATGGCGAGGTAATTCGTGAGTTCCTCTCCGCATTCCGTTTCTCTCGTGCAGAGTAAATCAGACGGAGTGATGGCGGCGCCGCATACTTAGGGGCTTAAATACATCTGCACAAGGCCCATAACCCCGATGCGAACTCAGACGAAAGTGGAAACAGAGGCGGAGGAGTGGAAGCGCATCGAGGAAAGGCGGAGAAGGATATATGAGGAGTTATGGCGCTCCGACGAGGAACGCGTTAGAAGGCAGCGCGAAAGAGATCCAAACGCCAATCGGCGGCGGGAAGGATACGACTACGGAAACCCATTCAAAGTCAACGTAAATGAAATTCTAAGAGCCACTCAGGAGCTCGGCGTCAGGGTCGACGCGACAGCCACGGAGGTGAAGGCGGCCTACAAGAAGATGGCGATGGCATGGCACCCGGATAGACCTGGAGGCTCCGCGGAGAAGATGAAGGATATCAACGAGGCGAAGGAAGTCCTGCTAAGGGGAGCTTGAGGCGCGGCTGGGTCCCATGCCTCTAACATCCTTATCTTATCTATTGGCTTGACGGAGTGCCCCCCTGTGGAGTCGCGACAGCTCGACAAAACCAAGAAAGAGGTCACCGCTTTCATCAACTCCTATTTCGAGGTGGGGAAGAGCAAGGAAATTACAACCCTCTCGAAGTTCTTCGCGACGCCTCAATATTTCACCAAGTTCGACGAGTCCCCACCCTACACCCGGCAGGACTCCGACGACGCGTTCATGTACGAGCAGGCGAGGTTCGCCAACATCTCGGACTATGAGTATAAGATCGACGACCTGAGGATAGACGTCATAGGGTTCATCGCGATAGCCACATTCTACTTGGGCTACAAGGGGGTATTCGTCAACGACTACTCGTTCGAAGGTTCCAGTGTAGTCGGGCGGTCGCGAGTGACTATGGTCATTGGAAAGTTCGGCGACGATTGGAAAATAGTGCACCACCACGCAAGCCGTCTCCCCGAGGCCGGGGAGAGGCAGGCGTGAGGCGAACCAAAGTCGGGCCTAGGCGGCCGCGAGGCCAGCCGCAGACGCTGGGACTCCGGCGATTGTCGATGCCTGAGAGATGCCTCCGTCTGGATAGGTTTGGAAGCTCGTGATATGCCCGCCGTTCAGGGCATACAGGTAGTGGCCGTTTCCATTGAGGGCCAGGTCGAGGGTAGGGGCCGATGTTTTGGCAGCTATGGAGCTGACCAGGCTGAGAGTACCCTGTCCTGAGACAGAGTAGGCGGAGATCGTTCCGCCATGGGCGTTGCTTGTGTAGGCGAACCTTCCATCGTGGGAGACTGCGACCCAGCAAGGCGCGTTTCCGAAATCAGGTAAGGCGCCGCTTATGGTCCTCATGGTGCCGTCATTCGAGACAGCGTAGGAAGAGAGGCTGTTCCCCGCCGCTTCGCTCAGCACGAGGAATCCCTGGGACGTAAAGCCGAAGCCGTATGGTCCTGCACCGTTGGAGGGCGTCACGTTCGGCGCGCTCTCGAGTCCGTCGTCGCCGACCGAATACGTGTCAATCACTCCGGCCGCCTTCTCCGTGACGACCAACACGTTCCCGTTGTTGCTGAATCCTATCTGTTCAGGAGAGGAGCCGGACGCGCCGCTCAGCGGCTGAATGGACCCAGGAATGAAGGTGAGCTGGCCGTTATGGTCCATCGAGAAGCCCGCGATGTTTGGTGTTCCGCTGTTCAGCACATACACCAGATTTTCGTTCACCGTAAGGCTGATGGGCGAGGCCCCTTGCGAACTCACCACGTCCGCGACCACCAGGCTTCGGTCATCGCTGACCTTGAAGACCGTTATTTGGTTGCTGCCAGCGTCAACCACAACAAGCCAGTGTCCGTCCTGAGTCAGGACCACGGCGCTCTGACTTGCCAAAGCGGCTCCCGTTCCAGCGCCTTGCGCCGAGACCGTGTTCGCGAGAGAAAGGGCACCGTTCGATCCGCTCTGGTATTGCAGGACGTGGTTTATCGGCGTGGCGTTGTCTTCCGTGTAGACCGCGGTCGTGGGCGCCGCGTGGGCCATCCCCGCTATCGAAAAGCCTGCGAGGAGGAACATGGCTAGGCTCAGTCCGGCGAAGACCTTGGCCTTCAGGCTCTGGCCCCCCCTTGGATTGAGAGCCCGGAATCCGCACGGGATCCTGGCGCAGCCGGAAGCAAACCTCTGACGAGGTCAGACAGCCCTGTCGATATCGTATGCACGCGGTCTTTGTCGACTCATCGAATTAAGCGGTTTTTCAAGATTCATTACAGATTAGTTATGAAAGGAAGGACTTTCCTTCATGGGCATAGGACACGGACGGGAGAGGCATGAGACCAAAGGGCACGGCAGGAAGTTAGTCCCGCCACTGCACGACCAGCGCGACGAAGTTGCCGAACGTCCTCAGAAAGGTGTTCCGGAGGAAGGCCTCGTTCTTGACCGCCTCGCGCAGAAGGTCTTCCTTATTGAGGCCTGTCCCCTCGGTCGCCCACTTGGCGTCGTGCCGCATCCAGCTTCTGACCATAGAGGGCGTCGCAGCCTGTCCGTCGCCCTGCACCAGATAGTGTATACCGTCTACGACCGCGGCCTGGTTCTTCGTCTTTTTCGAAGAGGCAAGGTGCACGGCGCCCGGCGGGAGCGCCTCTACGATGTCGCCATGCCATTGGAGGGTCACGTGCCTTCCGATGCTGCCGAAGACCGGGTCTACCGCGCCGGCATCTGAGGGATACACCTCGAAGAAGCCTACCTCCTTCCCTGCGGGGTTCTCGGCGACCTTCCCGCCGTGGACCAGGGAGAAGAGCTGCATCGAGTAGCAGACGTTGAAGGACGGGATCTTCTTCTTGCGAATCAACTTGAAGAGCTCCACGAGGTCGTCATGACGGGGATTCGTGTCCGGACGGTAGGCGGTCGAGGGCGAGCCGAGGCTTACGACGGCAGCGTAAGACCCATTCTCGAGCTTCTGGAGCGGAATGTTCGTAGACGGACCGTGGGAAGCAAACATCCTGACCACGCTGAGCCTCGTTCCTGCCGCGCGGGAATGCGAGCGTATCAATGCGGGACCTTCCCATTCGGCGTTTTGAACAACGAGGATGTTTGGCCCGGTCATCGCTCTCAAGGGCAGTCGACTTGGTTAAATCGATTGTTTGCTAAATGCCCATCTTTTCACTATGCTATGTAAGCCGGCGCTATGAGGAAGGTGGTAGGCTCGGAGCGACCCATATGCCAAGAGCAGAATGAGACCTTTGCAAAGCAAAAAAATCCGAGTCGCATTCAAGCGTCTAGCTTTGCGATTTCTCCGTCCCAGGTTGCGGTGAGCGATCCCTCTTTGCTCAAGCAAAACACTATGCCGTCCAAATATGGTATCCACTTGCTCTCCTTGAATCGTCCGCCAAAGATGGTCTCTATCAGGAGTATCAGCCCGTAATCGTGCCCCACCCATAACCGCAGGAGAGGGGCTTGACGGGCCCTCAAGTCCTTGCTTACGCTGCTTACGACGAACTCCTTTACCTCCGAAGGGGATCTCATCATCCCGACAGGAAGATTCCCGTCCAGCCATTCTCTCAGGAACGGCATTCCTCCCACCTTTCCCCTGTATAGTTCCATCGCATTTTTGTCCTTGGCGAAAAAGTGGGTCACGGCCAAGGAATCGTCTATTCCAACGTCTGTTATGCTGCCAGGATTCGCTTGCGAGTAGCCGTTCATGATGCCTGTCGCCGTCTCTACGCAGCGGGGGACGGGACTGTAGCCTACGACTAGGTTGAAACCTCCAGGGAGCGACTGGCCGAACCTCTTCGATTCGCTGTGCCCGTGAGGG
>JAPCJN010000109.1 GCA_027886925.1 Nitrososphaerota archaeon
AGTTCAGCTCATATTTGCCATTGAGCGCGTTGATGGCATAGATGTGCTGGTCTGGTGCCGATATCCAGTAGGTCGGCGTATTGCCAAACAGCTTCGTCGTGAACGCCTCATTACCATCGTGAAGATGCAGAGAGATTTTTGTAATCCCCTTGCCCGCGGTGCTGTTTGGGAAGATGGGGAGGACGTCAGTCCAGAGCACGTTCCCGTTGGCTGCGTTGAGCGCGAAGACCTGGCCGTACTGGGTGATCGTGTAGACCGTCCCGTTGATTATGAGAGGGGACGTGTCGTCTCCCAAGCCCCCGCCCACCGACAACAGAGCGGTCGGGTGGGTGGGCAGTGGGAACAGCCAGTTCAAGCCCAGGTACTGGGCGTTCGAGCTGTTGATCACCGTCTGCGGGTTGAAGTTCCAATTGTACGCGTTACCGTTACCAGCCGTCCAGTTTGCCTGGAGCTGCGACAGTGGCGTAGCCGCAAGTTGAACTCCATTCGGTGAGGCAATCGCGCTAGGGACGAATATCGCGGAGAATAGGAAAAGGAGACTGCAGGAGATTGTCGGAATCGATACTGGCACGCCGAATTGTGACGATTCTCGCTTCTTAAAGGGGGGGGTCGCGGGACCGCACAAAACGGAAAAACAAGCTTTTTAGTTTCGTTTGCGTCGCAAGTAGCATCGCCGCAGCATGAGCGAGCAAATAGAAGGTCTTGACAAGAAGGATATTCAGATCGTTTTACTACTGTATAATGACTCCAGGATCTCGTTAAGGACCATCAGTCGGGAGGTCGACCTGAGCGTAAGCGCCGTGAAGTCAAGGATCAGGAATCTCGTTGCTCGCGGCGGAATCGTGGAATTCTGTACCTTCGTAAATCCCGGGATTTTTGGATACTCCAAGGTGTACACTTTCTGCCATCGGACGACCGACATCGACGAGGAGACCACAGATTATTTTAATCAGCTCGGAAAAACTGCTTACCAGATTCAGAAGGTCGGAGGCGTATCCTGGGTTGAAGTATTGACCAAAAAGGAGAACGGGCAAAGAGCCGTAGAATTCCCGGACGATATCAAACTGATGTGGGTTATGGAGGCCTCATGGTGTGGCCGTCATTTTTCCTTCGATAAGCTCTCTACCAATGATCTTCTGATAATCAAACAATTGGTCTACAAACCACGTGCCGGCGTTGGCGAAATTGCTCAATACGCCCGAATCAACCCAAGGACAGTGAGGAACAGGCTAGAAGTTCTAAGGAGCGAGAGAGCATTGGCCTTTAGCATCCTCATCAACCCAGCGAGATTGGGCGTGGTCGAGGGCCTGGTGAACCTGAAGGTTAGAAGAGGAGCCCGACGAGATTCTTTCGCAAAGATCGACAATGTGCTCACGAGCGGACTCATGTTTGTGCGGTATATACAGAGAGACCAAGCCATCATAAGAGCCGACTTTCTGGGGAGCAGCATTTTTGAGATCGACTCCGTCCAGCAAGCTCTGAATTCGTTGGAGGGCGTCCAGGGGACTGAAGTATACCTAAACCGTAGGTTTAGGGCATCCCAGAGGTGGGTGTTTGAGGAGACAGACAAAGGCTTGAGCGAGGCAAACCCAAAGGTTTGAGGGTCGATGAAAGTTCGCTAGCTGTAAGTAGGAGCTGAGACATTGAATTTGTGACCTCAGAGCGTTTTTGGTGCTCAAAAGTGAGGAAGCGGGCGGTTACATCCGTACCAGAGAGATGCTTCCATTGGCTTTCGAAAGCTTGTGGGCATTCGCCGTGCATAGGGGTCATTGCGCCTCCGCCGGGGCATTTCATTCGCACGTTGGGCTATGGGTAGCGGATGAGTCTACCTGAGCGGAAGAATCGAGAGGCCTCCGCGGGTGGGCATCTAAACATTGCTCATCTTAGATGCTCATCTGAGATGAGCAATTGCATTTAATCTCGCTCCAGCCTCTCACAATGTGAGCTCTGAGGAGAAGCGAGAAGCCGCGCCGTCTCGTTCTGATGTTGTCGCGTATTACCTTGGTCAAGGTTACAAGCCATGGGATTAGGCAGGAAATTTACCGGCGGACTGATTCTTGTAATCATACTCCTGTCACTCGCGACATCGTTCGCAACCTACCTCGCGGTGACCCATCAGAGCTGCTCGTCGACCACCACCAGCCTTGGCACCTCCGGCGAAGTCTTCGGTTCGACCAACTCTTCGACCTCGTCCGGCGCTACGCTCGCGCCAAAGGCCATCTCGCCGCTCCCAATCGTCTCCGCCGACCTCATCCTCACTCCGCTGGACAACCTTTCATTCACTCAGAGGAATTCGACCGCATCGTCCGACCTCACCGACCCCGCGTTCTGGGGCCAGGTCAGCTCCTCGGAGTTCCAGACCTACAAGGAGGTCGTCCCGCAGACCGTCCTAGGGTTCTACAACAGCAGCGAGGAATGGAGGTCGTGGGTCCTCCAGTACATCCCCAGCTCCTCGAGCTGGCTGGCCACGGGCTTCATCGCCGATGCACAGGGCCAGGTCTCCGTAATCGACCCGACGAGCAACGGCAGCAACAACGAGAGCGCCACGGCCGTGGAAAGCGGGATCAACGACTTTGCGGCGAGCGCCGCAGGGGTGACGCTCGCCTCCCTCGACTTCATCTCCTTCAACGGCCTCACGGGCCTCAAGACCCTGTTCCAGACGAACGACCCGTTCTTGGCGGTGTGCCAGACGCTCCCCGGGCAGCTCGCGCAACTCTACGAGTCCTCGTTCGACCCCAGCGTCCCTCAGAGCGAGAGGGCGCAGTACCTGGGGAGGGCGCTCGCAATCACGAGCGTGATGATTCTGGTGGGCGGGAAGGACAGGTTCGCCGACCAGTTCCAGACTGCTCTCTCAGGGGTGGGCCTGAGAGACGCGTGGCCCGCGGTCAAGCCCTACCTGGGCGATATCGCCTCGAAGGTCTCAGCGGCGGCATCGTCAACGGCCTTCGGGATACTGCAGACGCTCGCGGGGAGGTTCCCGTCGGACTCAGGGTTCGTAACCGGGTTCACGGCTGACAGGATTGACTCGATGGTGGATGTCCTCGAGAAGAAGGGCGTCTCAGAGGGGCAGATTCAGGGGGATCTCCATCAAATTGCTCAAGCCGCGGGCACATCAGCCGGCGAAGAAGACACAGGCGACGCGGCAGACATACTGAGCCTCCAACAAGGCGGTAGCATAGGCGCCACAGTTCAGTCAGACCGCACACTGGTACGTTATGAGGATGCCAGTGGCAGAAGCGTTTCGCTCAACGGCTACTTCTTGCAACAAGCCATTCCAGGATTCGACGCGAGAGGCCCTGAATTCGTACAGATTCACTACCAGGAAGCCGGGACAACAGTCTATCATTACTATCCAGTGAAGAGTATTCCTGTCGGGGCACCCTACAGTGAAACCAGTACGAATTGGTATCCCACAGTGCCTGGTGATGTCGCTAGACCGGGAGACAAAATCACGATATCGTTCGATATTCTTACGACGGATGATTTCATCAATAGCATTCCCCCAATCGCTTACCTCAACACGGCCGGTGCCAGTTGGGTCGCAGATTTCTCCGAGGTGACGAGTTTCAAAATCGTTGGAAGCCAGATTGACATGAATGTCGAGCAACAAACCCTGGAAGGCGTCTCAAGTTTCCAAGTGGGCGGGACACCAGGTGAGCTTGCCAACGTCGGAGGCGACACCTTTCTCGAATTCAAGGTGCCAGATGCCGTGAACCCGTCAGAGACTCTCAAAATCACGTTCAACGGCAACAATCAACCTGTTCTGAGTTTTGAGTCAGGTTCGAACTTTAATCCGGTGACGCTCGTTTCCTCAGACGGAGTCAAGCTCAAGTTCGTCTATGACAGTGGCGGGGATTCGGTCGCGGTGGCAACGGTCTACCTAAAGCAACCATCAATCCTGTGGCAGCTCCCTGCGATGCAACAAGGCGACTTTGGGTTTCCGGTTTCAGGAGCGTCACAGACCTTCACTCTAAGCAATGTCCTTCCCTCAAGAGGCTTGGAAAAGGAGATGGTCAACAGCGGCGACAAATACGACCTTGCGAGAGTAGGCGCAGAAATCGCATACACAGTATCTCAGCAGGAGTTTGGAGTTGAGAATGTTCAGTTGAACGAGCCTTCCCAGGGAGGGGCCGACCTCGCCTCAGGAGACGGCACTGTCACAATCCAAGCAAGAATGTTAGGCGCTCCTAGTGCGCTTTCGCCCGCGAACCTCCAAACGACTTTGAGTCACGAGATAAACGATTTAGCAGGAAAGGTGCAAACTGACTTCAAGGAGAACTCGTCTGCTCGGACGGGCTACGCCATTCTCTCTTATCTTGATCCCACAACCAAGACAATCGTGACCCTCATTGCCGTTATTCAGAAAACAGGGTGACTTGTGGGCGTTAAATAGGAAAGCATGATTCGAGGTCATGAAACCGTTGGAAGAGAACTCCGAAGACCGGGCCTGGAACGCGCCACCGGCCGATCCGCCGATGTCAGATTATCAGAGAAGGATACTTACATCCTTGAGAGCGGTGTTTCCCAGGCCGTGCTCAGTCTACAAGGTCAAGGAGGGATTGGTGAACGACGCCAAGCTAACCTGGAACCCCGATTTTTGGGTCGAGAAGCGAGGGACAAAGATTCTCGTCGTCAAGGCTCTTGACCAAGACACTACCGTCGAAAATCTCGATTCCAGAATGAAAGATGCATTCGCGGTTATGTCGGTGAATTACATCTATCGCGACAAGATAGCGCTTTCGGCTCCCCTTGGCGTTGTAATTATTTCGGACTCCGTTAAGAACAAGTTGCAGGGTGACCGTTACCTTGTGTATGTCTATGCCTTCCAAGAGATTGAGTGTCGGGTCATAGCCGAGCAGAACATTAGCGAACTGGCGATTCATAGAGATGACGGAGATTGAGAATTGCCGTCAAGGGCGTGATCAGCTACTTTGAGTAATTCCAGTGGGGCACCTATATCCCTGACCTATTCTCTGGTGCCCTTCGAACCCATTGAGGAGAAGTGGAACACCTATTCTTTTTCCGATGGAACCGTCGTTAGATTCAGAGTAATCCTTACCCGGGTTACGACCCAGAAAGGAGCGACTGTGGGACCTTATGAAATGTCTTTCCAGCAAATCTGTCAAGTAGAAGCGCCTCCTTCAGACAGAGGTCAACCCAAACCTTTCCTTCCTGGAGAGGTCGGAGCAGAAAAGTACGAAGTGAAACCAACGGAGACAATTGAGGAGTGGAACATCTACAGAATAAAAATCACAGACCAGATTCTAAAAGTGAAATACGTTGTAAGTGCCTTTTATCGTGTCAGGGCGAGGTTCGACCAATTTGGAGAGCCCGTTTACGCGGTTAGTGGTAGTCCTATCGTAACGCCGCAGCCAAAGACTGGGAAACAACTCACCACTTGATTTTGCTAGCGCCCCTCCGGGTTCATTGCGCCTCCGCCGGAGCTTGAGATTAACCGCATGAGCTTCCGCCATCGACATAGGTCGAATCCGTCCTGCCAGAGGGAAGGTACAGCGTCACACAGGATCCCGTTATCGGCTTCATCTGCGGCGATACGATGCTGACCGAATGACCGAGATAGGTCAACGTGAAGTTGTAGATGCCCGCATTCGAATCGTCCAGCCAGTACCAGAGAGAGCCATCAGTCTGGAAATGCGCGACGGTGAAATCCCCGGGATGGAAGACCCCGTTGCAGCTGTCGTTCGCCTGGATATGAAACGCGGTGATATTTGCTCCAACGACCGGAGCCGAGGACGAGTCCGAAAGTACCCGGAAATGGAAGCCTCCCGGCTGGCCGGCAATCACGCAAGGCGCGTAAGGATTGGGTCCGCCAGACTGCGAGCCGTTGGTGATTGTGACCACTGAACTACTGCTGTTCGAGAATGTCGTTGTGTGGTAAGTCGTCTCTGCTTCGATGGTGCGGGTTGCGAGCGGGTAGACGGTGCTGCTTGGGGTCGAACTGGAAGTAGAAGACAATGTCGACCCGCTGCTTACGCTACTTGACCCAGAAAGAGTCACCGCGAAGAGGCCTGCGATTCCAGCCACCGCGGCAACAACGAGTATTGCTAACACTGCCATCGGCCGCATGGAACAAAATCGGTAGGATGTTTCCTATAGTCTTTTGTCCGAATCGGAGATGCAGCGAAAAGCGAGCAATTTTTTGCGGTGCGCGAGCTCCGCTGAGCTGGCAAAAATGTGGGCTTCGCCATACATAGGATTCATTGCGCCTCCGCCGGGGCATTTCACTCACACCTTGAGCTATAGGTGATGGACGGGCTGAACTAGTCGCCCGAAGGCTTCTAGCGTACACCCCCATCCCTTCAACGCGATCTTCTATCGCCGCTCTCGTCAGCTTCCTCCTCCCCCTTGCGGAGGAAAAGGTGTGCTGATGGAACACTCTTCTTGGGAGTGGCTTCCCGCTTAGATGCTTTCAGCGGTTATCCACAATTGCTTAGCTGCCCGGCGATGCCCTCTCGGACAACCGGTACGCCAGAGGCTACGCGCCGCTGTTCCTCTCGTACTGGGCAGCGCTTCCTCGCAGTGTTCTTCCGCTTCCATCAGGTAGAGGCCGACCTGTCTCACGACGGTCTAAACCCAGCTCACGTTCCCCTTTAATGGGCGAGCAGCCCCACCCTTGGCCCCTGCTGCAGGACCAGGATGGGAAGAGCCGACATCGCAATCTTATC
>JAPCJN010000110.1 GCA_027886925.1 Nitrososphaerota archaeon
CTCTCCGGGCCAGCCAAAATCCCTAGAATTAGACTGTATGCGCTCATTTGGGGTTCAAGGGCGCTCTATCGAGCTGAATACCATCAATTCTCTAGATTCCTCGGGAGGTCAAAGCTTAGAATCCCTTCCGGCCCACAGCTTTCAAGGGCTGGGTCCCCTGCCTTTCAGCCAAATGGGGGTTCACATAGCATGCCGGCCAAAGGAAACAAGCACTATGGATACCTGCTCGACAACCCCCGGTCAACGGGTGGTACGAGAACGTGGCGAGGGGCTTGACATCTCGGGAATATAGGGGCCTTTTTTTCGCAACGCTTTTTCCTAACCATCTCACACGCATCGTGATATCGTGCGTCGCCTAAAGAGACCGATACCGCCAGGTCCGGAGCGAAGTAGGCATTTCCTTCTGGGCATCGAAGTGCCTGAGCAGATTGAAAACACCTAACTAGCATCCGCGAGCTCCTATCGCCGAACGGACATGTCAAATCGCGTGTCGTCGATGCGATCAGCCTGCCGGCAGATGTGATTCGTTTGTCCCCAAAGCCACCGCCGCCCGACAAAGACCCTCTGCTCTTAGGTGATCAGGGACAAGTCGTTGTCAAACAGGTCAAACCTCACTCTCCTCCCTTCCAGCCACCGCTCCCGCCCGACCTTCAGGCCATGATAGGCAAACAGTGCAACTGCGACGACTGTCCTCCCGACCCACGTATCAGCTGCCAGTATGACGGGAGCCCGGTCACATACGTTGTGACCGCCTACATCCAGAATGCGCGCAAGGGGGACCTCCTCCTCTGCCCTGGCGGCGGAGGTGGTATCATCGGAGGTCTCCTCCACGCTCTCGACCCCCCGCAACACTACTCTCACATGGGGATCATGACGAAGAACTTCTACTGGGTTCGACACTCATGTGGCATCGATGATAGGCTCACCGCCGATGAATATGCGACGGGAAGCATCTTTGGCACGCCCGCGCCCTTGAGTGGATTCAAACCCGACCACCTCAGGTTTGCGTGGCCGGGAACTCTGACCCAGACGGTGGACCAGGCCTACCTCGCGTCCATAGCCAACAACACCAATGCGAACAAATCAATCGTGAACTTCGTGAAGTGTTCGCTAGTGGATCAAGATAGCGCCCAGAACCCGAAGACCGACTACAACATCAACGCCCTGGGCTTCGACCCGATTTTTGACTCGACGGCAGACACTAGCGTGTTCAAGGGTGACCCTTCACTCGGGTACCCGCCTGGAACTGTCTTTCCTCTCATTGTCAAAGTCTGCGGACTCCTCGAGACCGACGAGGTCAGGCAGACCCTTCACCAAGTCGCTGACGCGGCCATGAACCTCTTCGGGCACTACCGCTTCTTCTGCTATACCGACCCCACGATCGCGCTGAGTCCCCTCATGCTGGACGGTCCCGCGGCGGACATGGCGAATCCTGACCCCGTGGCGGCGTTCCCTGGGAGCGTGGACCCTTGGTTTCCATCGGACCCAAGCAACCCCCAGCCGACGACTGTACACGTATCGAGCACAATACCCTCCGTCTGCTCCTCTTTTGCGTGGCTGGCGGTTCAACGGGTGAGCCTTCCCAACTGGCCCAGCATGCTGGGCCCCGGAACTCCGCAGATAGTGTTGGATGCGTCCACAGAAAACAAAGGCGGCGAACCCCCGCCCATTGCTGGGTGTCCAGACGAGGTCCCGCCGAACTGGGCCTCCGACGTCTCTGGCCTCAGCCTTGACGGCCTTTACATCTACGACAACACCAACCGCCAGAGAGCAGCACAGTGGCTGCACGACAAGGTAAGGCAGAAGGTGATAGACAAGATGGAGCAGAAGCTGCCCGGCCCGTTGCTGACTCTGGTGCAGTTGTTCGGAATCGTAGCGATTACATCCGCTGCAGAAGCAGGGGGTCCGGCCGGGGTCGCGGCCCTTCTTGTCATCGACTCGGCATCGGGGGCGAACCTCTACGAGGCTCTGTACGACATGCCGAACGATGTCGCCGACCAGATGTGCAACGCATTCGCCTCCGACTTCTGCGAAGCGGATGCGGCGGACTCTGACAACTGGCAGAACGTGGGGTCGGTGAGCCCTGACCACTTTCACGTCACTCCTCCGCGGGGCGTCGCGGTCAGCCCCGACAACACCATGTTGTGGGACCCGCCGATGGCAAGCACCGGCCTCACTGGCGCGTCTCAGACCATTGGTCTCTATGGCCACAACGAGAAGGCAATCTTCCGCGTGGGCACTTTCCCAAAGTACAGCTGCACCTGGCAGCCGTCGTACGGGTCGTGCACGCTCCAGGGCTACGTCACGCACAATGGCGCCGGGGTGAACGGGGCGGTGGTCTATGCCGGGTGCAATGAGACGACCACCCAAGATAGTTGGGGCGGGACCGGAATCCTTCCTCAAAAAGTGCCTGGGTTCTTCTCGATGCAGATTCCGTCAGGCCGCTACATGGCGAGAGCGACGGCCACGGGCCAGAACGGCTGGGGGCTCGACGGCCAGGCCGACACTCAGGTCATCAACGCGGGAGACACCATGACAGTCTATATCGTCCTGCAAGACCCACCACCGGAAAGGCGAATAATAACGGTGACGGGGAACATGTTCCTCACAGACTACTACGTGGGATTCTCGAGCCCCGACCAAAAGAACTACGGGTTCAACTGTCCTCCCCTGTTTGCCGAGGTCTCCATACAGGGACCACAACCCACGGACATCCACAACAACGTGGTCATGGGATACTCCACAGATACGGAGAGCATGTCGGACCTCGGGGACGACACATCCGCCACGCTCGAAATCTGGATCGATGCCATAAACTACAACCACACCGACCCGAACGACCCCACGAACCTCTCGATAGACGGACACTGGAAATACAGCCTGCCCGATGACAACCTGAACTTCTCAGACACGTTCCACGTCGATAAGGACGGGTCATACACCGGACATTCCTTCCTTGACTCCGGCGGCACCTTCCCAGACAGCGCCAAGCTAGATTTCACGATCAATAACATGCGAGCGCCATAGGTCGTTCACACTAACGTCCAAGGACGGCAAGCGTGCTGCCGGTCAACTGATAGACCGCATTCATCCTGCCTCCTCTATCTAGTCAAACGGAGGCATCGTCGGAATGGGGAAGAACAGTTCCGTAGGAAGAGAAACAGGTTCCTGAGGTTGTTGCTAAATTGCGACATCGGAGACATCGCCGTGGTCCGTAAATTCTACCTGTATCTACATTTACTTCATGGCAACAACCTAGGTGCATGTGAGAATACAAAGGAACTTGTTAGAGATATTTATGGTTGGGTAGCCGAAGGCCGCTTTGCAAGCCCCATTGAAGCAATCAAGACCATCATTGCCCCTCTGCAATTAACGGGAACGGATTCGAAAAATCTATGAAATGTTGTAAAGTCGAAGCCAGGGGGCGAAAGAGAATCCGGTTGAATCGATTCTCTGGAAAGCCTTCTCTTCTTGACATTTCAAGTCCTCCTTTGCCCTAAGACAACAAGTCGTTTCGAAAGCTGCCCGATTCAATCCGAAACCGTGTCCATTCTTCTCTAAAGGAACTTAAGGAGCACCCCGAGAAGCATGAATGATTGAAAGCAGCTCAATTCTGGCGACACCGAGTAATAGACCAATAGCTCAATCTACGAGATTGGCCGAACTCAAAAGAAGAGTCGGTGTATTGTATTTGAGGTACAGGAAGAACATCTACGACGACTTCTCATAGCTTCCTTGAAGCTGAAAAAAGCGTTTTCTCTGGTTCAGGCAACGCCAAGACCCAGGCTTCACATCCCTTCTCACTCCCGCGTCACGAGCTCCAACTCAAGAGTCACTCATATACTTGAAAATGAGGTAGAACTCAAGTTACACCCTTACTTCGACATTTAGGTGTAGGTAGGAGCTGACTTCACATCGGTAGAGGAATTCTATCTATCCCCCTCGGGAACAACCAGCCTACGGATTCGTGGAAATTCTTCGAAGTGCTTGTGATTCATCTCTTGGCAGACGAACCAAGTTAGCTCCTAGTCAGCTCCTAGTCAGGAAAGGCGAAGATTTAGCGTGCCTTCGGACTCCGAAAGTCGCTCTCTATCTCCGCCCACCGCGGATCGGACTGACACACCTCGAAAGTTGGGCTTCCCCGAAGATAGAGGAGGTCCGTGTCGTGAGTCTCGTAAGCCAGTCGAAACAATTTGAATGCTTCATCCTTCTTCCCAAGCTCAAACTTGACCAAGCCGGCCCAAGAGGGCTGGAAGATACTCTTTTCGTCAGAGCCAACCTCGTTCATTATCCGAATCGCAGATTCCTGATCTCCAGAGCGGGCGTATGTCCACGCCAGGCTGACCTTGAGGCCCGAGGTCCCATCCAACTCCACAGCACGTCTACTTTCCTTGATAGCGTCTCCCATCCTGCCCATCTCTACCAGCACAATAGACTTCCAAAAGTGTGCAGGCGCATAGTCGGGATTCGAGTCTATGACCTCGTCAAGCCGTTTTAGCGACGCATCAAACCTTCGGAGATAGTATAGGGTCACTCCAATCGCCTGGTTCAGGGCCCTTGAATAGGGATCCAAGTCATTTGCCCGCCTTATCATGGCGAGGGCGTCTTGGTATCTTCCCATGAACGTTAGCAGAATCCCATACCAATGATAGGCGGCCGGATAGTTCGGTCTGAGCTCCATTGCCTTCTTGTACTCTCTCTCCGAGGAGGCAAAGTCCCACTTGTTATTGAGGAATGAAGAGCCGAGAGAGGCATGCGCCTCGGCCAGGCCATCGTCGAGAGCAATAGCCTTTGAAGCATATTGCTCTGCGAGCGGTCCCGCTTTCTGGGGTGACATCCATAGATAGTCAGACATGATAAAATAAGCGTCTGCAAGGCCCGTATAGGCCAATGCGAAGTTAGGGTCTACCTTAACAGCCTCCTCGAAATACCTGATCGCCTTAATCACACTGGCCTCGGCCCTCTCGTTCCAGTAGTACCTCCCCTTCAGGTAGAGCGTGTACGCTTCTGTGTTGGTCGTCGTCGCCTTTCTTTTGATCACCTGTCTCTCCTTTGAAAGCAGATACACCTTGAGAGCCTCCGTCACCTTTTCCGCAATGTCGCTTTGTATGGCGAAGATATCGCTCAGGTCTCTGTCGTAAGTCTCTGACCAGATGTGTCTGTCGCTCTGCGCGTGTATCAGTTGTGCAGTTATCCTCAACTTGTTGCCAGCCTTGCGGACGCTGCCTTCGAGGATTGACCCCGTGCCTAGCTCCTGTGATATCTGTCCGATGGGGAGCATGGTATCCCGATACCTCATCACGGAAGTCCGCGAAATGACACTCAGTCCATGTATCCTCGAGATAGTGGAAATCAGCTCCTCGGTCAGGCCGTCCGCGAGGTATCTGTCGTTGGGATCTGGACTCATATTCGCCAGTGGAAGGACCGCGACTCGCCGAGGATCCAGGGCGCTTTTCTCGATGGACTGACCGGACTTCGCTGAAGGCAGGACTTTGTAAATCTCTACTGGATTATTGATGTTTTTTAGCTCAGGTGAGCCCAGGCTCACAAGTCGGCACTTGACTTTGCCTCTCACCTGGTCCACTACCTGCCTAGTCACGCTGATGCCGCCCGGCTCGGCAATCGACTCGACCCGTGCGGCTATGTTCACGGCATCGCCGAGTACATCACCCGAAGCGTGAACGATGTCGCCAACGTGGATTCCTATCCTGATGGCTAGCCGTTGATTCTGCTTTCGTCCCTCGTTGAACCTCTTGACCTCCTTTTGTACTTCGAGCGCGCAATTCACAGCCTGCACAGCACTGGCTAGCTCGACCAAAAAAGCATCCCCAATCGTCTTGATCACTTCGCCGCCGTACCGGGGAAATATTGCAGAAAGCAACTTGCGATGCTCTTTGAGGAGTCGCAGTGCCAAGTTTTCATCCTTATCGCTGATTGAGGAGTAACCGACCATGTCCGTGAACATGATCGCACCAAGCCGCCGCTCCTTTTGCGCGCGTCTCATTTCGCCCAATCTCTACGAGGACTCCCCAATGCCATTGCAAAATTGGACCGCCTTAAGACGATTCCAGTTTGGATGGATCCGGCGAATTATTCTTACTGAATGTAGGCGGCTTCCGCCAGCGGAAGCATGTCGTCGAATGGCTTGAGGACACGAACTGCTGATTCCGATGTGATATGTAGAAGTTAACTTCCATCTCTACTTTGACATATGAGTACAGGTAAAGGCTCCACTTCCGGCTCAGCAAGGTAAGGTGACCGTCCGGGCACCCCCGGTTCCTCAGTGACGGCTCTTTCTGGTCCGAGCCATCAAGACCTGCTGGAACATGACGCTCAGGAGTAGGGGCACTCCCGGAATCCTTGCAGACAGCCCGACGCTCGCCGACTCGTCGTCCGGTCTTGGGATGATGACGAAGGCCTCTTTGTTGTCGATGACGACAAGTCCGTATGGCGACGCAAGAGTAACGGAAAGGGGACCCAGAAAGTCGTGGCTAAGTCCATCTCCATCGCCACCTCCCGGTATCTCGGCGGGAAACGACCGATACTCGATCAAATCATCCTCTGGAAATTCACCTGCCACCTTGCCTTTGACCAAGAGTGCCACAGACCTGATTTTGACTCCCCGTTGAGCGACGACCTTG
>JAPCJN010000111.1 GCA_027886925.1 Nitrososphaerota archaeon
TCGCTCCTCGTGGTCTTCGAGACGGTCGTCAATGTGGCTGCGGGCCTCATAGAGGGGACGCGAGGAACGTTGTTGGTGGAGGTGGCCGGGCTCGTCGTGGTGATAGCCCTTCCTGTGGTCTCGTTCGAGACTCTGCTCATGATGTCGTTCAGCTCGCTCCAGAAGCAAAGGGTCGGCTCGAACCAGCCACTCGGGATGGGGATAGGGGTCATAATGGTCTTGCCGGCCTATGTGGTCCCGTTTGTGGCGGAATCGCTAGCTCTTACAGTCGATTTGCTTCTCGCGGGAGTGGTTGCTTTCCTTTCGTTGCTGATGTATCTCTCTTCGAGCCGACTTATCAGCAGAGAAAAGCTCCTTCCCTGACTCGGTGCTCGAGGCCAGATATTCGTTTGTAAGATATTTAGTTCAGTAACAAAAATCGTGGCCCGGACGGCTCTGCCTTCGACTTGAACGCCCGAGTGTCATTTCTCTTCGCCCCACGCAAAAAACGCTAATTACCTTCAGAGCATCGACGGGCATGTTGGACAAAGTAGGCATCCTCATCGTCTCCAAGTGCCTCAGCTCGGCTGCGATGATCGATACGTTCGCCAGGAGCGAGAAATATGCCCCGGAATTCTATGTCGCTGAAAAACAAGTAAACCCGCTGAACTTCCAAAGAGCGAAGATCCACACCGTTATTCCTGACCTCAACGTCAGAGAGGTCGCGCGATTCGCAGGGAAACACAAGAAGAAGTTAGCGTTTGGCCTGACAGACACCGAGGAATTCATAATCGCCGGAGGCAGGGACGCCGTTGAGGAGGAAACGGGCGTCCCTATGGTCTGCGTGACGAAGGAGTTCGCCATCGAGGCCAGCAAGGCCGACCAGCGTCTCCTTTTCGAGAGGATCCTGCCTGAGGCCAACCCCCGCTACAAGGTGTTCGACCCCTCGAATTATCCAGGCGACTCGGAGCCCGTCGCCGAGTTTCGCGGCCTCATGAAGGAGTTCGGCTCAGGGCTCGTCGTAAAGCCCGACGCACCAGCGCGGGGGGCCGGCGTCGGGGTGTGGGGGAGCGACTTCCTCAACGAGGAAGAAGCCGTCGCTTTCTTCCGGAACGTCTACTCCAAGGGGAGGGTCGTCGTGGAGGAGAAGGTCGAAGGAGAGGAATCGAGCTTCCACGCATTCAGCGACGGGAAGCATTTCATCGCGGCCCCGCCGACCCGCGACTACAAGAGGGCGCTCGACGGCAACAAGGGAAGGCTCACCGGCGGGATGGGAAGTTACCGAGGCACAGGTGATTCCCTCCCGTTCCTGCCTGCCTCCGAATGGGAGCGCGTGACGAGACTCGAGCAGGAGGCCTTCAGGAAGTGGAAGGGAAGAGGTTCGAATCCGGGTCTCCGAGGAATCGTCCTCTACGACGCTCTAATGCACACGGGCGGCGCCTTCAAGATCCTCGAAAGGAACAGCAGGGGAGGGAACACTGAGCAGATGTGCTTCCTCACGACTATGCTCGACGACTATGTGGACGTCTGCTACCGGATGATCGAGGGGGACCTGAAGGGAGTCAGGTTCTCGAAGGAGGCCGCCGTGGTCACGTGCGCAGTCCCGACCAGCTACGGGACCGGCGCCTCAGCAAGGGAGGGGGATACGGCCGTAGACCTCCACCGAGCGCTCTCGGTCGAGAACGAGCATCACGGCGGGAGCCTTCGCGTGTTCCCGATGGACGTGAGGCTCGAGGGCGGAAGGACGCTGATGGGCCCCTCCCGGACGGTCGCGGTCGCTGGAATCGGAAAGTCGGTGGAAGAGGCGCGCGAGAGCTCCCTGCGGGGGATACGGGCGCTCGAAGGGCCTCTGCGCTTCAGGGCGGACGTCGCCAGCGGCACCGACATCGAAAAGAGTGCTGAGCACCTGAAGAAACTGAGGGTTCGAAATAAGAGAAAGTAGCGCGCATCAGTAGACGGAGACGCCGATCTCTTGCCCTATCTTGCGAAGGCGCGTTATCCTGTGCTGAAGGGAGGGGTGGGTCGAGAACAGCTCGACGAACGAGCCTCCCCTGAAGGGGTTCACTATCCACAAGGACGCCGTGGCGGGAGACGGCGCGTTTCCGGGGCTCTGTCCGGCCGACATGCTCCTTGTCTGGGCCTTTGCAGATATCTTCTCGAGCGCCGAGATGAGGGCCCCTGGGTTGTGGGTGAGCTTCGCGCCGTATTCGTCCGCGTCGTATTCCACGCTCCTTGAGATCCCTAGCTGGACGAAGGTCGCGCCTAGAGGCACGAGGACGGCCGCCAGAACCAGGAGCAGGGGGTTTCCTCCCTGTCTGTTGTTGCCGTTCCCGCTGAGGCCTCCGAACATCATGGAGTACAGGGCGATGTTCCCGATATAGGAGATGACACCCGCTATCGTCGCGGCCACGCTCGAGGTGAGCACGTCCCTGTGAATCACGTGCCCAATCTCGTGGCTGATCACGGCCTCAAGCTCGGTGGTGTTCAGGGTCTGGAGTATGCTCGAAGTAGCCACCACGACAGCCTTGCTAGGCCCCCGGCCTGTAGCGAAGGCATTCGGTTGCGGCGAGTTGACGATCCCGACCCTCGGCATTGGGATCTGGGCCTCCTGGGCAACCTTTTGGACGACGCGATAGAGCGTCGGGTTTTCGCTCTCTTGGATTATCTTGGCCCGGCTCATCCTCACTACGATGGAGTCGCTCCAATAGTAGGAGACGAAGTTCACTACTCCAGCCAGGACGAGCCCAAGGAGCATGAAGGTAAGCGGGTCGCCGAAATAGAGCCCGATGCCGTAGCCTATCAGCATCAAGAGTCCCGTAAGGACGAAGAAGAGCACGGCCATCCTAGCATACAATGCCAACGAAAGAAAACACGTTCCTGGGCCTGCGACAGGCGGGATTCGTAAAAACCTTCCGAACTTTCCCGCAACGCTTGGGGTGAAGCTCGTCTTGGGCGTCCTGAAAGCTCAGACAGGAGAACGCCAATCGATTCGACGCAAGATGATTCTGGCATCATTTGGAACAACGCTTATTACGAATGCGAATATTAAATTCCGCCATGGCAAAGATGATGTCCTGCGACTGTGGTTGGACGCTAATCTCTCCTATGGGCGAGGACGACGTGAAGAAGCACGGCATGATGCACGTGGCAGACGCCCATCCAGGGACGAAGTTCACCGACGACGAAATGATGAAAATGATGAAGACGGTGTAGTAAACCCTACTACGCCATCTTTTCCTCTTTTCTCAAGAGGATATGCTCTTTCCAGTTCGGCTTTCTCGCCATCAGGAAGACTCCACCCGCTCGCGCCGATGTCTTCCTTCACGTGGTCCGCCCTCGACGCGCGTGGGATCGCGAAGACGCCGGGTTTCGAGACCAGCCAGTTGAGTGCGACCTGCGCCGGTGTCTTCGAGTATTTCTCGCATATGGCAGCCATCTTGTCCCTGGCCTTGTCGCTCGCCAGCTTTCCGTGGCCTAGCGGGTAGTAGGCAAGAATGGAGATCTTGTTGCTCTCGCAGTATGGAATGAGGTCCAGCTCCGGATCTCGATGCTCGAGGGAGTATTGGACCTGGTTTGAAGCCACCTGGGATTTTTTCAGTGCCGAGTTGGCGTCAACGAGCTGACGCAGCGAGAAGTTGCTCACCCCGATGTGGAGGAGCTTCCCCTTCTCTTTCATCTCCTCCATCGCCGCCATAGTCTCAGATATCGGCACCCTCGAATTGGGGAAGTGCACCTGGTAGAGGTCGACGTAAGAAAGCCCGAGTCTCCTCAAGCTTCGGTCGAGCGCCCTCACCAACGCGTCCCTCTTCAGATGGTTGGACCAGACCTTCGTGGCGATGAAGATCTCCTCCCTCTTCTTTCCCTTGATGGCCTTGGCGACCAACGGCTCCGCGCCGTAGATCTCTGCAGTGTCGATGAGAGTGATTCCCCCATCTAGCCCCGCTTTCATCGCTTCGACCTTCGAGGAAGCGCCTCTTCGCCATCCTAGCCACGCCGTGGCGATCCATGCCGGGTCGTAATACGTCCCCATCCCGATCTCGGAGGTTTTGGATTCGCCGCCCCCGAATGCCTTGGGGTTGAAGTTCTCGCCGCCCTTGTGCTAGAGGACGTCTCTCGATTTTGCCATGTCGATGACCTCCTTGTGGTCATCTCTGAGATCAGGGGGAGGCAAGGAGAGGTCGAAGTAGTCTGTCTGCCCGAAATCTTCGCCTAGCTTCCCTATGCCGGACGTCTCGACTTGGTAGACGAAGCAAATGTCCCAGTGCCTGTCGCCGTACGACTGCACGTCCAGGAGCTTCACGCTGGTCGACGTGCCGCCCAGTTGGTCCCTGACCGCTCTCCTTACCGCAGCCGCCGGGTCTTCTCCGTAAAGCAGCAGGGTTCCGGGAAGGCACCACTTGCCAGCCAAGCGTTCCGGCTTTACCCTCTTGACAAGAAGCACCTCGGCTCCTCGCCTTATCAACGCGAACGAGGACATATGAACAAGCTCCTCCGGAGTCGTTCCCTCAGGTTGGGGCACCAGCCGTGCCGCTTTCGGCGAACTCATTTGAAGAAAGGATTCTTGACCCACATAAAAGAATGAGCCCTAGCCGGATGGCCCTTGCTCAAAAGAGCAGACGACATGCCGGCGATAGATGAGCCCGCCATTACTTCCAAAGCAAAAGTCAAATCAAGGAGAAGCATGAATAATGGACCGGAGGGGAATTGAACCCCTGACCTAGGGGAGCGCTGAGGCTCTCTCCCGCGTGCAAGGCGGGCGTTCGTACCGCTGAACTACCGGCCCATCGCATTTGGGCCTATCGCGCATTCTTCTTATGCTTTCGGAAGGGTTTCGACAGCTACGTTTCGTAGCATGCAACTCAGTGCACCTGCAGATTGTTGCCTTCGTCTATGTGGCTCAACGACGAAGACGACGAGCAATGCATGCCCCAGTTGCTCGAGCCGCTGCTTTTCTTTCCACGTCGCGCCCTCGTGGTTTGGGAGATGGCTTTTTTGATAACACGGCCAGACCGAACCTAAACAGAAAGAACAGAATAGGCATGGAGGACTTTCAGCGCAAAAGAGTTCCTCCATCGGTCCCGCTCTCGGCCATGCTCGAATTCATTAGGGCTTTCCTCGTCATGGGCATTTCGGTCTAGACTGCTTTACCCTCGCAATCGACTTTGCCGACATAATCGTCATGAAGAAAATTGGACAATTCGTCCTGCGTTCCGCTTAGGAATCCGAAATACAAGTCGAGGCGTTTTACCTCTTAGCGGTCGTCCTCATCTTCATATGCGTGGGCGCCTTGTCTATAGACCGCTTTCTCAGCGCTTTACCCCTGCGTGGACGTCCGGTGCACAGAACACTCTCTGCTCACGCCTAAACTTATAGACCGTTAGTCTTGCACCTGAGAGAACGTGGGCCGGTAGCTCAGAGTCAGACCTCCTGACGGGCAGTTTGGCTAGAGCACTCGACTGATAATCGAGAGGTCGAGGGTTCGAATCCCTTCCGGCCCACACCTATGGCCGCACGTATCCTCCTTGAAGCTTCGCACAGAATCCATAGCTGATTAAATCGTCCGGCGAATGCATGTGCACCCTCCTTCCGAGAGTTGACTGCCAAACGTGCACTCGCTTCGAGATATCAATAACGTTATATATCTAATACGTTATGCGATACGCATGGACGCAAGAATAACGCAATTCACGCTTGTGGTTAACAACCAAGCAGAGGCACTGGAGTTCTACACCAAGAAAGTCGGTTTCGAGAAGAAGACCGACTACACTCCTCCTGGAAGCTACAGGTGGGTCACCGTCGGGCCCAAGGAGCAGGATCTGGAACTGGCTCTATGGCAGGTGGGGTCGCCGGATCCCAACGGATGGTCGAAGAACTGGAAGCCTGGGAGCGGTCCCCCAATCGTCCTCCGAGTCGACGACTGCCGCAAGGCCTTTTCCGAAATGAAATCCAGGGGCGTGGAATTCAAGCAACCTCAGCCTGAAGAGCACGCCTGGGGGATTTCAGCGACCTTCTCCGACCCTGACGGAAACCTGTTCTCAATCAACCAACTACCCGCGAAATCTTCCTGGTCGTAATCGCCTTGCGCCAAAGGAGCGAAGCCCGAAGCAACGTGGTGTTTGCTGCGGTATCGAATCGGGACCGTCGGAAAATCCTTGATCTCCTGAGAGGGTGCGAACGTCCCGCCGGAGAACTGGTCGCCGCGTTTCCCAATCTTCCGCAGCCGGCCATCTCAAGGCACTTGAGGACTCTCCGAGAGGCGGGTCTAGTCACGATGTCACCACGCGGTCAAAAGCGCATCTATGCGCTTCAGCCAGCGAAGCTCCGGGAGGTGGACGCGTGGGTCTCATCGTATCGCGAGTTCTGGTCAAGCCGACTCGGTCTTTTGACAGCACACCTCGACAAAAAGGGAGGAAAGGGGAAGTTATGAAACATGACGAATTCGGCCCGGCGGGTGCCGTCGTCGTTGAAGGAGATAAGGCCATCCTGGTCTTCCGAAGACGCCTAGCGCACCCTCCCGAAGCTGTCTGGAAAGCCCTGACCGACCCCTCCGAACTGTCGAATTGGTACATGACCAAGGCTGTTATCGACGGGCGCGAAGGCGGTAACATAGATTTCGTCTCCGGCCCCTCCCGTT
>JAPCJN010000112.1 GCA_027886925.1 Nitrososphaerota archaeon
TTGTCGACGAGCTTGAGGATGCGATTACAGTGAGTGAGTTGCTTTGAACGCCGCTGCCCACAACTGCGCGGATGGTGTGGGTCCCGGTCGTCCAGTATTCGTTGAACCAAGCCCATCCGACGCTCCCTCCGCTTCCGCTCGGGCCTGCGCCCTCGCTCCACACAAGGTTACCGTCGACGTACCAGTTGACATTGACGCCTAGAGGAGAGCCGTTGGAAACCGTGATGACTGCCAAGTACTGCGAGAGCTGTCCCGAATTCGCCGTTGCGGGACCGCTGATAGCAACCGACATGCTTCCCGACGCACTCTGGGTTGTAGCGCTCGATGTCGTCGTTGATGTTGACGTGGAGGAAGCGGTAGAGGACGTCGTCGGAGTGCTCGTAGTGGTCGATGTCGCAGAGGAAGTTCTCGACGTCGTAGAAGTGTGGGTGGAGGACGATGTCGTGAAGGTTGTCGTCGACGTGCTCGTGGTCGTCGTCGACGAAGTGGTCGTCACACTATTGAAGCTCCCGCCCGATTCCGTTATCGACATCGAAGTCGTCGGTGCCCCACCGAGCGCCAGATGGACGTAGAGAAGGTGGTTTGCGGAGTCGTAGGCCCAACCCTGTTGGTCGAGGCTCTTGAAAGAGCTGCAACCTCCGCCCGCCACAACAGAAGTGCATGAATAGCCGATGGATGTCTTGTTGAGCGAACTCACGCTAGGGTTCTGGGCCAATGACCAGCCATCCACAGTAACCGAGACCGGAGGTGAGCTCGCGCCCATCACTACCCAGGCAGAGGCGTTGAAGGGTCCCTGCAACCCGAAAGTAGCAGCACCCGAACCCTGGGATGAAGTCACGATGCTCGCCGTGCTGTAGACTGGCTGAAGATCAGAGCCTGTGCTCATGATGTAGATCGGCATCCAGCTCATCGGCGGAACCGTCGCGTCCAGGTGGATGTCTGCTCCGGTGCCGGTGGCAACCACCGACATGTTCTGCATGTTCAGTGCCATCCAACCGCCGGGGTTGATCCCATAGTAGGTGGCATTCAGGTGGATGTCGAAGGAGGAGGAGACGGTGTCGTTGTTAGACGCCCACACGAGAACCGGCTTGCCTGGAGATCCGTCCACGCTGAACTGAAGGTAGGGGCTCCACGACTGCTGCTGGTTGTAGGAGGACTCCCATAGTATCGGGAGCATGTTGCCCTTGTGGGCGGCGTAATAGATGGCGTTGATCATTAGGGAGACCCAGCTGTCGCGGGGAGACCCGAACTGCACTCCGTTGTATGAGTGGGAGTTCCCAGAGAATTGCAGGCGAGCATAAGGCTGCTCGAGAGACACGCCGATCCCGCTCCCAAAGGCATGGGTCGTGATCAGGGGGTTCCCGTGGTCGTCTTTCAACAGCACATATGCAGGGTTTGCCTGCCCGGTCATGTTTGAGATGGTGTATCGAAGCCAGTATGGGTTGTAGTAGATGCTCGTGTATGGGGAGGTGATCTTGTTGGGTTTGACGATTGAAAGGGACCCTCCTACCGAGGCGGCGCTCGCCGAAGACTGAAGGCCCAGGAACGCGTCCGAGCTGCCGGAACTGCTTCCGAAGCTCGTCCCGATGTAGCCCCCTCCGTTGTATATGAAGTCGGAGAGCCTAGCCGAGAAGCTCGGGGTGGGGTTCTGGAGTCCCCCGACTATGACGTTGAACTGGTTCAGGTTTCCGAGATAGGTAAGGTTCTGGTCAGGGTAATTGTTGGAGACGAAAGTGACGTTGAGTGCAGGCGTCAGATATTGGGGAAAGAGCCCATCGTCTGAGCTGCCTATCCACAGGACCCGGACCGTGTTGCTCTCCGTGCCGTAGTAACCGCCGTTCGCCTGCATCCTGTTGAGGAGGGTCCCGAACTGCTGCGCAGGCTGCACCTGCGTCATGTTCTCGATCCCCTTGTACTGGACCGAGTAGCTCCAATCGTTGAAGGACACTATGCTCCTCGCGGTCAAGGGGACGCCGAACAGGTACTCGTTCCTGATGTCGACGGGTCTGAGGTCTCCCCTGTTGTCGTCCGTCGACCCGAAGCTCGACCAAGGCAGCCAGTTCGTCTGGTTGGGCGCGGAGAGGATGTCGATGGTGTGCTCCTCCCCGTCCCCTGCCCAGAACGTCGTCGTACCCCCACACGAGGCTTGGCTGGGTGGGCACCCTATTGTGCCGCCCGCCCCCGAGTCAGCGTAGACGGTGCTGCCGGCGCTGAAAAATGGCGAGGTCTTAGCGACGTTCGCGGGCAGACCTGTGTACCACATCGCTCGATGCCCCGTCAGCCCGGTGAGCAACATCGTAAGCTTGCTCATCAATCCGCTCTGCTCAGAGCCGAGGAAGGCGTTCCATCCCTGCGCAGGGATGTTGGCCGTCGACTGGTCGTTTTCGGAGACGATTTCTTGGTAAAGGGTCTTTGTATTGTAGGTCTTTATCGTCGAGGTGCTCGCGGCCAAGACAAAATTAAGGCTGCCACCCAACGGGGCCGACGACCACGATACACCGTCGACGCTCGTGTCGTAATGTCGTACGGTCGAGCGTCCGTCGCTCCGGTAGACTATCGCATACGTCTTCGCGAGGCTGCTGCAGGTACCTGCCTGCTGGCAATATGCATCCAGGGTGAACCAGTATTCCCGGTTGGCGGTGACGTTGACCGGCAGGCTAAAGCTGACGTAGTTGAGCGTGTTGGAGGACGAGTTGGAGGGTATGGTTCCGCTCGTCAGGACGGTCGACGATGGCGAATCCGAGCCCGAATCCGGCCGCACAGACACTGAGATGTCGTAGACGCCCGAGGTAGAAGTCTGGACCCAAAGTCCCTTGAGTTGGAACGCGGTCGGCGACTCGAACGACTGCGCAGCCCACCCCAGCTGGATGTTCGGTTGCTGCTCCGCCAGCTGGCCAAGGACCTGTTGGCTGGTGGTTATCTTGTAGGAGAGGTCGGTAGGACCATCGGGAGGAGGGCCCCAAGAGGACTTGTAATCGCTCGCCGAGTAATAGACCAGCGCAGAGGTGGGGTTCACGTCTCTCTGGAGGATCGGATAGCCCCCGTTGGTCGCGGATATCACAAGCCAATACCATGTCCCGGCGGTAAGGGTCAACGAACCGTGGGGCTGGGCCCTCATGGTGAAGTTCGCCCACGCGTACGCTCCAGACCACGTGGAGCCTGACCTGAATGTCGCGTTGATGGCGGAGAATGCCTCATTCCCCTGAGCCATGACTGGAGTGTGAGAGGGAGACATCGGGTGGCTGCAACCTGTGTTGCCGCCCGTCTGGCAGGTCTCGTTGTCCGTTCTTAGAGTGACATTGAGCAAGTCGGAATTCGACGGGACCTTCAACACCTCCAAGGAGAAGGTCTGCAGGCTCTCAGTTTGGCTTGGCTTGAACCGGAGCGCGATCTCGGAACCCGCCACATATCCAGGGGACGAGAAGAGGTCGGTCTGGGAGATGTATTCGCTGTTCGAGACACCCTCAGGTTCGAGATTCATCAGGCCAAGGCTGAATATCGGCCACGTGGCCTGCCCCAGATATCCAGCAGACGGCGGATTGGCGCTCGAGGTGATGAGGTCCTGAGTGATGCCTCCACCTAGGCTTCCTGCATAATCATCGCCGCTAGGTGCCGGACTGAAGGAGACCGTGTACGTTATGCCTGGCTCTAAGGTGACTATCGGGCTCAGCTGGACAGGGGCGTAGGACAGCCCCTCGGATCCATGAAGGGCTTGCACCGAGAGCTGGCCCGAGTTGAGCTGCGTCCCATTCGGGTAGGAGATGGTAATCGTGATGTTGTTCGGGTCATAAGCCCTGTCGGATGTGAACAACGAAATCTCGTTCATCTTCTCAGTTTGGGTCACCTGGAACTGTGTGGACTCGATGCTCGGCCAGTTGTTTCCTTCTTGAAGATACGGATAGACCGTCACCGTCTCGCTCGCGTTGTTGGTCAACCAGAGAATGGACCCGCCTGCCTTGGCAACCGCGCCCTGCACACCTCCGCCTGTGGTGGCATATGGGTAGATGTCCTGGAAGACGTTGCTCTGGAGGTAGGAGACGGAGTAGTAGTCGCTTGCGTCACCGCCGTGTGTCGTGAAGGCAACCCAGTAGTAGTCGCCGCCTTCTAACGTGGACGTGAACGACGTAGAGACCCATCCAGCGCTGGTCCCGACTCCGGACACTGACTCATTCTCGAGAACAAGAGCCAGGTCGGGCCTTCCGATTATTGCGCTTGCGTTGTCCCTGTAGATCGTCTCGTAGAGCGGCTTCGTCACGGCGCCCACCGCCTGAAGATAAGCGGACAGCTTGAAGCCGTTCAGCGTCTGCCCGAACGGGACGTAGAACCTCTGGAGGATCGCGCTCGTGCCGTAAATCGACCAGGTGCTCGGGTTCACTTCGGCTAGCCCCGTCGAGGCGAAGACGTCCGGTCTGTCGTTGACGAACATCGCCCAGATCTTGCTCACCGTGCTATCGGCGTATTGCCCGGAGGCCGAGTTGATGTTCCTCTGGAAGAAGATGCTGTTCGCATATGTGTAGAGCGTGAAATTGTCGAATGGCCGCGATGTCTTTATTGCGGTGCCGATGCTGCCATAGTTGTTCCTGTCTCCCGTCGCGCCCTCGCCGATACCTATCCACGAAGGATACTGGCCATACCAGGTCCACATCTGCTTGAGGTCGTCCTCATACTGCCTGTAGACGAGAGGGGATGCGATGGTCCATCCGCTTGAAGTCGTGCACCCTGAGCAGTTGACCAGAGGTACGCTCACTCCGTTGCTGTTCACCGTAGCCGCGGAAGGATAAGCGTTGATGAAATCCTGGTCCCACGAGGGGCTCGAGAAGAAGTAACCGAACTGCTTGACGAAGAATATCGTGTTAATGTGATACTTGACTCCCAGGCTGAGCCAGTCGGCCACCACGCCCTGATAGCCCCCCGCCACCATCGTGGTCGTCGTGTTGGCGTCGTTGTTCCACAAGGGGTCGAGGAAGACCAGATGGATCCCTACGGGGACGAAGTACTCGTTGATGTAGGCCTCCATGCCGGCGATCCCTGCGCTTCCCTCCATCTGCGAGAGGGTGTTGATGTCGAGGACTACCGGCGCCCCGCTTAGCCCTGTCCCATAGGTGCTCGCCGCTTGGGTCCCCGCAAACGGAGCCATTCCGTAGCTAGAGTTGGAACCGAGCGGACTCGCGAACGCGGTTGACTGCGATGACGACGGCGCCGTCAAGTTTGCGAGCGTCTGGCTGCCGGATAGCAGCAGAAGCGCCATCACCATCAACCCAAGAAACCGATTAGGCCTCGTAGAAAGCAAGATGAGGATGCTGTCCGATTTGGCGATATAATGAGGCAGAAGCAGGCATTACGACCTTTAACCCTTTTTTGCAATCTATCTTGTTGGTCCCTAGGCTGAGCCTGAAAGGAAGGGTTCGCTGTTGAAGATTTGGTGCTTCGCTCCTACTAAGCACCCATTCTTGAGGCTGCGGGAGATGAGGACTATCGAAGCGTGTCCTTATGCCTCCGTCCTTTCATGATATAGAGTCCTGATAGTGCCTTTTCGAGGGGAAACCAGGTCCTCCTGCTGCATGCCGAGTCATTCCTAAACGGAGACCCCCTACCCATCAGAAGCGTTCTGGGATCTAGATGATCCCACGGTTTTTCGGACCACGCTCTTGACACGTCAATGTGAAAAGCACACATTTAGTCAAATTCACGTGTGCAGCCGAAGCTGTAATCATTCGTTCAACTCTGGCGACGACTCCGGATCCTTCCACGATGTGCGTAGAGCATCGACCGGATCAGGGCCACCAAGACCGGTCTAGGCCTCAAACAGGCTTTTCGTACACATTCTGAGCGTGGGCGAGGAGGTAGGTCACTATCACTTTTTATCGAAGTATTTAGGCCGTCCACCTACGACGACCTCGAGTCAGGCCCCTATTTGCAGCGTGTGCATAACTCATAGGAACAACCTGAGCACAATCGAGAGGTCTCTCGATAGCATTTTGTCTCAAGTGACAGACAGGCATGAAGTAATTGTTGTCGACGGGATGAGCACAGACGGGTCACTGGAACTATTGAAGAGATACGAGTCAGAAGGGAAGATTCGCCTTATTGTCAAAAAATCAAGTCGGGGGAGAGGCAGGCAGCTCGCATTCGAGTATTCAACCGGGAATTTCATACTGGCAAACGTCGACCTCGACGAGATCTATCCCAGTCGCATGTTGGAGGACCTGGCGGCGCTCGAGCCCCTTGCAAAGGAAAAGATGGTGATGGTGAACGACAGGACCGTCCGAAGCGGTTCTCATGGGTTCACCCTCTGTGCCCGAGATATCATAACGTCGTTGGGAGGTTGGATGGACCTCAACTACTATGAGGATTACGAGCTATGGAGGCGAGCCGCCACGCAAGGAAAGTACGTCTGGACCGTGCTACCAATCAACATAGTGAAAGTGGCCCATCCTGAGAGAAAGACCATGTTTGGGCGACAGAAGCATCGCTACACGGGCTACGTGAATAAGTTGCGAGTCGGAATACCCGTGTTTGGCGACGGCGAGAAACCCACGGCAAGCCAGGAGGTGGTCTACTCGATCGCAAAGTCGGTTTCCCTCTTCAAGCGCTCGTATCGTGACCCGGCC
>JAPCJN010000113.1:0-1512 GCA_027886925.1 Nitrososphaerota archaeon
CAGCCCCGCCTCGATCTGCTGAAGGACATCCTTCTGGAAAGGCCTCATCTGCCCGTAAGAGAAGAAGTCAGCGAGCGTGACCCTCTTTTTCAATGAGGCAGCCGCCGCGTGCATCTCGTAGCTTGGGCTGACGGCATGGCCGCATTTCGCGCAAACCATGGACGATGGCGAATCGCGGCCGCCCATCCTCCTCCTTACAAGCTTCAGGCGGCTGCCGCAGTTTGAACAGAATTGCGTGTCGACATTGCTCCGTTGTGCTGGCCGACCCGCCTCGTCGGCTTAAATCATTTCGTCAGGATGATGACAATTTAGCGAGCGGAAGGTTCGCCAGCGCTTTCAGGACATTACCCTCGTCCAGTCTCCACGTCTTGGTTTCGTTGTCGAAAAGATTGTAGGCCATCACGAACCTCAGCGCCTGGGTTTGGTCCATTACCAGGATTCTTAGCCTGTCGCCTAGCCTGTTCGCGAACTCTCCGATATATTCGAGGAAGTCGTTATAGGCGTGATTCGGCAAGAAGACCTCGGCGCAATAGGCCGAGGAATAGGCCTCGCTCCATAGGAAGGGCGTCTTGTTTAGAAGCGACATCAGTTCCGTTTTTTCGCTGGGGGAACACTCGCTCAACAGGATGGTGAGCTCGATGTATACGTCCTTTCTTGAGACCGTTTTCTCCAGATTCGAGTCGTAGTGGCTGCCTTGCCAGATTAGCCGGTATCCCTTGATGAGACCGCGGCCTTGGACATGGTTCTGGTAGTGGAACTCTAGAGCCTTCAGGTTTACCTTCACCTTTTCGACCATCTTTACGAGCGGACGGCTCGCGTCCTTGTCAAACTCTTTCAGGATTATCAGGTCGGTCTTGTCATACTTCTCGACCTCGGGTCTGGGGCTCGGTACAAGGTGAATCGGTTTCGCCTTCGCGGCCGACCAATCAAAGGACCACGTCTGGTTGCCAAAGTCGAAGTATTCAGGTTTCATCGGCGCGTTTCTGATCTCATCAAAAGCGAGGATTTCCAATTCTGTGAACAACCCCGCCTCTTGTAGAGCGCCGTAGAGAGCTGCGCATCTTTCGGCGAGTTGGGACGGCACCGCCACATGGATCACAAAGGTCCCGCTCAGCAGGACCCTCGTGAAACTATGCAGATAGCACATGTCGCTCATCGCGGAGAAGATGGAAGTCGCGTGCGCGTCACTAGCAGGCGCGAGCTTCGCGATGAGGATTATTCTCTTGAACCCGAGTTTCGAGTAATTGGGCATGGCCTGGATAGTTAGCCCCTTGTCTAGGAAGAACTTGTGATATCTGTACCTGACCGTCTCCTTGTACTGGCCGGTCCGTCTCGCGATTTCGTTGATGTTCGGTCCGATCGTCGCCAGACATCGGGCCATGACGACCAAGTCGTCGTTCAACCTACGAGACGGTTTCTGAGAATCGCTCGAGAGGTTGGACAAGCGTCAATCTTCTCGAGTTTCAGCCGAGTCCTTCCTGCTTGATAGGCCTGACGGGCTTTGCGTGTTAG
>JAPCJN010000113.1:1522-3106 GCA_027886925.1 Nitrososphaerota archaeon
TTTTGAATCTTTTACCTCCATGCGTGGTTGCGAAGTTTGATTCGTCGAGGATCGATTGTCCCGTCACCCTCAACGCCCGTGACCCTCCCTTTGACGATCCAAGCAGCTGGATGTCGGCAAAGTCCGCGCATCCGGCGTTGAACGCGGTCCGGAGTCTTGTCTTCAGAGAAGACAAGTCGCGCAACTCCCAGGCGACGACCTTCCATATCTTGTTTTCTTCCTCTTCAAACTGCACTTTCAGGAGCAGGTGTCTCGCGTCAGACTCTATCTTCTTACACGACGACATTGAGAACGACGGGAGATGCATGTTCGACTTGTTTTGAATGGTGCCGCTCGTCTTGATTTCGAGGTAGGTCACCCTCTCACCTTGGCTGAGCACGCAATCAGGATAGCCAGGCCTGCCGAGCTTTGATACAGAAAGAGGCGTCTTCTTCAGCTCGTCTACGACCATGTACTCGAATCTCTTGCCGATGTCGTTTATCCGGTTGCCCCGGAATCGTTGGCCTGATTTCTCGGTCAGTCTCACGAAGGCGGTCAGCGCGCGCAAGAGATGGTTCAACAAATCCAAGTCTGCGTCGCTGTTCGGATCGATCGGAAGGACACGATGCCCCGATGACTCCATCACAAGCTCCGAGAAACGAATCGCCCCCAAACCGGTGGGAACCCAACTCCCCCCTCTAGTCCGGGCTTGGCTCTCAGGTTCAGGTTCCGAATGTGCTGCCAGAGCCTCCGGGGCTTCTGCCTCGGACGGTCCAAACAATTTCGTCTGCATTTCGATCTCTCTGAGCCCTATGTTCGCCTAGGCCTGACGGATGGAGCGGCATCTAATCGGACTGTCAACCGGGCGAATGTCCTTCGTTCTGAGAATATAGGGCTACTCTGGTGAATTCTCGATATTCTTATGCAATCTCTAGCGAACCCACCGCACCGTCCCGACCGGACCCTCTAGGATGGGCTGAAGGGCGCTCAGGTCTTTACGTAGATAGCCGCCAAGTAGTAGAACAGGTCCGAAGTCTGCGGCTCGGGCACGAAGCTGATTGCGTAGGAGGTCGCTCCCGTGTTCCATCCGTTGAAGCGGTATGAGGGGAGGTCCCCCACCGTCACGGTGTAGTTCTGCCCTTTCAAAAGCCAGAAGGAGTATGGTTCGAGCGATTGGGCGACGGGCGTCCCTCCTTGGGATATCGTGACGACCGACCCGCACGTGCAATTCGTGAATATTGGGCCGGTCGAGTTGAGGGCTTGGACCGTAACGTGCACCGCGTCGACCGCTGGAATTATCTCATAAAACGAGTTAAGAACGAGGTCGCTCTTGAGGTCGATATACTGCCATCTGGTCAGCGTGTTCGGCGTCGTGTTGTTCCAGTATCTGTAGACAAAGAACTTGTCTTCACAACCCTGGACCTGCGCGCAGTGATACATCACCACCTCCTCGTTGCCGGCGGGGACGGTCACTGAAGCCGGGGTGAAACCGTCCGCGACGTGGTTCCATACCCCGTTGATTCTGACCTGGAAGTAAGCCCCCACCAGATATCCCCCATCCTTGGTGTGGGCGACCACGGTGATGGTGAAGTTGCCGGGCCCGTG
>JAPCJN010000113.1:3116-6583 GCA_027886925.1 Nitrososphaerota archaeon
ATGAGGCTTGTAGGGCGGGGGTAGCTCTTGGTAGTACGCGCTGAGGGTGGTGTTACCGGTCACGAACACGACATGTGTCGCGTTTGTCAGCTTGGGGTCGGGGCCCCAATACCTGAACGGCATGTAGGCGTTGCCGTCGGCTACGACCTGGTAGGTCTGGCCGTATCTTACGGTGAAGTTGGCAGGTATCTGGTCGCTCGCGATCTTTGTCCCGTTGCTCGCGTAGAGGGACGTGATTGCTCCTGCCACTGACCTGCCCTGTAGGTCCTTGCCGATCACCGTGATGATCTGCGGCCCGGCGGTCCGATAGTCGGCGACCAAGGTTATGTTGCGGTCGAGCGATACGTCTAGAGTACGGTTCGTCTCGCCGCTGCTCCACCTCTGGAACAGAAATCCTCGGGACGGAGGAGCGCTCACGGTTATCGCGTAGGATCCTTCAGGGAGCCTGAGCTGCGAGGGGGCCGAATAGTTCTGGGCCGGCATTCCAGCGGCTGATATGGCCACACTGGCACCCGGCAAAGCTGAGCCGTTCGGAAGCAAGGCCTCCGCCTGAAGCAAGTAGAGCAGCCGAGTGCTGACAGTCGTAGTCGTGCTCGTGGTCGTGGTCGTGGTGGTGGTCGTCGGTTTGTTAGTGGTCGTTGTCACTGTAGTTGAGGAGGTAGTTGAGGAACTTGTCGTCGTAGTTGCAGTCGACGACGTCGAGGTTGTCGAGGGGTGCTCGATGGCACTTGTGGAGGACGTCGCTGAAGTCGAGGAGGTGGCCTCCGATATGGAGGTCGTTGTGGCTGAGGAGGCCGTGGATGACGATGATGATGGTGTCTGGGTACTTGTCTGGGTGGCTGAAGAAACCGTGGTCGAGGACGTTGCCACCTTGACCTGTGTGTTGGGGGCTACTTTGGCATAATCGTTGAATGCGAGGACGCCTACTACGACGATAGTTATCGCAATCGCAAATGCGACAGCACGAACCTCCGCTGTGGCGCCCCTATGGGCGCCTCGATGGACTCTCAATCTTGTTCTAAGAAAACTGGGCGCTCTTATGAACGGCTGCACTCCATTTTAGAGCACGGATTTCTCTAGGAATGTTAGGGCACTGTTAACGAAGTCATCTAATGACGGAACCTTCAGTCTGGGATTTAAGTCACAGCTGTGAGCCGCATTGCGCGCAAAACCTTTCTGTGGTACTCGTTCGCATCCCGCACTTGCTACAGAAATTCCTTTGGGTGGGCAATGCACGAGAAGACGCAGGTTGTGGCTTGAACAGGCCTAGTTTCCAGTCAAGGTCTGACAGGTCTCCCGGCTTAAGCTCAACAAGCTGCTTATTCCTTCTACGGTAAATTTCCAGTTTATACTTCTTGGCCCTGTCATAGCTTTGAATACCTGAGAGTCCCCAAAACTCTATGAAAGTATCATGGTCTGGCAAATAGAAGTCTGGATGGATGACCTTTAGTTCCAAGTGTCCTGTCCACAGTCTCGGTTCATAGACATATGCGATGCCGTGCTGGAAAAGATAATCGGCGACTCTCGATTCGGAAATGCTCTTGACTCTCTCTCCTCTCAACGTTCTGGTCGGTGTGCCGAACTGTCCAATTCCGAGAGCGCGTCTAACGCGATTGCGGAGCCAGCCCATTAAAATCGTTACTTCCGTCGAAAGGTCAGAATTCCTATCTAATCTGCGTTATCAAGACGTCCCTCCTCTTGCAGCAGACTCGTTGCTTGGTCACGGAATGAATGAATACGAATCATTAAATCACGGTTGGCGTTCACAACGACGAGCAGATGACCGGTCCTATTGAGGGGGAGGTCGCTGACCCGACCATTCATCTGGGCTGGGACGGGACCGAACAGGTAGTCGTCGACGCTAACGCTCTGGCGACAGGTCGCACATGCGTCATCGGGGCGAGCGGGAGTGGGAAGAGCTATGCGGTAGGAGTGATCTGCGAGGAACTGTGCAAGAACAAGGTCCCGTTTGCGATAGTGGACACGGAAGGCGAGCACCATGGCCTGAAGGACAAGTACGAGGTCGTCTGGGTGGGAGACGAAGAGAAGTGTGACCTACAATGGTCCGCGGTGGACCTGGAGCAGATGGCGGCTCAGGCACCCGACGTAGCCCCGCTGATCCTCGACCTTTCAGAGACTGAGGAGCCGAGACAGAAGGTCCAGGTCCTTCTGTCGGCCATTTACAAGGAAGTCGAGAAGCGCAGGACCCCCTACCTGATCGTGGTGGAGGAGGCGGACAGGTTCATCCCACAGAACGGAGAGAGACTGGCAATCTTCGGAGAGATAGCCAGAAGGGGAAGGAAGCGGGGAATCGGGTTGATGGTCTGCACCCAGAGGCCTTCTCTGGTCGACAAGAACATCTTGAGCCAGTGCGGAAATCAGGTCATCGGAAAACTGGTCATCAAAAACGACCTGCAGGCCGTGGCACAGTTTTTCCAAGGTCACGAGCTCCCGAAACATTTGACGGCCCTGCCACCTGGCAGGTTTTACGTCATGGGAGGGCTTTCTGCGGTCCCAAGATGCGTGTCGATCAGAGAGAAGGAGACCCGCCACGTCGGCAGCACGCCTAGGCTCGGAGTCCGGACGGTCGTACCGGTAAAGTTACCAGTGACGTCGACGGCATCCACTGTCATGAAGGACGCCAAGAACCCGGATGGATCCCTTGGCTTCAATCCGACGTTCCGCGAAGAAGACATCCCGATAATCGTGCGACGCGATAAGAGCTTCGTCCTTTTTGGGAAGGAGGAAGTGGTGACCCACGCCCAGCTGGTCTTCCGTCCTATGGTCGAGGTGGGCGTGGCGATCAAGGCTGGCGTCCTAAAGAGGCGTGTGGAGATGAGGTATCTCGTACTTGACGGGCAGACGGGGAGGTTCGTGGAGATTGGGGACGTGCCCGTTCTCTACGAGGGACTGGAGCGTCTGATCGGGCTCGACGCCGAAGAGATAGACATCCTTCAGACCACAAAGCTCGACCGGGACATGAGCTTGCTCGAGATTGCCAACAAAGTGGGCGTCTCGAGGGAGATGATCAGGAAGCCGGTGCGAGCGCTCGAAGAGAGGCGGCTGGTAAGGTCGTTCCAAGTCGGCAAGACCCGGCTCTTCCGCCGCGTCTTCAGCGCGCCAGAATTCCGCTGGCACCAAGCCGAGCAGGCGCTGGAGCCGGTCGAACCCTCCAAGGCCAGGACGGAACAAGCCAAGCTTGACGAAAAGAAGGTAAGGGAAGTGATCAAGGGCCTAGTGCCCTATTCGGACGTCCAGAGCTACAGACCGTTCGTTTATCCGTTTTACCGGGTGGAGCTGGTGATGAAGAAGCGGAGGAAGAGGGTCGTGTGGCTAGACGGGCGAACGGCTGGAGAGATTCGTCCGTGAGCGCCGGTTTGTCCACCCATCGCCTACCTCGACGAAGACGGAACACGCTGAAGACTCAGCCCTAACCGCCGTCGAAACCTCCAGGGCGCTGCTGTGAA
>JAPCJN010000114.1:0-2893 GCA_027886925.1 Nitrososphaerota archaeon
CCGAAGCTCCTCGGGCAAGCGATGACGGCTGCGGCCAATTGCCAGATGAACATTGAGCTCAAGGACAACCCGGGAGCAAGGCTAGGAGTAATTCTCGGCGAAATGGCAAAGAACGGAACGGATAAAGCGACCTTCGTGATTTCTCCGCGAATGGCGAGCTTTGGAAGCTGGCTTGAACAGCTAATCGCCGAGAGCACTGGCAAGGAGGGAAAAGGGATACTCCCTGTCGTAGGAGAGCCCCTAAAATCGCCTGCCGCGTATGGCGTCGACCGTCTCTTCATCTCGCTCCAGCTTGAGGGTGAGCGGGATCCGTTAAGGGAAAATTCACTCTCCGCGCTCCAGTCTGCCGGGCACCCCGTCGTGCGACTTTGGATGCACGACCTTTACGACCTCGGTGGTCAGTTCTTTACGTGGGAGTTCGCGTGCGCGACGGCCGGATACGTCATGGGAGTCAACCCCTTTGACCAGCCCAACGTGGAGTCAGCCAAAGCTTCAGCCCGCAAAATGGTTGCCGATTACGATGCCCAGGGAAGCCTGCCATTACCCAAGCCCAGGATGACGGGCGACGGCTTGGCCGTCTATGGTGACGTGGCCGGTCACACGCCCGCCTTGATGTTGACCAACTTTCTGAAAGCCGCGACTCCTGGTTCGTATGTAGCGATTCAAGCCTATATCCAACAGACCGACGCAGCGGACGTATCGCTTCTCGAATTGCGGGAACTTCTGATGGAATGGCTACGGGTGGCGACGACGGTCGGCTACGGACCGCGATACCTCCACTCGACTGGGCAGCTGCACAAAGGAGACGCGGGGAGAGGGTTATTCGTGCAGATAACGAGCGACGACAGGAACGATGTGCCGGTCCCTAACGAGCTGGGGTCTTCGAGGTCCTCGATGAGCTTCGATGTGCTCAAGGAGGCGGAAGCTCTGGGGGACAGGGAGGCTCTCATGTACGCAGGCCGCAAGGTGATACGATTCCACTTTAAGCGGAGTATCGAGGACGCTTTGTATCGACTCACAGGAGAGTTAAGAGAGGTCCTTCCGCGGACCAGCTGATCAACCTCTCCCCCCTCTCTCCTGCTTCCATCCCTGGAAGACGCGTCTCGATGGACGCCGGGATGTCCTCCGCTTCGGCGCCGTCGTTGAGGAGTTTGACTGCCATAGTTCTCCGAGAAAATGGAAAAGTTGGTTCTCTTTCCAACCCACGTGGCACCGAGAGAAGGGGCCTCCCTGGCCATTCTCTCAATGAGTTTTGAGATATGGAAAAAGGTCTATCGTCATTTCTGGAGACTTTATGCCGGTGCGCTTCTTCCCTGCGAAATGCTGGATGCCCTCTCATAGGCTCGCACAGCCATCCTAGCGGCGTTCTCCAGCCCGAAATGCTCCTTGACTCGCTTTCGACAGCTGTCTCTGATGATTGAGCCCCTATACGGGTCCCCCGCGACCAGGTTCCTCAGGCCGTCGAACGGGATCAAATCTAGCAAGCGATCCTTTTCGGCCATCTGGCCCTTCCGGGACTCTTCTTCGATCTTCATCACTGTCAGGAAGGATACGAGGCCATCAGCGAGCGCCCGATGATCATCGGCGTTCACTAGGGTGCCGGTCCCGTCTTGAGGATGATCCAGCACGTCCAAGACCGTCTCGGTGATCCCGCCGGTCCTCGTTCCGACGACAGGGTTCCCCGTGGCCATGGCCTCGAGCGCAGTGAGTCCGAAAGGTTCCCATCGCGACGGCATGGCGTAGACGTCGGCTGAAATGTATGAGAGCTGGTAGATCGCCGGGACTCTACCGAGAAAAATCCTGACGTTCTCCTTGTATTCGGCCGCTTTCAGGGTGGCCAAGTCGATCATGTCTCTCTGGGGGAGCGGGATCATCTGGAGCAGAAATTTTGTGGACGGAATGACCTCTAGAACCTCGGGAACCGCCCGCAGGAGGACATCGACTCCTTTTTGCCTGTCGAGTCTTCCAGTGAACAGCACCAGCCCGCCGTCCTCCTGGAAAGGCTGAGCGGCTCCGGGTTTCGCGGACCCGGCCGACTCTGAAAGGCGATTGACCAGGTCGCGCACTTCAGGCTCGGGGATGTCTGGCGTCCCTGCCAGCCCTATTGCCTTGGTCAGGAGATATTTCCGCAGGTCAGATCTCTTGGGTTGTTTGTTCCTGCCGAAGTCCTCCAATGCTTGGCCATGCTCCTTGAGCGCCCTCCTGGCGATTCGTTCCTCATCCCAATCACAAGCGTTGTAGATGAATCCCGCCTTGTTGCTTAGCGCCTGCCCCAAGAAGGGCAGGACGTCCGTGCTGAGATAAGACTCGCTCACCGTGGCGACAAAGTCCGCTTCGAAGCCGCCAAACCTTTCTATCTTGCCGCCCGAAAGGTCATCCCATACTTCGCGGCATGTCGCGAATCTCCTCATCCCTTCGAGCCCCAAGTTCTGCGTCTCGTCCCTTATTCCGCACCAGTCCTGGGAGATGAAATGCCAGTCAAACGACTTGTATCCAAGGAGATGGACCGTGAAGACCAGTGGAACGCTTGTCATCCTCTCCTTGAACGCCTGTTTTGCGGCGACGGCAGCTGGGATCACGTTCCAGTCATTGGCGTGGATGACGTAGGGGCTCTTCCCCGAGTTCTTCCCCACGAAATCGACGTAGTCCCTCATAGCTCTAGCAAAGAGGGACATCTTCTGGTAGGTCAGCTCTCCGTCGTAGATTTGCCGGTCGTCGAGCCAGCGGCTCGTGCTCTGGTCAAGACCTTTTGCCAGGAAGTATTCTACGCCTTCAAGGCTTCCATGCTCCAACCCGATCTGGTAAGGATAGAGACTGCCATTGACGCCCCGTCTCGCTCCCTGGCTGATGAAACCGGGTACCTGCTCCAGTCTCAGCTTTTGCCTGACGAGGT
>JAPCJN010000114.1:2903-6553 GCA_027886925.1 Nitrososphaerota archaeon
ATGCCTCCCGTGGCTCGGCATGAATATCGAAACACTATATTCCTCGGAAAGCGCCTTTGCAAGGTTGGCGACGGCAGGTCCTAAGCCCCCCACTTGGGCCACATCAGACGACTCGAATGAGAGCATCCACAGGCCCCTCCGGGCGTCGTTCCCCCGACCTCGAGTAAGGGCCCTCTCTCTTGCGGCGCTGATGGGTTGCACGGCACTCGGTCGACTGATGCCAGGAGGTTCACAATTTAAGTCCTCGATTGGCGCGTCTGGGCTGAACCTGAGTTAGTGCCCTAAGAAGGAACCATTAAATCCCGCCCTAATACTTTACTAAATCGGACTCGATTCTAAGATGAAAGCCGTCGTTCTGGCAGCGGGGGAAGGGACGAGGTTGAGGCCTCTCACCTTTCTTCGTCCGAAGCCGATGATTCCGCTGGGACCCGAACCCGCCATCCACTATCTTCTCTCGCAGCTCGCGCAGGAAGGCTTCGACGAGATCGTGATGGTGGTGGGCTACATGAGTCGCCAGATAATGGACTACCTCGGCGACGGGTCGAAGATGGGGCTTCGAATAAGTTACGCGGTCAAGCCAGAGGAGTTTCGCTGCGGGACCGCTGGTAGCCTGAAGCTCGCCGAGCACTTGCTCGATGAACCGTTCCTGGTCGCCCAGGCCGACACGCTGAGCGAGATCCCCTTGAGAGAGGCCATGACATTCCATCGACACAAAGGAGCCCAGGCTACGATCGTGCTGACGACCGTGGAGAACCCCGGGGAGTTCGGAGTCACCATACTTGATCAGAACGACAACATCACGGAGTTCCAGGAAAAGCCCGGCCACCGACGGGCCAGGAGCAACCTCGTCAGCACGGGCTTCTACATACTCGATCCTGAGGCCCTGGACCACGTCCAGGAGGCGAGCTGGGATTTCGCAAAGGACCTTTTTCCGCATCTTCTCAATATGCAGGACAAGATCTGTGGGTTCGTTTCCAACTCGTTCTGGGTGGACATCGGAAGCCTCGAAGGCTACTTAAGAGGAGTCAGGTGGGTCCTTGACAAGACGGCGCTGGACGCACAACAAGCCCGCATGATTGGAAGGAGTGCAGCGGGGCAGCCGGTTTTGAACGGCCTTTCGTCGGCAGAGAAGGATCCACGATTCGGGGACCGTGTGCTCATCGAGGCAGGCGCGACGATCGACGACGGGGCGAGAATCGGAGAATACTGCGTGGTCAAGCGCAACGCTCGAGTGCTCGCTGGTAGCGTCCTTGACAGGAGCGTGATTTTGGAAAGGGCTACCGTGGGCCAAAACTGCCGGGTCGTCCACAGCGTGATCAGCCAGTCTGCAACTCTCCAGGCGAACGTCACCGTCGAAGGCTCGATGGTGGGGCCGGGGAGCATCATCGGAACGGGAGCGACGCTTCTCGAAGGTAGTCGGATCTGGCCGAACGTGCAAATCAGGGCGGGGGAGACAGTGAACGGGTTGATGATTGCGCCTGTGGAGAAGGGATTCTACTTTTACACGAGATCGGGCGAGTATACTGGCGTGATGGCTTTTTCTATCAAAAGCCTCCTCGATGGGCTCGAAAAAGTGCCGATAGAGTCGATCGAATTCCATGCGAACAGGAGAGACTTTGAAAAATGGACGCGTTCCGTCCTCGCCTCCAGGGAACTAGCCGAGGCGATAGAAGACATCCGAAGAGAGGCGATCACTGGCGAAGAGCTCCGAAAACGGCTAATTGAGGTCACCAACCAGTGGGCTGAGTACGTTTCCAGCCCCGATGCCGTCGTGGCGACCGCAGAGCCAGTGTAGCTTGGTTCCCCTGTCTCGCACGCTTAAATGAAGGTGGCCCCTTCCACAACCCATGAGCGAAGCGAAGATTTCAAATGCTGAAGCCAGTCGGTTGCTCGGAACCGTAACTCCTGACAAGGCATTTCATTTCTACAGCGGCATCGGGCAGCCGCTGGGTCGATCCTCGAGGAGTATGACGGAATTTGTGGATACCGTGAAGGACATCGATCCGTCATCCATAAAGTTCCATCTCGAGCGTGGCGACTTTGAAAGTTGGTTCAAGATGCTCGGAGATCCCGTACTGGCGGGCAAATTATCGACGCTGCGAGGAAAGAACTTGCCCACAAAAGAACTCAGAAGCAAGGTAAGCTCGAGAGTCGGAGCGCGAATCAGACAACTGCAAAAGGCCAAAAGGATCACGGTAAGCCCGAGGGGCTTCCGTTCGTGTGAACGTAGTCGTCGTGGGTCATCACTGCTAACCCAGACCGGTCCGGCTGTTACCATTGGCTTATTCGGACCGTGGCTTTCCAAGCAAAGCTCGTTCCGGCCTAGGTCGAAAAAATTGCAACTCGCTGCGCGAAACTACGCGACATCTTTGGAAGAACGACGCGACCCGGCAGAGGCCCGATTCGAGATGAAAGGGGCGTCAGAAAGCCGGCCCTTCTCTGCGCGCTCGCCGTTATGCTTTATCTTCGCGACCTCTTCCTTTCTCATCGCCAAAAAGTCCTCCCAGGCCTTGTCAAACTCCTCAATCGTCTCCTCAGTCCGCTTGTTGAACGCCATCTCCCTCAGAATCTTGGCCGGGATGGTGATGATGTGGGCTCCCGCGGCCACCGCCTCCGCGACATCTCCTGGTTTCCTGATGCTTCCGACGATCAGCCTCGCCGACAGATTTTGTTCCTTTGCGAGCGTCGCGTAATCCCTGATTATCTGCAGAGCGTCCTCGTGAGCCTCAATCGACCTATTATAGAACAGCGAGACGTAGGTCGCACCTGCCTTCGCGGCGAGGACGAGCTGGTTGAACGTCATCATGGCTGTCATGTTGGTCCTGATGCGTTCCCTGGCGAGCTGGTGCACCACCTGCAACCCTTTTCCGTCGCCATACATGGCGACCTTGACGACAACGTTCTTGTGCCACGAGGCGTAATCTCTCGCCTCAGCCAGAAGCTCTGGCACTGTGCTCTTCGTCGTCTCTACGCTCACAGGCCCGTCGACGAGGGCGCAGATGTCTAGGATGCGCCGCTTGAAATCGACGTTGCCTTCGGACAGAACTATCTTCTGGTTCGTCGTAGCGCCATCGGCTATCCCCTGTCGGACGAACTCGTCAATATCTTTCAAGGAGGCGGTATCTAGGAAGAACTGGACCACTTAGGTGCGCCTGTGCCGAGGTTCGGATTCGGGGTATAAGAGTTGCTTCGTGGGCGCTCGCAATCGAAGAAACCCCGTCCATCCGCTCCGGGTCGGTCGGTCCCAAGCGCGAATGTCGGACACCCTCGCCGACCTTTAGCCTGGTTTAGAGAGGACGAGCGTAATCCTGGGTCGCGATGTCGTATGTCTTGCCGTAGGTCCTGGTCTCTCCCTTTGCAAGGACCTCGACGGTAATCCTGCTCTTTTGCACGCTGATGATTTCGAATGATGCTCCGCACTTTGGATCCGTGAACTTACCGCCTACTTCTTCGGCGAAGTTCCCGAGGCTTATCGCAGTCGTGAACTTGTTACCGCATTCTGAACACACGATGTTAGCGATTACGTGACCGCCTAGCTCAAAAGGAAGGTTGGTGGTGGCTGGTTTCGTCGGCTTCGGCTTCTTGCTGCTCAATCCTGATGCTCAGGGTGGACTAACCGGTGGCATATTTATTTGATACGGCTTTGAAAA
>JAPCJN010000115.1 GCA_027886925.1 Nitrososphaerota archaeon
GCGGTCCTCTGCAGGCACTGTACTCTTTCCAGCTCCTGCGATATGACACTATCACGTGATTAAAAAAGGAGAAGAGAGCCTAATTTTTATTTAGGCTACCCGTCGAAGTGGTATTCTAGCTGGTACGGGCCGCTGAACCCTGTGCTCGTGGTGACGAACTGGAAGTTGCCGACGGCGTGGAAATCTGCAAGGCCACCAGATCCGGTATCTGTGAAGTGTCCGGAACCCGAGCCGCCGAATGTGCCTTTGCTTGTGAAACGAATGTTTATAGTCCCTGTCTGACCGTTGACGCTGCACGGGCAAGTGACGGTGCCTCTACCGCTATCTGCACCGGATGGATGTACCAGGAGGGTGATTGCGAAAGTCGCGGTCCCTGATATGATTCCTGTAAAGACATCTGGACCGCTAAGGGTATAGACAGTGTTTCCGCTGGGGAGGTGGACGACCGTTTCCGAAGTGACCGTGGCGGTGAAGGTTCCCGAGCCCGACATTTGGGGTGACGCGTACGCGCTCGGGAGCAGAAGGAGCAGAGGTATCAGAAGCATCGAGAAGAGCGCAGCCTTGTTTAATTTGTGTTTATTCAATTTCTTTTTCACCTCCGCTAAAGGGTTGATTGGAAACAAAGGACTTAACGGCCCCGTGAGGGAACTCTCGCAAAAGGGACATGCAGCCTGAAAACTGTCCCGGTCGCAAATCAGGACGGGTGAAAAAGGACAACCGAAGGAACGGCAGCGACGCCTGGGAGGGAGGATCGGTCTTGATAGAGACTCGAATCCGAGCACGTCCTGTTGAGACCAGCTCGGACGGTGCGACATTTCGGGTCGTGCCACGTGTCCGGACCGTTCGTGATGCTCTGACAAAAAGGATAAGATTCGGAGGTTCCTGAGTGTTCGCTGGGCATGGACGCCGTCGCCGTGGCGGTGCTTCGGTGGATGATGACGGGCCTTGATAGATATCCGGCGCGTTCGGAAATAAGGGAGTCGATGGCCACTGCTGCCAAAAAGCTTCACTGCACCGAAGCGACCGTGAGGGCCAGGACGCGCAGACTCTTCGAGTCGGGGTTGCTGAAGGGATGGCTGGTCTTCGTCAACCCAATTTCAGTGGCTCAGCGTGTGGCAGTGATACGACTGGATGTCTTGCCTCCCTCTGCGAGGGACGATGTGATACGGAAGTTCAAGCTGATCGAAGGCGTTTGGCTCATCACCAAGAACTATGATAGTGCACTGGGGATTTCGACCTACTATCCGGACGGAGTGGCGCTCAAGAAGAAGGTCGAGCTCATGGCAAGGATCGCGAATTCGGAGCACGTGACGTTTGGAGAGATACCGTTCCCGCCGTGCAGCTACGCCTTCAAACACGTTGACCTCGTCATCTTGAGGTGCGTCCAAGAATCGCCTTCGCTGTCGTATTCGGGCATAGCGAAACAGGTACACCTTTCGAGCAAGACCGTCAGGCGAAGGCTCAACGGGATGATCAGAGAGAGGGCTGTCTTCGCTACGCTCGATTTCGACTTCGGCAAATCGAAAAGGGATCCTGGTCGCGAATCTACTTGTCACCTTCCCTAACTACGATGCTTGGAGAGACACGGAGCAGGAGATATTCTCACTCATAGCAGACAAGATGTTCGGCAACGTCCGCGGGAACCCGGCGCTTTCGAATTACTCCCTGATTTTGGACAACATAACCGATGCGGAGAGATCCTTGCCCAGGTAAAGCAGATGGGCGGCGTCAAAGACGCTTATCTCGACTTGGTCGAGGACTACATCGCGATGTCCCAGCCTCATAAGGATCAACTCTTACGGCCGACAAATCCTTTAGAGAAGATGAGCCCGGAATCCAAAGCGACAGATTACTTTAGGCCCTAATGGGAGTCTGGCTCCATTCTGAAGATCATTATGGTATATCCAAACACTTTGAGCAAGAAATTCGTCAAGAGCGGATTCTGAACCCAGAATGATCTGGATAGGGTTCGAATCGTCTTCGAGCCTATAGAGCCGACGTCGTTGTGAGAATATTGCAGGCCCACCTCGCTCGCGCGTTTTTTCCACCATTCCTCGCTCTTCACCGTGCGTCGATATGGGTCGGGCGACTTCGTCGCAACCGTCATCAGCAGCACCCCCCCTTTCCTCAACACCCTTGATATCTCGAACATGCATTGTGCTGGGTTTCTGGCATAATCCAGAACTCCTATCGCAGTCACCAAGTCGAAACTCTTGTCTACATACGGGATGAACGATCCGTCAGCTCGCAGCAGGAAAGACTTGCTGTCTCCAGCTGATTTTTCCAACGCGTATGAGCTGACGTCAATGCCGGTCGCCTTTGCAGAGGCGGAAAGGAAGCCCTCGACGAGGAAACCTTTCGCGCATCCGATGTCGAGGACATCGTTGCATCTAGTGTGAGCCTTCAGCATCTTGGCTAGGCTGAGGTACTTCTCATACAGCTCCTCACGAGGATAATTGCGATAGCGACCAGGCTTCTTCGTGCCGCTATCAAAGAACTCTCTGTCAAATTCCCTAGCGCCATCATGCGATGACAGGATCGCTCCAGAAATGCGCGGCAGCGGTAGTTTTTGAGGGTTCCGCTATCCGCCACCCAAAGGATCGTTTTTTCGACTATCGCAAGTTCTGCTTGAAACTCGGGAAAACGTACTTGGAATAACGTTCGAGGTTACTTCTATACCAGGCGACTGTAGATTCCAGCCCTTTTCTTATCGAGACCTCGGGGGACCAACCGATCGCTGCCTGCGCTCTTGTTGAGTCGCAGACTAATTTCTCCACGTCACCTTGGCGCGCGGGTTCGACAACGGGAGCCAAGGTGCTCCCAGATATGTCCAGGATCATTTTCACCAGTTCTTCAGCCGAGTGTCCTTCTCCAGTTCCAATGTTCATTACTTGGCCGTAGCAGGAACTGGCGAGGCTGCGCGATAGAGCTTCTGCTGTGTCAGTGACGTATAGGTAGTCCCTGACCTGGGTCCCCCTTCCCCTGATGACTGGCGGAACTCCAGACAAGACCCTGATTACGTTGCTTGCGATCAGACCTCCGTATTGCACGTTGCCCTTTTGCCGGGGTCCGTAGTTATTGAACGACCTGATTATTGCTATCTTGGATTTGTATGCCGAGACATACGAAAAACAGTAGCGCTCTGCAGCTACCTTGCTAGCTGCATAGGGCGACTGCGGATTCAGAGGATGGTCCTCGGTCATCGGGACGCTGAGTGCAGAGCCATAGACCTCGGATGTGCTCATATGAACCAAAGGGATGTCCCGTCTCCTAGCCGCCTCAAGGACGTTCAGAGTACCCCCAGAGTTTACCTCATCGAAGAGACGGGGAAAAAGCATACTCTCGTCGATGTTCGTCTTCGCCGCCAAATGGAATATTGCCTCCACCTCTTCCGCACAGTAGTCAACAACTTCTTGAGAGGTGACACTACCTCTTACTATTTCCAGGCCTTTTCCTCGCAACGCCGTCAGATTCTCTTCGCTTCCGGCTGAGAAATCATCGAGAATCACGACTTCGTGATTAAGGTCGATAAGCCGTTGGGCAAGATGCGAGCCAATGAAACCCGCTCCTCCCGTAACTAGGACTTTCATGGCTCTTGGCTGACTTTCCATTCCTTACCTTCTTGGTAAATTAAGCATTATGGGCACGCGGACTGGATTTGGCATTTGGCTCAAAAGCAAGCATCATGGCCCAAGGAATGAGAGGGGAGATCTTGGCGATTTCATCTGCAATTTGCCGCCCTTTGTTGTTGGCGACTTATTACGCGTAGAGCCAACAAGTTTTACTGCATTGACCTGGATGGTATTAGGACCCGAGATGGAACTTCCTGATGCTTAACGAAGCAAGGTTCATCGCTCCTAACGCGACGCTGACGGGAAACAACCTAGAAATTTATGGGCACTGCGAGAAACCGAGGCACCTGGGAACGTGGATTGGCTACTATGTCACAATTACAGCTGGATCGGCCCGAGTCAAGATCGGGCCTTGTGTCGATGTCTCTTCGTATGCCTACATCTCCACGCACTTTACAGGCAAGCGGATAACCGAGGCCGGTCCGAAGATCGTAGGTCCCGTGGAGATAGGACATCACAGCTATATCGGACCGTATGCACTGATCGAAGCCAACACAAACATCGGGCACCACTCCATTGTAGCAGCTTATTCGCGTGTGAGGGGTGAATTTCCTCCGTATTCTTTTATCGCCGGGGACCCTGCGAAGCTAAAGAGGAAGTTGACACGTGAGAAGTAGGTCATCCAACCAAATGGTGGCCCGCGTATTTTATAAGCGAAGATTCGGAGCGCTCAAGAGTGAACTTGGATGAATTTCCTCAAAGGTCCAAGGTCTCAATAATCATTCCCGCCTACAACGAAGAAAGAACTATCCGCGAGGTCGTCCTAAAGGCGACAACATATGGCGAAGTGATTGTCGTTGATGACGGAAGCATTGATAGGACCGCGGAGTTGGCCAAGTTGGCGGGCGCTCGGGTCATCTCTCATCCTCGCAACATGGGTCAGAGCGCAGCCGACAGAACTGGATATTTGAACTCGAACCGCGAGGTTGTTGCGCTTATAGACGCTGACATCCAACAAGTCCCTGAAGAACTACCGAGGGTCATAAGACCAATATTGGCCAATCAAGCAGACATGGTCATAGGCTCGAAATACCTCGGGAGGCGGGAGTACCAGTCCAATTTTCCGAATATGTTGATGGACCGGATACTCGGTGCAATTCTAAGGGCTCGATTCGGAGTGACAGTGACCAATCCGTTTAGCGGAATGCGAGCGATGCGAAGAACTTGCATCGATTTTGGGTATCTAAAGGGAGACAAACATGAGTGCGCTGTCGAACTCGCATTCTCTTTCGCATGGCACGGATATAGGATAATGGAAGTTCCAAGGACGGCGAGGCGACGAATCGCCGGACGTTCCTCGATTAGGTTCACCGACGGGAGAAGAATCATAGTCAGGCTGTTGGCGGTGATGCTGAGCCCGCCAAAATTGGCAAGTCCACGAAAACAGCCTTCGGCATTGATCCGAGTCCCTCAAGGTCTTGGGTCTTGAATCCTGAGAGGCGCGCCCTGCGCTGCTTTCGCGCAACTCTCTTGCCAAACCCTGCATCAAAAAAGGACGTGATTATCCGACAGGGTCGGGCTCGCGAAATATTGGTATTTCTATCAGATGCCCATGAAGCCTCAAGGGGACGAACCTTGATAGTCGGCGACTATGGCAAAGGGGCAAGGTCGAACGAAGGCATACGAGTAATCTGAGCAGGTAAAGTTTGAGATTCTTATTCGCGATGGACACATTCCCTCTATATGGCGCGAGCGTAAGCTTGGAATTCGCACAGAGGCTAATGCGAAGAGGGCATGACGTTTTGGTTTGCACTTCCTCAGTAACGATTAATGGAGACTATCGGGCGGTCGCCTCATTTGGCGGTGTGCCGGTGAAGTTGTTGCCTTCGTTCTACATCCGACAGATACCCTATATTGTCACTCCCACATCTTTCCCGGCTGTAGCATCGATCATCAGAGAGTTCAGACCCGATGTGAGTGTCTGCATGCACCTTGTCCTTAACACAACCAACTCGGCCGTGCTTGCATCAAGGCTCGCGTCGGTTCCGGCGCTGTTGGGCATCCGCGGACCTCGACTCAGTTTCGGCAGCTCCTTCCCCAACGCGGGTAAACAGATTTTCATGAAGACGGTGGGCAAATTGTCGATCAGCCTGAGTTCCAGGATCTTGTTCGATTGCAAGGCTTCTATGATGAGCGTCCCGGACAGGAGCATCGACTCAAAGTCGGTGATACTCTACGACGGCGTGGACACCAAGAAATACACTCCTAGAGAGAAAACGACAGGCGGCCTGACTGTGACTTTCGTCGGATCACTGACGCCTACCAAGGGATTAGTGCATCTCGTCAGGGCCATGCCCGAGATCATCGCATCGAACAAAGATGTCCAGTTCCTGTTGGTGGGGGAAGGGATGCAGCGGTCGTTCTTGGAAGGGCTGGTTCGGAGGCTAGGGGTAGAGCGCAGCGTAAGATTCCTTGGTTACCGGAACGATATCCCAGACATTTTGCGGGAGACTGACGTCTTCGTGCTGCCTTCAGTGAGCGAGGGCGTCTCCACCGCCTTGCTCCAAGCCGGCGCGTGCGCCAGGCCGGCAGTCGCATCGAAGCTCGGCGGTAACCTCGAGGTCATCAGCGACGGGAAGGATGGATACCTTGTGGAGCTTGGGGGGAAATCACTCCTGGCTGAGAGAATAAACACCCTTTGCGCCGACCCCCCACTGAGGAGGCGGATGGGAGCAGAGTTCAGGAAGAAGGTGGTCGAGAACTTCGACCTCGAGCCGATAACTGACCAACTCGAACGAATAGCCGTGTCCGTGGTGAAAGTCGGGACCTGAGAACTGCCTCTAGATCACCCCGTCCATGAGCTCCGATTGCAGCCTTGAATGAAACATCGAGCGGATTCTGCGCATCTAGTTTTAAAT
>JAPCJN010000116.1 GCA_027886925.1 Nitrososphaerota archaeon
CGGCTATCGCCTTGTCGTTGTTCATCGCGGGGATTATGGTGTTCCCGTCGAAGTCCCAAAGCACCCCTCCGAAGCTGCTTAGGTGCGCTTGGTACTCGTAGATGATGGAGATGTCAGTACCCGCCATGCTCACAGACCCGAATGGGGTCAATCCAGCCTTCTGGATAGCTTGGCAGTTCGCGAAGTGGTCGTCCCAGTTGGCGGGAGGGGTGAGCCCGAGCTGGTCGAAGACGTCCGTCCTGTAGAAGAGGACCATCGTGGGGGTATCGAAAGGTAGCACGGGCACGTTCGTGGCCGAGGATCCCCCGTTCCCTCCTCTGAGGTCGGGCGGGTACGTGGCTATCCTGTCCCAGCAGTTCCGGTTGAAGTCGTTGAAATCTAGGTTAGGGTACGTGAGGTCGGGGTACTTCTGCGCCAGCTCGTACGGGGAGAAGGAGTCGTTGGGGAAGACGCCGAGGTTCTCCACGTCCAGGGAGTAGACGTCGTAGGAGCCGCTCTTGGTGCTGAACATGAGCGAGACCTCCTGGAGCTGGAGCGAGTACGGCTTGATGTCGTATTGGTCCCTTATCCCTGTGGCGTTGTAAAAGTCGCCGTCGAGAAGCTGGGCGGAGTACGACCCGAACTCCGCCTCGAGGGTGAGGTTGAGAGACTTGCCGGAGTACGGGGAGGAGACGGAGTGGAGCCAGGTGAGGAAGTCCTTGTAGTCGGGGAGGGTGGAGTACTGGGTTGTGGAGGTAGACTGGGTCAGACCCACCGCTGACGAGGTGGAAGAAGGAGTAGAGGTCGGTCCTAACTGCCCTCCGAAAAGTTGGGGTAATTCGAGGTCAGCTAATGCGAAAGAAAAGAGCCCTGCCCCTGCGAGACCCAAGCCGTAGCGCAGAAATCGCCTTCTATCCGGATTGGGCACACTCTATTTTACCCTCTTGATTCTGGAACCGAAGACACGATTCGCGTATTTAAGATGTTTGAACAGATGACGGTGCTCTGCTTCGTTAGTGGGGTGGTTCCCTTCCGGAGCTCATCTGGAATCTGATTGCGTCCACCCACCCCTAGATCGTGTTCAGAAACCGTGATCGTGTTTCGACAGGACGTCGTACCAAGAAGTGTCTCCATGCCACCAAAGCAACTCGACGAGACAACGCGATGAACAGATCTTAACCAATTATCGGATAAGCTCTAAATTGGACTAAACGGTAAGAATCGATATCTTCGAGGTGACTCAGATTCAGAGCCAGAATTACTATGATGAGTACCTCTTTCGAGGAACAGGCGCTGAAGAACATGGAGCCGAAAGCAAGGCGAGGGACCGAGGAGGAGTTGTTCATGCTCGGAGCCAGGGCTCCAGAGCTGGTCAAAGACGTCCCATCCATTTTCAAGGAAGCCGTGATGGACGCGCTGGTCAACATCCTAGACGAATCGACCGTCAAGGCCCTTGAGATCTTCATTGGAAAGAAAAACCTAGACAATCCCGCCGTCGTCTTCACGAGCCTAGATTCCTTGCTTCATGAGGGCGCCCGGCAGCTGAAAGGAGCGATAAGCAGGGAATTTCAAGTCAAGGTCCACGAGCGATACCAGATTTTCACGGTTCGGATGGCGCAAAGTCTCCTTGACGGCTTGCCCGTCAAGACTGATAGCCCAAGCGGCAACAGCTAACGCCCAAAATTTCTGGGTTTTGGCTACGATAGCCCTTTGCCTGGGTAGCCTATTACAGTCGAATCAGAGCCCACTAGATGCACTTCGCCCGGGTCGGCACTGTCGCAACGGGCTGTGCGATCTCCCGAGATGCAACGGCACCCACAAGACCATGACTCAAAGAGCGGCACGAAGGCCGCGACTCGTTGTCCGCTGGACATTCCTCGATAGTTAGGGCAGTCGTAACCCTTTGCCTTACTTTTGGTGGGCTGGCTCCAGTTTCGAGTGAAGTTCTCGCACGCTAGACGCAAAGTCCAGCGATCCGTCTCGTTTCATTCCAACCCTCCTGTAAAGCTCGTCGACGATCTTCCCCAGGACCATGTCTGCCGCCTGAGCATAGATTTCCTGGAGCGACTTTGAGAACTTTTCTGGATTGCCCCAGTCTATGTGAGGGTTCGCAACGAAGAGTATGGCCGCCGCGGACACGTCTCCCAGCGCCTTTGTGAGGACGTCCGTTGCCACATCCGCGAATACCTTATCGGTATCGTCATTAAGCATAGGTTAACATTTCCCCTCCCTTCCTCGAATGCGTCCCTTCACTGTCGCACTGGATAATCACGTTTCCGTAACCCTCGAATGCCGCAATGATTTTCTCGTCATGAGCGGCTGGATTGAGCAGAAGCACCAGCGGCGATTTGGATTTTGTCATCTTCTCGCTCACCTGCTGGAGTAAGCTGTAGGTCTTTTCGAACCCCAAGTTGAGAGTCAGTTCCGTCAGGTTGTCGATTATCATGGCGGCATCCGGGTTTGACGCGAGCACAGACTTGAAAGCGTCCAATATCAGCGATGGATTGGTTATTGAAACGGACAGCACCCCCTCAGGACTCAGCTTGAGGCTTTGTTCCGATACGGAGAGGTAGACCAGCTTCGAGGGCCGCAGACCTGAAAGGGTACTTCCGGGTTTGGTGAACAGGACCGTCTGGGAGCCCCCGGAGGTCGACTCCTCGATGAGAGATTCTACATACCTTTCATAGTCGGACGCGGGGTCGAACTCGAGGACGATCCTCTTGCCACCTAGGCCTTTCAGCCTCGCGTTGCTCGCGTTTGGATTGGAGACAGGCATCTCGCTAGAGCGCGTCGGCTTGCTCTTCAAAGTAGCGAAGCTCTCAAGAATCTTCGCGGAATCGGCAGAGGACGCTACCGAATTCCACACGACGTACTGTCTCCTCATCGCCCAAGCCACGAACAGCCCACCCATCGCTATCAGGCCGATTCCGATGTCGTCGAGCCAGTCGATGCCGAATAGGTAGGAGGTCAACTCGAAGAAGACTCCAAACGCAATCGAAATGGCTCCGTAAGCCATGTTCTTCCATGGCCGCTCCAGGACTCCCTTTCCTAGCGAGATCAGTCGGACTGCAAAGTAGGCCCAGACCGCGGTGACGACTACTGCGATAATCCTGACCCCTCGCTCAGGGTCGAAGGTGATGAGCATGCGGCATCAATCTCTGTCTATCCGATCAGCGGAGCGACCCTAATCCCTTCTGCCCCGATGAATACGTTTTGATACTTTAAGGTATGATTCGTCCCACGCATCTTCGTTATCAAAAGCCTCCTCCTGATCTCCTGGTTGTCTATGAACGACTCGAGGTTTACTATCCCGTCCGAGACGAACTCCTCCATTCCCAGTCCTATTCTTTCTTCTCGCGATTTTTCCACTATGAGGAGGGTCGTGCATCCAAGATGGCGGACCATCTTCCCGAGGATCGAGTTCAGGATGATCCTCGCATCAATCGCCTGGTGGAATGCGTCCCTCATCGCGGTGAACGAATCTACGACTAGGAGGGTGACTTTCTTCGACATTATCTCGTTTATCACGAGTTTCAACGAGTCTGCAACGGCCTCTTCTTTCGTGGTCAAGAGGCTCATGAAATTAAAGCGGCCGCTCTTGTCAAGCGCGTCGACGTCGAAGCCGAGGTGCTCAAAGTTGGAGTAAAACGATGACTTGTTTTCGAGGAAAGAGACGTACAATCCGACCTCTCCGTGCTTCAGGATGCCCTCGTAGAGAAATTGAAAAGTGAAAATGGTCTTCCCGGAACCCGGCGGCCCTGAGACGACTATGAGGTTCCCGCGGGGAAAGCCTCCTTCCACAAGGTCGTCTAGGCCCGCCACTCCAGTAACGACCCTGTTCATAGCTTTTCTCTTAAAATCTCTCTAGAATAACTAATATTCTTTGTGAATTCCGAGTTCATTCAGTCATTCGTTCATTCAATTGGCCTGTCCAGAGTCTTCTTTCCCAAACGATGCCATTAGGGCGTCCAACTCCAGAAAAGCAGCCGCGTCCGAACCGGAAGCCCCACCTACTCCCGGCCGACGGTAACCGACGGTCAGGGTCGCGGAGTAAGAGAATCGGGGTTCCATCATTTCTGCCACTTCTGGCCTCTGTTCCTCGACCTCATACATCTCCGAGGGCCTGTCCCTGGTCTGCGTTACGAGCTCGTGAAGTCTCAAGCTGAACTCGCTGGCGATTTTCTCGTTCATTATGCGAGCGCCGGGGCCGAGAAGATTCTCGTTGGTGGAGAATACTGACTGCGGATCAGACAGGTTATCTTCTCCTATGAACACTAACAGGGCGGTGACCGTCGATTCGTCGAGGACATTCGCGAACGCCCCGCGAACCGCCTCCTCAAAAGCCGCACCGAGAGCTGCATTGACGTTTGGGAAAAGGGCGGCGGCCGCGAGCAAGTCGGTCTCCATGCCGCCACGTCCGGCCGGCTCTAATCGGGCGATAACCGAGTTTCCAATGTTAGGGGTCATCTGGATGGATTGCAAGGACCATGCTTGCGTAACACAGCAAGATATCCGCTATCACCGTTCTCGATGAAAGCTTAGGCTCTTATTTGCGAAAAGGAGTAAAGCCCAATTTCGGCTGGTTTCATCGCATTCTGTCTTCGGTGACGATTGCTGAGTTCATGGACTTCAAGTTCATAACTGCCTAATAGAGAAAGCGAGATAGAGGCGGTGGAATTGAACCGCCAAGGCTCCGACTGGGAGCGCTCTCTTGACTCTACTCGGAGCTGTTTGGCGGCTTGACAGTGGCGTTTCCGTCCTTCCGGCGCGTCAGAGCCAGGTTACCGTTGAAGATAATGGTCCCGCTCGTGGTCATCGCGATGCTATCGATAGTCTCCTATGCCACTTCGGTCACTGTCACAACCAATACGTATGAGGCCGTGGGAGGCGTATCCTACAACGTCGTCGGTGGCTTTAGCGCTTCGAGCAATGGATTTTCCGTGGTTCAGAGCACCGCTTCAGCTTCTGCGCAGCCCTGCACCTGGGCCAACGGCGGCAATTGTGCGACAGCTTTGACCGCTGGCGACTGGTATTACTCCGTTACCCTGACGCTCAATGCGGCCGCTGCAATCAGTCATACCTACACTCTCACGGTCACGTGGAACACCGGCTCAGGATACTCCACCATTGGGACGCTGACGGTGACGACTCTCTCTACCATCACCCCGACGCAGACCATGAGCTTTTACCTCGACACTGCAGGTTCGTCGTTCACAGCACCAGTTGGGATCACTATCACAGTGGCGTAGAAGGATTGAACGTGACAGCCCTTGAGTTCCAAGAGCGCTCTCTTCCTCTTGTGAGGGCAGGGTTGTTGTTCACCCTTTGAAAGGTATGGTCATCCTGATGGCCGTCTCTATCGTTGCCCTGGTCGCCTCTGCCACACCTGCTACGGTGACGACCAAGAACCTTCAGACCAAATATGGGATACTCACGTATGTCTACTTTGAGACGGTCTCGGCGACCTCGAGCTCGACGCCGGGCACGAACACCGCCTTCACGCAGTCCGGGAGCACCGGCTCCTACACCGTCCTGCTGGGCTCTTCGGTGAACCTCTGGTCGCCGCAATTCTCGAGCGCGGCGACGCTGAGCGCGGGTACCGTCGAGCTCGACCTTTGGGGGTCCGCGGTCAGCGGGACTCTCACCGTCTCGATCTATGCCACCGACTCGACCGGGACGATAAGGGGCACCATTGTCAGCGGAGGCTCGACCGCTAGCTTCGGGTTGACGAAGGGCCAGCTCGTCACGAGGTTCGCAGGCGCCCAGGTCAGCGTCCCGGCGAACGGCTACGTCGAAGCGGTCCTCACGGGAGCCGGGCTAAGCGTCATCACGATATATTGGGGGGCGGCGCAGGAGAGCAACTTCCAGGTGCCGTACCGCGTCTTGAGCTGAGGGGTTGAAATGAGGCCCCCCACTGTCAATCGGAGGACGATCAAGATCGGCATCGCGCTCGCGGTCTTCTCCACGATCGCGTTGCTCCCCATTCTTTCGGGGACGAAGAGCTACCCGGTCGCCATCGTGCAAGGGAACAGCATGTACCCGAACCTCCAGAACGGGGACATCGTGACCTTCCGAGCTGCGCCTAATACGGCGATCCCCAACGGGACGATAATAATCTTCGTAGAAAGCGACACCGGCATCTCACTGCTGGACTCCTTGACGAAGCCCGTGGTGATACACAGGATCGTGGGGACCACCGTCCAGGGCGACGGGACCGTCCTCTACAGGACCAAGGGGGACAACAACCAGTTCCCAGACGCAGGGCTGGTGCAGTCAGACCACATCTTGGGGACGCCGACGGGAGTGATACCGAAGGCGGGCGCAGCCCTCCTCTTTTTGGGTTCACCACAGGGGTTGGTCGCTGCGATAGGCTTTGTGACCCTCTTCTACCTCGGGAACATCGAGGCCAAGGAGAGCGATGACAAGAGAAGAGAGGAGTTCCTAGGAGCTGTCGCGATG
>JAPCJN010000117.1 GCA_027886925.1 Nitrososphaerota archaeon
CCAAAAAATCTGTCTCACCTGTCGTAAGTTTTGCAGTAATCCAACTGCTAGCGAAAGAACTGACTTGCAGTTCTGAAAGACTGCTTCTGCCATTCGACAACCATAGTTCCCTTGGAAGGTCTGATGAATATTTCGAGGAAAATGGAGTTCGGATAAGGATTAGGGATGAACAACGTTCAAAAGCAAACTGAGCAACTTCGATGTTTTAGAGGCAACAGAGCCACGCAATTACTCACTTCGCAGGAGCATTGCAGATTCGGGACCCTTGCTTTCCGAATCACACCCAGAAAAAGGGGGAATTACGATTGAAACTGTCAATTCCTAGTTGGCTTAGAAGAAGGAAGAACGACGATGAACAGGCGCCGATAGGATCGGCGACCCTGAAGGCTACCGGGCGCCCTCCAGCACAGGCGCCAACGGCCTCAGCTCCGAATCCTACCGCTTCCGGCCCGAAGGTCAAATCGGATTCAAAGCTCAATAGCAAGAATGGCGAAGGCGGCAAAAACACTACACCAATTGTTGCACCCGTCTCAACCGCTGTTAATGTGGCACAGCCCGTTCCTTCGGCGAAATCGCCTCTTACTCCAGCGTCTCCACAGAGTTCTGCCCCGGTCTCTTCAACTCCGAGTCCCGCCGCTCCCATCGCCCAAGTGAAGGCAGTTCCGAATTCTCCTGTCGTTTCGACAAGTCCGCAGCCCTCACAGGCGCCGGCTCAGGCAGCGAAGGGTGACACGCCAACGGTCGTCAGCCCCCCCAAAGGCGGGTTTGACATGAACCCGGTCCCTCTCTCAAAGCCTGCGCAGGCAAAACCTCCTGTCACCCTGAACTCGGGGGGTTCTAGCGGCTCTAGACAAGCTACCGTCCAGGAGCAGAAGAAGGACGTAATTGCGAGTGCTAAGAAGTCCGAGAAGCCCGAGGAGAAGACCGAGGATGAAAAGCTTCGGGAGGTCCCCATGGAACAGATGTTCCCGTTCCTGCGCCGCACCAAGGTCAGGTTCCCGTTCACCGGCACCCCGCTGCCTCCCACCTGGAGGGTCCTGGAGAAGTACCCGGTCAACAGCCCGTTCGCTTATGCTGTCATCGCGGAGAGCCCCCTCCTTACCCAGAGATACTTCCTGGACGAGGTCCCGCTGACGAAGACCGAGGCTGCCATCTACTCATACCTCCTCGACGCGCTCGAGGCCGAGCTCACGGTCCCAAGAGAGAGCGTCAACCCAAGACAATACTTCTCCGAGCAGGCAAGGAAGATCCTCCTGAAGTACTCTATCAGGGTCCCTGCGGCCTCCTGGTCGAAGATCATCTACTTCGCCGAGAGGGACCTGGTGGGCTTCGGAGTCATCGACGGCATGATGCGGGACCCCCAGATCGAGGACATTTCCATCGACGCGGTCAACAAACCACTTTTCGTTTACCAGAAGGGCCACGACAGCCTCGAGACCAACGTCACCTTCATGGACGAGGAGATGCAGGACAACCTGATCACCCGCCTCTCCCACATGGCGGGCAAGCACGTCTCGACTGCCCACCCTATCGTCCAGGGGACGCTCCCGGGAAGGCACCGCCTCATCGCCACCTTCAGGAGGGAGGTATCCCCCGCGGGCAGCACCTCGACCATCAGGAAGTTCAGGGAGGACCCGCTGACCATCATCGACATGCTCAACCTGCACCTCCTCGACCACAAGATGGCCGCATACGCGTGGTACCTGATGCAGAACCGCGCGACGGCGATCGTCGTCGGCTCGACGGGAGCGGGGAAGACGACCCTCCTCAACGCCCTCCTCACGCTCACGAGGCTCACCACGAAGATAGTCACCATCGAGGAGGTCCAAGAGATCAACATCTCCCACTCGAACTGGGCCGCCCTGGTCTCGAGAGAGAGCTACGCAGCCACTGAGGAGAGGTCTGGAGAGATCAGCCTCTTCGACCTGGTCAAGGCTGCCATGAGGATGAGGCCAGACATCCTGGTAGTAGGAGAGGTCAGGGGAGAAGAGGCATACGTGCTGTTCCAGGCTATATCCACAGGTCACGGCGGTCTCTGCACCCTCCACGCGGATGAAGTCACGTCGGCAGTCCAAAGGTTGCTCTCCGAACCGATGAATGTCCCGAAGGCTTTCCTGCCCTTCCTCGACCTGTGCTTCGTGGTAAGGCGCATCTCGATGCCCGCGCCGGGAGGCGGCTTCAAGTCCATCAGAAGGGTGATTTCCATCGACGAGATAATCAGCGACACGGAGCACTTCCAGGCCTTCAGCTGGGAAGCGAGGGGCGACCAGTTCGTCTCCCAATTTGACAAGAGCCCCAAGCTTGAGAAGATCGCGAAGGACAACGGGATCACTGTTCTGGAAGCAGTAAACGAGGTAGAGAGGCGTGCCCTCATACTGAAGTGGATGCAGCAGAAGGGCATCAGGAACTTCAAGGAGCTGTCCCCGCTGCTGGAGCTCTACGTGACGAAGCCTGCCGCGGTATACGCCAGGGCGGTCTCAGAGCTCGAGTCCAGGGGGGTAGCAGTCCCAGAGATAACGGGTGCCTCCGGGCCTTGACAGAGAGGCTCGTCCTCCCCGGGATGGAGAAGCACAAGCCCCTCCTCACCAAGTTCGATGCGCTGACCCGCGCTTGTTTCCTCGTGTTCCAGAATCCCTCAGGGCGGATCTCCGCAGCGATACCTCAGCTTCGCGACAACATATTGAAGTCGAACATGAGGATAACGCCAGAGGCCCTCATCTCCCTTGACATATTCTTCACAGCGATCGCCGCTGGGATCGTCACGGTCATAACCTACATCGGCGTCGTCGTGCTCCATGTCATCTTCTTTGCGCTCCTCCCCGTCTCCATCCCGATCATCTTCATGCTCATCCTCAATTTCCCCCGCTTCAGCGCTTCCAACAGGGGGGCGTCGATAGACAACGAGCTTCCCTTCGTGGTCGGCTACCTCTCGGTGCTCGCGGGCGGCGGCGTCTCGCCTCTGGTCGTGATGAGGAGGATCTCGAAGATGACCCTCTTCCCGGCCACCTCGAAGGAGGCGAAGCGGATACTCATGGAGACGGAGGTCTTCGGCAACGACCCCATCACCGCGATGGAGAGGGTCGCTAGATGGAACCCCAGCAGGAACTTCTCGGAATTCCTTTTCGGTTACACGTCGGTGCTCAAGAGCGGAGGCGACTTTGTCTCCTACATCCAGGTGAAGCTGAAAGACATCCTGGACGCCAAGAGCGCCCAGGTCAAGCGGGCCACGGACACCACGGGCACGATGGCGGAGGCGTACCTGACGATCACCGTCATCCTTGGGATGACCCTGTACACCCTGTACATGATACAGACGCTCCTCTCGGGCAGCCTCAACGGGCTCACCAACCTCTATTTCTTCGCCTTCGGGATCGTCCCACTCATCTCCGCGGGTTTCATGTACATGATCGACGCGGTGCAGCCGAAGTGGCCCTACGTCGATTACAGGCCTTACAAGTACTTGCTCTACACGATACCTGTGGCCGCGGGATTCTTCTTCATCCCGATCCCCATACATCTCTACCTGAAAGTGTCGATCTCGCTGATCATCAGCGTCTCCGCTCCGGCCTTTTTCTCGATGAGATTTTCCAAGGAAAGGCGAGGCCTCGAAAAGGCACTGCCCGATTTCATCAGGGACGTGGCAGAGGGGAGGAAGACTGGCCTTTCGCCTGAGAAGAGCATCGAGAGGCTCTCTGACAGGAGGTACGGAGAACTCTCCAAGCACGTCCAGAGGATGGGCGCACAGCTCTCATGGGGAATCTCGCTCTCGAAGGTCGTCTCCACGTTCACTGAGGCAGTGGGGAGCTGGGTGACCAGGGCGATAGGCTCGCTCTTGATCGAGGTCGTGGACGTAGGGGGAGGCACCATCAGGAGTTTCTCTGAGATGGCCACCTTCACCAGGACGATCAACGACATGGAGTCCGAGAGGAGGTCGGCGCTGCGCCCCTTCGTCTTCATCACCTACGTCGCCGGCATAATGGTAATCCTCACGACGTTCATCATGGTCTACATGCTGGGGGAGCCGGCCCAGATCGGCTACAGCACGAGCGTGCCCCAAATCCCGGCCGCGACGATCGACCTGCTCCTTGTGACGGCTGTCTTCGACTCGTTCATCATCGGCTTGGTCGCCGGGAAGATGGGCGAGAGCAGCGTCTCCGACGGCTTCAAGCACGGGATAATGCTGGTCATCGTCAGCTGCATCGCGGTCCAGGTCGCCAAACTCTTCATCAACATCCCCGTTTGATGCGAAAATGAGCCTTTTGTCGACAAAGTAATATTAGTCTTTGATTTCCTGGAGAAACCATTTCATGTCGATTAGGGAGGTGAGTCCCGACGGCTCCGCAGATGGGCCGGAGAGCACTGAGACGCCGAAGGCGCCACCCACGAGGGCGTCCTACGGCATAGACCAGCCTGGCGCTATCATCCAGCTCACCGCCGCCGCCTTCATAACGATAGTCACCGGCTTCGTGCTCTCCTTCCTCATCCCTCGCTCTCAGGTCGTGGCGGAGACGATATTCCTCGTGGGGTTCCCTACCATCGGCTTCATAATCCTCGTAGTCTCGATCAGCCTCTACTGGAGCAGCAGGCTGGGCAAACCGAGGGAGATCGATCGCGTCTTGCGCCAGCTACCCTGGGGCGGGTCGGAGATCGTGGTCGACGTCGGGTGCGGAAGAGGGCTCATGACCATCGCTGCGGCGAAGAGGCTGGTGGACGGCATCGCAATCGGGACAGACATATGGAGGGCCAGAGACCTCACCGGTAACTACCCGCACTCGGTGGAGACGAACGCCGTCATCGAGGGGGTGGCGGACAAGGTCATCGCGATAAAATCAGACGCGCGGTTCCTTCCGTTCGACGACGAGTCGGTCGACGTCTCGATGTCCAGCATGGTGATCCACATCATCGGCCGCTGGAGCGACCGGGCGGGGGCCCTCGACGAGCTCATCCGGATAACCAAGCCGGGAGGCAGGATAGCCATCGTCGACTCTGGGAACGGGGGCGACTATGCGAAGTTTTTGAGGTCTAGGGGCATCACCGACATCAAGCTTTCCCGCCTTCGTGTCCGCTCGTTCCCTCCGCTGCACACCCTCAGTGCAAGGAAGCCTTTCAGTTCCTGAAAGTTTCCCCTCCGATGGTCAGAGACCATTTCCATGGGTGCAACGATTTCTCGTCATCGTAAATTCAATTCGCCTAGGGCGGTCCGTTCATCGTTGTCTCAGCATGTGGCGCGCTGACGGACTCCATCCCAAAACGATTGTCGTTCCTACGTTTGCCACTTGTCCCTGCGCCCTGGGAACTTCCCCCGTCCAGGGAAGCAGGGCTAACCTCATTATGACGCTTAGAGTATGTCTATGTGGATCTCATTGACAGGCGGAGGGGGCCCTGTCAATCCGTGGATTTGAGCGATCTGCTTCGAGAACCACATGTCGAACGGATCCTTTGAGGCGTTGAACTTTTCCATCAACTTATCTGCCTGCCTCCCCTCGACGTAGACCACGACAAAGTCACCCATTGGCGTGTGCTGGAGCCATGCGCTCTCCTGTGTTATGCCCATCTTCTTCCTCGCTGCTCGGTACTCCTTCCTTCTTGTCGTATTGATCTCGTTGACCATGCTCTTCCAGACTTCTAACTGTCCTGGAAGTACCGGGGCCGCAAACGCGTAGTAACTCGCCATGGCGATTTGCCGGTTTCATCTTCTATTAAGCGATTCGAAAAGTAACTACCTCCATAGTGGATATGCAACCTCATGCTCTTGATCCGTCGACTTGATTTCATAGTTGCGAAATAATGACTCAAGTTCGCGGGTTCTTATCTTCCCCCTGATTTCGTCAGAAGATATTTCACCTTGCTCGTTGGTCCGTTTGGAAGAATCCCCCGGCAAGAGATAACACGGCGCCCCGTTCTGACTCTAGGAATTGCAATTCGGACAGACCGTCAAGGACACCTGGTTTCCGCTGTCGAAGTTGGTCGCCAAATGGGAGCATCTTGGGCACTTGGCCTTCTCCGCCTTCCAGTTTCCTTCTAATCCCCCTTTTCTCACCCAATCCAGGAGGGCCAGGGACAGGCTGTCCTTCAAATCGTCCATGCGCATGTTCTTCCCGTATTTCAGGGCGAGTTCGAACTTCTTGAAGACGGCTTCGGACAGGTCGTTGTTCAGGACCATCATCGCTACGGCCCCTAGGAACTCCTCTCTTCTCCTGTCCTCGCTCTCCTTGGCCTCGATTGCCGCGTTTTTCCGCTCCGCCGCGCGGATGACGGCGTTCCAATCTCGATGCGGCAACTTGAGCAGCATCTCCAATAAGCCGTTGCTGAGCGCGATGTTCATTTGCGTTTTATGCAGGTTGCACAGCAGCACGATTCCGAGCCGCTCTTTCGGAACCAGCGTGAAATGACAGCGAAAGCCATCGATTAAGCCGGCGTGCTGCAAGAT
>JAPCJN010000013.1:0-19882 GCA_027886925.1 Nitrososphaerota archaeon
CATTCCCATCGACCAGGTGGAACCTGCCAGCGTCGGCGGCGGAGAACGCCACATCGGAATACACCATGCTCTGGGCTGCGGTCGTGTTCCGCCCCCACTTTTCAGCCAAGCTGACCATCAGCGAAAGCATCGCCCCCTCGGTGTGGTTCTGCTGGAGCGCCGTCCCTCCTTCGACTATCGGGGTCGACGGCCCTATCTCCGAACCAGGGCCCATCAGTATCTTGTTGCTCGCCATCGCGATGTAGCTCCCGGCTGATGCGGCAAGCGCGTTCGGGGGCACGTATGTGTAAGTCGGTATCCCCGACTGGTTGGCCTGCTCTATCGTCGAGACGATGGCGGTCATGTCGCTGATGAGGCCACCGGGCGTGTTCATCTCGATGACCATGGCAGAGGCGTTCTGGGCCTTTGCCATCGTCAAGGCGTTGTTCATCAGGTTGGCGGACCCGGGGTCTACCGGCACATCGAAGTTCACGATGACTATCCCTGGTTGGGAGCCAGCCGCGAAGACTCGCGGGGCGAACGCGGCGAGAAGCGCAATCGACGCGGTGATGGTCAACGCGACTCGGAATCGCTGCGCTTGCCCGTGTGATGTCCCGGAGTTATGCATGCATTCTCTATACCCGGGGAGACCTTCCTTCGATAAAAGGCTGGTCTCTCGGGCCGTCTCCACGCAAAAAAAGCCCGACATAAGATGAAGCATCCCCCGCTTTTATACCGTCAACATTCATAGGTTGCGCGGGGAAAATATACTGTCAGGCTCAGAGGCTGACCTTCAGGCCCGAAGAAGAACGCTTCTGGTCCTCGAAGACGAGGTAAGAAGGGTCACAGACGCCGCGAGGGTACTGCGAGAGGAATACCAAGCGGTCCTTTCTGGGGACAAAGCGAGCGTGAAAGCAGCCCAAGAGAGGATAAAGAAGGCAGAGGAGGATGTCGTGTCCCTCCGGAGGGCGCTGATTAGGGAGCTGGCACAAGTCGGGACGCTCTTGATGAACAAGGAAGACCTGCTCAGGGTCGCGTTCGCCATCGAAAGTGTGATCGGACACCTGAACGGGACTGCGTTCAAGCTGTCTCAAGTTAGAAAGAACGTCATTAGGCTCAAGCGATACAAAGAGCCGTTCAACGAGCTGCTCAACTCGCTTGTAGAGGCGATTTCAAAACAGAACGACTGCGTCCGGGCTCTCTCGATCAACCCTGACCAGTCGATAGAGATGGCAGCCCAGGTCCAGAAGCTCGAGAGCGCAATCGATACCCAGCACAGGGAGCTGTTCACAGAACTCATCAAATCAATCCACGGGTACAGGGACTTGATGACCATGAGGGACCTCGCCCAGGCCATCGAGGACACCGCTGACGCAGCCATGGCGGCGGCGGATGCCACGACCATCGTCGCGCTAGGTGTCTGACAGAAAGGCGCACGCAGAAATAGCAGCCCCCGCGGCAGTCCGCCAATAACTTGCCACACTCCGCAAAGGTCGCCGTTGGGAGGTTGTTCGAGAACAGGATCGTTGTATGGGACATCGAAGCGTCGCGAAGGCTCTTCAAGGACTCCTACTACGGGAAGCCACTCGGCATACCAAAGCCCAAGGACTTTGAGTTCGACGCGCCGCTGATCCTCGACCTCATGGAGAGCTATTATCTGGTGAAGAAGAAGAAACTTAGGGTCGAGAGCGAGAAGGGCGACGTCTTGTCCGCACGGGAGGTCGAAGCTCTGTGTGCCGCTGGATATCCGAATTTCAGGGAGCAATACCTGGTCTACAGTCTCTTGCGGGAGTCGGGTTTCGTCGTAGGTCCAGGGATAAAGTTCGGTTCCGATTTCGCGGTTTATGAGCACGGGCCCGGCATCGACCACGCCCCGTACCTTGTCCAGGTGGAGAATGACCAATCCCAGGTCACCGCGACCGGGGTGGTGAGGTCGGGCAGGTTGGCGACGACGGTGAGGAAACAGTTCATCATCGCGGTCGTCAACGTCGAGTCAAGGAAAGCCGATTTCCTCGGGTTCGACTGGTGGCGGGCCTAGCGCGTCGGCGTGTCGGCCAGACAGACTCCCCTCGAGCCCTAGGACACGGAAGCGGTCTCGATCACTTCTGCTGTCGCGAAGTTGGCCTTTACTTCCTTTATCCGAATCTTTGCTTGTTGCCCTTGTTTGGTGTTGGGAACGAAGATGACGAAACCCTCGATGCGTGCGACGCCCTCTCCCCGTCTGCTCAGCTCCGAGATAGTGACATCGACCTCTTCCCCTGCCTTGACGGGCTTCTCCTTTGACGATGGTGGTCTTTCGCTTGAAGCTTGATCGTTTTCATTAGTGCTGCTCATTCATCGAATCACCTCCGGCGCAGCCTCAAATTAAGGCGTGAACCAATATAAACATGGCGGGAGAGAAGATTCGACCAGCGGGACCGCGACTCGGCGGATTCCGCTTATCCTTTTGTTGGGTTGTTGCGCTTATGAAGTCTCGTAGCGAGGAGCGTGAAGATCGCCACTGCTATCATGCCGAAGCTGGCTAATGTCACCGAAGGAATGCCAAATTCTGGGACCAGGCATGCATCGGACTGGCCGCCGCATTGCGTTGACGTGAAGATCGTCGAATCGACGCTCTGTCCTGGTGCCGCAGGAGGAATGTCTGTGCTGCTGGAGTTAAGGTCTGTGGTTACGGAGTCTGACGCCGTCGTAGTATTGGTGGATTCCGTGAAGCCGAAGGTTGTGCTGTTCGACTGGGTCGTAGTTGTGGGCGAATCGCCCTCAAGAGACGTCGTTGCAACGCTGCTAGTGGACGTGGTCGTCGCTGGCTGAGTGGTCGTGCTGGTCGGCGCGGAGAATTCCGCTTGCGTGCTTTTTGTCGTAACTGACGATGTCGCTGCTATGGTGGAGCTTGTAGGGGGCTGAGTCGATCTCGTTGTGGTGAAGGAGGAGCTAGCCTGGTCGCTGCTTGACCCGAGCGCGGTTGTGGTCGCGGTCGTCGTTCCAAGAGCCGATGAGGTCGACGTCGTGGTGTGAGTGGTCGTCGTCGTTGTGGTCGGCGCTGTGGTCGTCGAGGAGCCTGAAGAGGATGAGATGGTGGTCGTGGTCGAAGTCATAGTCGAGGTGCTTCCTTGCACAGTCGAGGTCGCTGCCTGGTTCTCCGAAGTCGTGACTGTCGTTGGAGAGGTGCTAGTCAAAGACGAGGTCGTCGACTGATCCTCCAACGCCTCGACCGTCACTTTCTGGGTGCTGTTTTGCAAAGTCGAGCTGAAGCTAGTCGACGAGTTGGCGACCGATGTCGTCACGGACGACGTACTCGACGTCGCTGTCTGGTTGGGCAGTCCGAGCGGAGGAGGGACGCTAGAGGAGGAAGTCGTTTTGCCTGTGTGCGTGGTCCCCATTGAAGGTAGGATGAAGTAGGCTCCGAAGACCCCTAGGATTATCAGCGTGGTCGCAAAAATTCCGAGGAGCTTTGGCGAGCCGAGGGGAAGCCATCGGCCCTGAACCGATGCGCCGATGCCTTTCACCCGGAAGACGCCCCTGCTGAAAGACATCCGTTGTCGCGACTGACGTCCGGGGCCACGATGCGCATCTGCCCGCGGCGACGCGTCGCCATGCTCGACGAAGTTGATAATCCCAAAGACCTTCCTGACCATGGCCGCGTCCAAGTGGTAAAGTGTTTTTTACTGAAATACCGAATCTCCGAACAAAGAGTCATGGAAAAATCCAGAGTCCCACAAAGGTTGACCACAGAGAGCCCGACTTGCCATGGACCTTTCGCCGCCTCAAAGGCCGCAAAATCTGGACGCGCCGGTGCCAGAACCTTGCCGGAAGGGCGCCAGAAATGAAGCGTTCATCCATGCAGGCCGAATTATTATAAACTCTAGCCGGTGGCGGCCCAGAAGAAACATGGCGAAGATCGAGCGGGACTCCTTCATCCTCGTGTACCGGGACAAGAGGAAGAAATGGCTGGTACGGCCTTCTGAGACGCCGAAGCTTCACACCCACCTCGGGATACTCGACTGCATGTCGCTCGTCGGCAGGGAATATGGCATCCGGGTGATAACTTCGCTCAACGACGAGCTCATCGTGATGAAACCGACGCTCGAGGACATCGTGATGAAGTTCTCGAGGAGGACCCAGGTCATCTATCCCAAGGACCTGGCGACGATAATCCTGAAGTGTGGCGTCCATTCGGGAAGCAGGGTCTTCGAGGCCGGAACCGGGAGTGGTTCGGCCACCGCGGCGATGGCCTACACCGTCGCTCCCGAAGGCCACGTGTTCAGCTACGACATCAACGGAGAGTTTCAGGCCAACGCAAAGAGAAACCTGGAGAAGTTCGGGCTCGCGACCCACGTCACTCTGAAGAACCAGGACGCGAAGCTGGGCGTCGAGGAGCGGGACCTCGACGCGGCGCTGATCGACATGGGAGACCCGTGGGAGCTCGTGAAACCCGTCAGGGACGCCCTGGCCCCGTCCGGTATCGTCGCAGGCATATGCCCGACGATGAACCAGGCCGAGAAGCTGGTGCAGACGCTGCACGACAACTCGTTCGCCATGACGGAGACGCTGGAGATCATCTCGAGAAACATCGAAGCGCGGACAGGGATGACCAGGCCGTCGATGTTCATGGTGGGGCACACGGCCTATCTTGTTTTCGGAAGAAAGCTCCAGTGATCCAGACGTCAGCGTCGCCGACGTAAGAGAAGGGTTTTAACCCGGTCTTGGGCCGCCGGGATGCAATTGAGCGGGCCGCCTATGGAAGACAGGAGGGGAGACCTTGCGTTCCTCCTCTATGCAACTCCGTTTATCATCAACCTGGTCTACGCTGTCTACCTCTGGGCGGGAGCCGGGCTCTCGAGCACCCTCCCCCAGTTGGTGTTTCTCGAGGTGACGCAAAGTCCCTACATCTTCCTCCTCGGCTTCGCAGCAGTGATGTTCGGGGCGGTGTTGGACCTGAATTCGGCGGCTCCGGAAAGGACACGAAACGCTGTGATCGCCCTGAGCAAGAGGCTGCAGGCGATAGCTGTGATTTCAATCGTACTCGCCCTCGTTACCGCCTGGTATGCCGCGGGCTTTGACCTGGGGACTACGTTCTTCAATGTGCTCGACGGCAGGTACCCGCTCGTGGTCCCGGCGCTCCTGGTCTTGTTCAGCTTCCTCATACTCCCTGCGGTGAGATTCCAGGGCGCGAACATCAAGAACCTGCTCATTGTGGTCCTGTTGATCGGCTCGCCTGCTGCCCTCTATGAGATAGGGAAGCGCAACACGATCGCCGGGCTTGGGATAGGCCTCATCCTTCTCATCCTGGCCGCCTTCCTCCTAGTCCGCAAGAAGGACTAGCAAGCGGGGGGCAGCTGTTCGTTCAGCAGCTACCGAGGATCTTTTCAAGCGTCTTGAAGTCCTCGTTGACGACAGACTCGAGAGACCGGTTATACATCATCGCAGCGGGATGGTAGGTCGCGAACAAGGCGAACAGTTCCTTATCGAACAACTTGCCGTGCGCCCTTCCAAGACTCTCCCCGGGGAGGAAGCGTTTCAGAGCGCTGTCGCCGAGGAGCACGACGACCTTTGGCCCGACCAAGTCGAGTTGCCTCTGCAGATATGGGTCGCATGCGTCTGCCTCGTCTGAGGTAGGGCGCCTGTTCTCCGGCGGCCTGCACTTCACGACGTTCGTGATGAAGACGTCCTCCCTTCTCAATCCGGCGTTCTTCAACAGCCTCTCCAGTTCTCGGCCTGCAGCTCCGACGAATGGCCGCCCCTCCACGTCCTCGCTCCTCCCAGGGCCTTCGCCCACTATTACCACGCGGGCATCACTGGGCCCTTCACCCGGCACCGCCTTGGTCCGGGACAGCGAGAGAGGACACCTTGTGCAGACGCTCACCTCCGCGGCGACGCCGGAGAGAGAGTCGCCGATGCGTTTCCCTTCGTCCATCAGAAGCCCTCGGCCTTCGAGCGAGGGTACGAACCAAGCACCTTGAGGAAGACCGTCTTTTTGGCCAACTCAGACAAGACCTTGACCACCGTGGAATCTGACCTGTCACCCTCGAAGTCGACGTAGAAGTAATACTCCCACGGCCGCTCTTTCGTGGGCCTCGACTCTATCTTCGTTAGGTTGATCTTCTGCCGTGCGAAGATCTCGAGGGCGTTGTAGAGCGAGCCTGGGACGTGGGGGACGGAGAAGATCAGGGACGTCTTGTGTCCTGGCGTCATCCTTCTGGTTCTCTTGCTGCTCCATCCGGCTGTGCTCGGCTGCATCCCTTTCGCCCTCTCCTCCCTCGCGACGACCAAGAACCTCGTTGAGTTTGTCGAGTAGTCTTCGATGCCCCTCTTCAGGACCTTGAGGCCGTAGAGGTCGGCAGCCTGCTCGCCCGCGATAGCCGCGGCCCCGATCATCTGCTTCTCTTTGATCATCTTCACGCTGCCGGCGGTGTCATATGTGACGATTGGCTCGACCCCGAGGGACATCACGAAGTTCCTGCACTGGGCGAGCGCCTGCGGGTGGGAATAGACCGTCCGGATCCCCTGGAGCTTGGCGGTCCGCAGCGCGATGAGGCAGTGGACGATCCGAAGGACGACCTCCCCGACGACGCTAAGGTTTGAGGAGAGGAGCATGTCGTAGGTCTCATTGATGCTTCCCTCCACCGAGTTTTCGACGGGGACGACCCCGAAGTCGACCGCCTCGACCTCCGCGAGGTTGAACACCTCGTGGATGCTGACGGAGGGGACGGTATCTACTGACCTTCCGAACTGCTTGTAAATCGCTACCTCGCTGTAGGCGCCATGCTCCCCCTGGAAACCGACCTTGGTCTTTCTCAACAGAAGTTGCCGTCATGGCACCAGCCCGGGGCAGATATCACCTTTCTGTGAGCTGTCGCGACGAGAAATCCTTTACGAGATGCGAGACGGAGGCTGCGCCGAGCGCGATGATGGGAGAGAGTGGCTAGCTAGTTTGGACCCGTCGTTGCTGGTCTCGGCGCTCCTGACAACCATGGGCACGTTGTTCGTGGCGGAACTCACGGACAAAGACGCGCTCTTTCTCCTCTCTCTGGCGACGAAGACGAAGGCGGTGGTTGTGTTCGCTGCCGGCTCGGTCGCTTTCACGATCACGACGGGGATAATCGTCCTGGTCGGTTCGGCGCTGCTCACCGTCGTCCCAGTGCTCTGGATCAAGGTTGTCGGGGGAACGATCATGATCGCATACGCCCTATGGGAATACACGCGGCCACCGGTGGGCGGACCTGAGCTCGAGAAAAGGGAGGGAAAGGTGCTCGGAAGGCTCGGTGGAGGCCAATGGTCGGTCTTCTTTCCTGCGGTGGTGGCTTTGGTCACGCTCGACCTAGCCGGTGACGCCACAGAGCTGTTGACGATCGTCCTCCTTGCCCGATTCGACGACATACTCGTCGTCTTCGCGGGCGCGGTCATCGGCCTCGTCGCGGCGACGGCTGTGGAGACGGCGCTGGGCAATAGGCTGGGAAGGTTACTCTCTCCAAAGAGGATAAAGTACATCTCGGTCGCGGTCCTCCTCATCATCGGGAGCGCGATAGTCGTGACCTCTCTGCTGAACTTTTGAGGCAAGGTCCTCTCCCAGACCGCCGAGTTTCGACGCCAGCCGCTCAAGCCTTAAATCACGTCCGCGGCTCGGGCGCTTCGAAATAGTTGCCCAAGGCAGCACCTCTCCCCGACAAGTTAGAGAAGTTCGGCGAGTGGTATGACCTCGTCTCCGAGAAGGCTGAGCTTGCAGACGTGAGATATGGGGTAAAGGGGTTCGTCGTGTTCAGGCCCAACCTCATGCACATCGTGAGGGCCATCTACTCGACTCTCGAGAGGGACATGATAGCGAGCGGGCACAGGGCGATGCTCTTCCCGCTGTTGATCCCGTTCAAGAACCTCTTGATAGAGAAAGAACATGTCAAGGGGTTTGAAAACCAGGTTTTCTCAGTCGAAAAGGCTGGCGGCGAAGACCTAGAAGAGAAGCTCTTCATCCGGCCAACTTCTGAGACCGCGATATACCCCATGTACGCCCTTTGGATAAGGAGCTACAGGGACCTGCCGTTCAAGGCGTTCCAATCCTGCGCGGTCTACCGCTACGAGACGAAGGCGACTCGCCCCCTCTTCAGAGGAAGGGAATTCCTCTGGATAGAGTCTCACGACGTGTTTGCGAAAAGAGACCAGGCGGAGGCACAGCTCAAGGAGGACCTGGAGATAACCAAGAAGACGTTCAAGGAGTTCGCGCTGCCCTTCCTACCGATAGAAAGGGAGCCATTCGACAGGTTCCCAGGGGCCGAGCGGAGCGTGGCGTACGACGTCGCTCTCCCGGACAAGCAGGTCCTTCAGTCCGCGACGACGCACCTCTTGGGGAAGCGTTTCACCCAGCCCTTCGAAGTATCGTTCCTTTCGAAGGAGGGCGAGAGGGTGGTTCCCGAATCGACCTGCTTTGGACCGGGGGTCTCTAGGATCGCTGCGTTGGTAGTGTCGATTCACGGGGACCAATATGGTCTCGTGCTCCCATTCAAGGCGGCCTTGGTCCAGGTCGTGATAATCCCGATAAGGAATGAGCCGGCGCTGGTAGAGTACGCCCGCGTGCTGGCCGCGAAGGTTTCGCAGGCCGGCTACAGCGTCAAGGTAGACGATGCGAGCGAGACGGCTGGCGAGAAGTTCTACCGTTGGGAGATGCTGGGCACGCCCGTCAGGATCGAGATAGGGCCGAGGGAAGCAGAGAGCAAGACGCTCACCGTCACGCGGAGGGACCTGAGGTCGCGCGAGAACGTCCCAGAAGCGGCCCTCGTCGAAAAGCTGGCGGCGTTGGACAAGGAGATCTTGAGCGAGCTGTCGCGGAGGGCTTGGGGATGGCTCGATTCCAACATCCACGACTCCTCTTCCAAGGAGGACCTGATAGCGAAGACCAAGGGCGGCGGGTTCATCAAGTTCTCATTCTGTGGCACAGAGGAGTGCGCCGCCGCGATAAAGGCGCAGACAGGAGGATACGAGGTCCGTGGAAGGAGGGCGGACATAGAGGAGGTGCACGCAGAGTCATGCACCTGGTGCGGCAAGAAGGCCGTCGAGCTGGCCTACCTCGCAAAGGCCTACTGAACGGAACAGACCGTCAGACGGTCTCGACGGTCGTAGCGGCCCCGTAGAGCTTGTGCGCCTGCTGGTCGACGCTTCTCGGAAGATCCACCTTGCCGAGGGCGATCGAAGTCAAAGACAGCGAGGAGGCGGCCATGCCGAAGCAGCACGACCAGAGGAAGTCCCTGGAGCGGAGGAAGCAGCTTATCAGCGCCCCCGCGAAGATGTCTCCGGCCCCGGTGGTGTCGACGACCTTCACAAGAGGGATCTCGACCTCGGATATCTTGTTCCCATCAAGCACGAGCGCTGGCGCCGCCCCTCTCGTCACGACCGCCTTCCTTACCTTCTTCGAGAGCTTGACGAGCGCCGCCCTCCCGTCGGTCATCCCGGTGAGGGCGTGGGCCTCTTCAAGATCCATCTTCAACGCGTCGACGTTTCCAAGAACCTTGTCGTCGTTCCAGCTGTCGACGACGACCCTCCCCGAGCTGTCGAACATCCTGACGAAGCCTTGGGGGTCGAGGAAGCAAAAATCCGACCTCTTCCGGATCTCGTCGAAGACGGGGGTCGACACCTCGTGAGCCAATGGGCTGACCAATGAGGCGTTGAACTGCTTGTCGGGCACCTGCTCGATGGTCAGGTCCTCGCACCTCTCGACAAGATACAGAGAGCGCTCCTCGCCTCTTATCACGAGCTTGAAGCGCGTCGTCTTCTTCGTGCTGCTCTTGTCGACAGCCCGGAGCTGTAACCCGTTCCTCGCGAGCCAGACGATCTGTTCGTCGGGAAAATCTGGACCGACCTTGGTCAGCGGCGTGACATCGAAGCCGAAGCGGGCGCAGAGGATGCCCGCGTAGGACGGAGGGCCGCCGATGGAGGTGACCTGGCGCATGGCGAGTTCGATCTTGTCGATCGTGATGAAGCCTGCCACGAGCACATTCAACGAGGCGCCATCTGCCCGTGTCAGTCGCGTACATTAAGTTAAACTTGCGATGCCATCGTCCACGGGTCCTGCGAAATTGAAGGCCTCAAACACGGCCCCAAGCTTTTAAGCAGGCCCCTGCGGCGCATTCCTTAGCAATCAGCATGACGAAGAAGAGAAAGAGCCGCGGACGCTCGAAGGGAGGCAAGGGCAGTTCCGGCTTCATTTCGTGTAGCAACTGCGGCGCTCTAGTCCCGCGAGACAAGGCAAAGAAGGTCACGACGAGGTTGAGTCTGGTAGAGCCTTTGCTCGCGAGGGAGCTCAGGGCGGCTGGGGCTTACATCGCCTCGCCCACCACAGTTAGATATTACTGCGTGTCTTGCTCGGTCCACTACGGAATCGTGAAGGTCAGGGCCAAAGCCGACAGACGCCTTACCTGACATGCCGTCGGCCGGCCAATTCGTTCACGTAGTCAGTGTCGAGCTTGTGCCGAGATGCCTAGGCAAGCCTTGGGCGACCCAGTGACTTGCTCACCTTGATGGTTCTCTCGACGAAGGTGAGAAACGCGAGTATCGCGACTATCAGGACGCCGAGCATGACCGCGGGGAGCAGCGAAGCAACTATGAGAACTACTAGCCTCTCGCTCCTCTCTCCCACGCCGATGCCTGCGAGGTTCACCCCGAGCGAGTCCGCCTTCGCCCGCGTGTAGCTCACCAACAGGCTAAGTGATAGCGCGAGGAGCACGAGGTAAGACGATGTGTAGTTCCCGAAGATTATTCCAAGGTAGATGAGCACTTCTGAGACTCTGTCAAGGGTCGAATCTAGAAATGCACCTCGGGCGCTCGTCTTTCCCGTCGCCCGCGCCACCGCACCGTCCACGACGTCGAAGATCCCCGAGAGGACGAGCAGCAACCCCGCCGCTACAGGGTCACCTACACCGTAATACACAGCGGCCAGGATAGCAAAGAGCAAACCGATGAGCGTCCACGCGGTGGGGCTGGGAATTACCTTCGACGCGCCCGATCCCACTTTCGAAAGGACCGACGAGAGCGAACCTCTTAGTCTGTCTAGCGTCTCGATTTCCCCTGGTCGAGGGACATTCCGAGAATATGCTATAAATAAGGTCTGGATAGGCTAAGCTCAGAATGGGCAAAGTGGACAAGGGCGTCGCATGCTCCATCACAGGCTGCAAGAACAAGGGCGAGAGGTCTATGGGGAGAGATCAGCTTGTAGGGTCGGGGCTCGCCGCCGCAGGCGACGCGAAGAGGGTATATCTCTGTCATGAACACTACAAGGTATGGAAGAAGAGCACCAAGAAAGAAAGAGAAATGCAGAGAGCCCGCTGGGGCTAAAGAGACGGATGGAGACAAGAGATGAGGATACTCCAGCAGCACCTCGACTTTATCGAATATGAGCCGATAAGCAAGGAGATCTCCAAGGCAGAGGAGGCGACCAAGGAAAAGAAGAGATACGAGGACATAGTGGTGCTCTTCACTTCGGTGGAAAAGGGGGACGACGCTGAGGTCGCAAAGAAGGCCGTGGAAGGGACCAAGGCCTTCCTCGAGAAGCTCAAGGTCTTCCGCATCATCATCTATCCTTACGCGCACCTCAGTCAGAACCTCGCTAGGCCCGACGACGCGCTGACGGTCCTGAAGCAGATGGAGAAAGACGCGAAGGGAGCAGGGCTGGAGGTGTATCGAGCCCCGTTCGGATGGAACAAGGCATTCCAGATAAAGGTGAAAGGTCACCCGCTCGCGGAGCAATCCAGGGTTTATTCGAAGGATCTGCAAGCGGCGCAAGCGACGCCCCCGGCGATCGAAGAAAAAGCCCCGAAGGAGGCGAGGGCAGAGATGACCGAGGAGCAGATGCTCGCGCGGATCAAGAAGAGCGACTTCGGCGCACTGCCCGACTCCGACCACAGGGTCATCGGGGAGAGGCTGGACCTGTTCAGCTTCCAGGAGCCATCCCCGGGCATGGTATTCTGGCACGACAAAGGCCTGAAGCTGCGGAACCTGCTGGTCGCGTTCACGAGGGGAGAGCTCGTCGAGAGGAAATATGTCGAGATCAGCACTCCCTCGCTCTCGAACGTGGTTCTCTGGAAGGTGAGCGGCCACTGGGAGCACTATAGGGACAACCTGTTCCTCACCAGAGTCGGTGAGGAGGAGTTCAGCCTCAAGCCCATGAACTGTCCGCCCACGATGCTCTACTACAAGACGAGGCGGTGGAGCTACAGGGAGCTCCCGCTGAGGGTGGCATGCTTCGACTCGCTCTTCAGGAACGAGCTAAGCGGGGTGGCGAGCGGGCTGTTCAGGGTGAAGATGTTCAGCCAAGACGATGGCCACATCTTCGTGGCGGACGATCAGGTAGGCTCGGAGGTGGCTAACATCATCGACATGATGGCGAAAGTCTACGGGGTCTTCGGGCTCGAATACAGCCTTAACGTCTCCACCATGCCGGACGACCACCTCGGGACAAAGGAGCTCTGGGACAAGGCTACCGATGCGCTAATCCACGCGGTGAAGTCAAAGGGGCTGGCATACCAGATCAAGGAGAAGGAAGGGGCGTTTTACGGGCCGAAGATAGACGTGGACGTCAAGGACTCATTGGGGAGGAAGTGGCAGTGCGGGACGATCCAGCTCGACTATCAGACCCCCACCAGGTTCAAGCTCACCTTTGTAGGGAACGACGGCGCAGAGCATACTCCGGTAGTGATCCACCGTGCCGTCTACGGGTCGCTCGAGCGTTTCATCGGGATAATCATCGAACACTTCCAAGGTAAGTTCCCGGTCTGGCTGTCTCCGGTGCAGGTCAAGGTCCTCCCGGTATCGGACGACAACAAGGCATATGCAGGAAAGATCATCAAGAAGCTCGCGGAGAAAGGCATCAGGGTGGAGGAGGCATTCGACTCTGGGACCATCGGAGGGAAGATAAGGAACGCCCAGCTCCAGAAGATACCTTACATGTTGGTGATAGGTTCGAAGGAAGAGCAATCGGACACGGTAGCGGTAAGGGCGAGAGACGGCGACGTAAGATACGGCGTGAAGCTGGACGACTTCACCGCCGAAGTAAATGAGAAGATTGGAGCCTACGCCTGACCCCAGAAGGCGTCCAGGCTAGTCCTCGGCACGACTGAGTCGAACGAAAGGTCGAGAGCGCTCAGGACCTGGTCGAACATCGAACTCGCGTATTCGATGTACTTCTCCACATCGACGTCCTCTTTCTTGGCCTGTATCGTCGGCTTCACTCCGTGGCCGCCTTTGGTCTTGACGAATGAGATCAACTCCCCTGCCCTGACCTCCTTGTTGGAGCTCCTCAGCAGCATCGCGGCTTTCACGTGCTGTGGGAGTCCGCTCATCGAGGCAGGTATCCCTATCTCCTGTGCCTCACCTTCGTGGAGAGAAGCCTGCGCGTCCCTCTTCTGCCCCTCTTTCTTTTTTGCTGGCTCCGGCGACCTCGTTGACTTGTATCCCTCTATCGACTTGCCCATCATGACGTTGAAAGAAAGGTCTTCGATGCCCACCCTCCCGTCCTTCAGGCTTGCAACCATGTCTGTCAAGAGCTTCTTTATGCTGGATTTGGCTAGCACAAAGTCGTCCTGTGTGTAGACTTTGGACAAGATGTCCAGCATGTTGGAGAACTGGTTCTTGAGGAACTGGGGAGTCTGCGACTTTTTGCCGGTGAGCCCCTTGATGTCGGCCGTCCCGTCTTGAAGGACCCCGAAGTAGTTCTTCTTGCGTTCGCTGAAAGCCACGTAGCGGTAAGTTTTGTCGACCTCGAGTTCGACGCCGAGTTCCTTTTCGGCCCACTTTAGGACCTCGGCTACCTTGTCCTTGTTCGGGTTCTCGATGAAAAGGGAGTCTGTGTCTGAATAGATGACGGAGACGCCTTCTTGATTGCACTTCTCGATTGTCCTCGTGATGGCGTCCCTACCCAAAGCCGCAGTCGCCTCTGCCACGGGCAGGCAGTAAAGCGCGAATGTCTCAAACCCCATCACGCCGTAGGAAGCGTTGAGTATCACCTTGAGACCTTGCGTTACGGTGGTGTAGAGATCCCTGCTCTCCTTGGGCAAGGTCTTGTCCTTTGATAGGGCCTTGTAGTGACCTACACGGAGGTCCCTGAGAGAGCCTATGACGAGGCTCTCTATCCCGCTCCTCTTTCTGCACACCCAATGGTAGGTATCTGGAACCTTGTTGGACCTGCACTCTTCATGGCCGCAATTCACCGTCTCGTAGGAAAGGTTGTGGACCTTGATGATGCTGGGGTAGAGGCTGGCAAAGTCCAGCACCGAGACGCCGAAGTATGTTCCGGGTTTTGGCTCGATCACGAGCCCGCCCTTGTACTTTTTTCCTTTGATTATGGCCTCCGAGGAGGCGCCGCCTTTCTTCGCGAGCTCGTCGGTGCGTGGGATGAGGGCGCCGACCCTTCTGTGGTCGTAGTAGAGCATGCTCCGTATCCAGTTGGAAACGCCCAACCGCGCGACGTCGTTCATGGGCATCTTCGCGATTCTCGAGATGACCAGGAGGATCTTCATCAGAAGAGAGTCGTTGGCGTTGGTCAGTTCGTAGGTGATCTGGGAGTCGTTGAAGCAGTAGTCCGCGAGCTTCAGGAGAGGGAGCTCCCCGATGTTTCCATCGAAGGGTATCTTCTCCTTGCCCAGCAGCGCTTCCGCGATGCCATTGAGGGTGTGTTCTGAGTATTTGTTGTTGTAAACGTACACCTGGATCGAGCGGTTGTTGAAAAATCGATAGAGGTCGATGTGGACGCCGTGCTTAAGCGAGGCTTCTTGCCGCTGCAGAGCAATCGGTACCTCCTCCTCCTTGATTCCAATTTCCTTCCTCAAGGCCCGGTGCTTCAGGTAACGCAGGTCGAAGTCGTCGCCGTTGAAGGTGACCAGGAAAGGATAGTCCATCATCTTGGAGAAAGTTGCGCGTAGGAGCGAGGCCTCGTCTGGGAACACCTTGTATGTGTAAGCAGTCAACGTCCCGTCGAGGGATTTGTCTTGTCCAGACTTGTCCGTCATGTAGACGATCGACTCCTTGTCATTGCAGAACGAAACGGCGATGACCTCCCTGTCGGCCGTCTCCGGGTCGGGAATGCGGTTCTCCTCGTTGGCGACCTCGATGTCCAGCGCGATTCGCTTGAAGGTAGAGAGAGGTTGTCCGAGCAGCTCCGCCCAGGCCCTGATGTATGCGGCTGCGTCCCCGGTGGCCTTGGCCACGATCGAATCGAGCGAACGCTTTACCTCGCCCATGACCTCCTTGTTGACCTGCGAGAGGTCCCCTCCGTCGATCCTGTAGTAGGTTCCGACCTTGAGACCTCTGTCGTAGACGTAGTTCTCGAAGTACTTGATATCGGCCTCCCAGCACTCTAGGAAGTCCCTCAAGCTCTTGCCGGGGTTGCCCCCGATCGCGAGCGGGTCTGTCGCTATGATCTTTCGCAGCGATATCTTCGCGTCGCTAAGGAGGTCGAATTTCACCTCCTCTTTGAGGCCGACGATGTCGTTCCTGCCCGAAATGATTTCTCTTACCTTGTCGATCGGGACCTTCGTAAAGCAGTAAGGCTGGTGGCCTGTGTTGTCCTCCCAAAGCCAAACACGCTCTCGGCTCGGGTCGTAGAACTTTAGGACTGCGACCTTCTTGTCGCCATCGTAAGTGGCCGACACCAGCAGTCCCTCTTCCAAGTAAGTGACAGGCTTGGTCAACGACTCGAGCCTCTTGGCGAGGTCCTGTTCTCTCGTGACGATTTCTTGCAAAGGGATGGATTCCCGGAGATGGCCCCGTATTTGAAGAAGTATTCCCTATGGGATTCTGTTTATGAAGAGGTCTGACATCACGCTCGCAGTCGCATCGTTCCTTCCCAGGCTACCCAGGTTGAAGTTGGCTTCGACCGTCGCCAACAACGAGTATTGCGAGAACGCCGCATTCGAGACATAGCCATGCTTCGCGAAGGGGGAGACCAATATCAAAGGCACCTGTCCGCCGCCCCCGCTTCCGCTGCTAGCACTCTCGTTGGTGGTCCCCTCGTCGTAGACGATGAAGAGGGCGGTCGACGAAAATGAGCTCGAGCCGATTATCCGCGGCACCGTCATCGAGAGCCATTGGTCTGCCGTCGAAAGTGAACAGCTGTGGGCGTCGTCGCATTCGTTGGGCGCGATGAACGAGTAGTTGGGGAGGCTTCCAGACAGGAGATCGACCCAGAACTGGTCCATCGAGACGACATGGGAGCGGCAGTAGCTCGAAGTGGTTCCCGAACCGTCGTTGCCGGTGATTGTGCCGAAGTACACGAAGGGGTTGTGCTTCGTGTAATAAAGGCCGGCCGAGCTGTCCACCTGCGAGCAGCTCGTGGGCATCGACTCAGAGTAGTCCTTCCAAGAGAGGCCGTGAGAGTCCAGCAGGCCAGCTATGGTGGATGCGTCCTTCGGGATGCCGCATTGAGCGGGCGCGCAATCGTTCGTCACGCCGAATGTGGAGCCGGCGATCAAAGCGAGATAGTTGGGGAGAGAGGGATGGGCGACGGCGAAGTAGTTCCCCGCGACGGCGTAGGCCGAGGCGAGCTGGTTCTGGTAGGGTGCGGACGAGTTGCCGATAACGCTGCTGTACTCCTTGTTCTCCATCAGAATGACCACAACGTGCGATATTCGCTGGGGCGTAGAGGTTGAGCGTGAGGAGGAATTCGAGAGGGATGACGTGACAGACGGGGTTGAGAGCGATGAGACGGACGAGGCAGATGACGAGCTTGTTGCGACGGAAGTTTGTTGCGTCGATGACGGGACCGAGACCTGGGAGATGGCGTGCGAAGTAGTAGTGGCAGCGGTACTAGCAGTCTGCGTCGTCGTCCCAGTCGAAACAGTTGGCGGCGATGTGAGGAGATATGAGGCTCCAAACGCGACGATCACGAGGATGAAAACCAACGCAGCGACGCGCACGCGGGTCGCGCCGACCTTCTTCAATGAACAAGACCAGCCCCGCGTGGGATTGTTTTCGACCGCGTTTGGTTGGACTGCTCTTGGTCAAGCGAGCGGTTCGACGCGACCGTCCCTCGACGCGACAAGCTTCGCCAGTCCCGTTTCAAGGCTGGTCTCCTCCTTCGCTGAGCCGTCTTTCGGCCCAATGGAAGGTCTCGCTGAGACCGTCGGACAGAGAGGTCGTCGGATTCCAGCCGAGAACTCTCTTTATCTTTTCTAGGTTAGGCGTTCTGTTCAGGGCGCCCGTCGGTTTGGTGGCATCGAACTTCAGCGAGATGTCTTTTTTTGAGAGTGCGGCAATAAGCTCGGCCAGCTCGCGGATCGTCGTCTCCTCCGTCGTCCCGACGTTGACCGTGAGATTCCCATGCTTTGTGACGTGCTCCTCTAGCCGCATCAGAGCATCTAACGCGTCGTCTATGTAGACGAAGCAACGTCTCTGACTCCCGTTCCCCCACACGATGAAGTCCTCAGCCGGATATCTTGCGGCCTTTCTGATCAGCGAGGCGATTACCTGGCTCCTGTCAGGCTTCAGGTAGATGTTACTGCCGTAGGCATGGAAGATTCGGGCGACCCCATAGGACGTGTCGGGCATCAAGGAAAGCTGTTTCTCCGCGACGTACTTCGCCCAGCCGTAGCCGCCCTCCGGGTTTACCTTTCGCTCAGAGTCTTCTTCTCTGAATCGGGCGTTGGAGCCGAGCTGCTCGTCGAACGGGTAGACCGAGACGCTCGAGGCGAAGATCAACGTCCGGGCGCCGTTCTCGAGGCAGGCCTTGAACACGTTGGAGTCGATGACTAGGTTCGATTGAAGCGCGGCGAGTTCCCGTGCGTCCGAGCCATGCAGGTAACTGACACTTCCGACCATCGCCGCGAAATGGAAGACTGTGTCTGCCCCCCGAAGCGACTCCTTAGCGAACTGATAGTTGCGAAGGTCTCCCACGGAGCACTTGTTCTTGATCCCCAGATCGGTGAGGTTCCGGAGTGAACCCGACGAGAAGTCGTCGATGATCGACACTTCTCGGCCGTCGTCGACGAGCCTCTTTGCGATGTGGCTGCCAAGGAACCCGGCGCCACCAGTGACTGCGACTTTAGACATTGGATGGCCACGTATCTGTTACTGCTACCCCTGGAGCCCCTGCGGGCGGATCTCCTGCAAGGTCCATCGCGCGGTGAGTCTTATTGCGTCAGCGGGAGACGTTTTTGGCTTCCAACCGAGCCGCTTGACCTTCTTCGTCGACAGATAGACCACCGGGTTGTCACCCACCCATCCCCGGATGCCACCCGTATACCTTTTCCTCACGTTAGAGAGACCCATCTCCTCGATCACCAAATCTGCGAGCTCGTCGACCGAGGTCTGCTCTTGAAGGCCCAGGTTGAAGATGTTGACGCGGTCTGAGCCCTTCTCGTAGCCGAGCATGATCCCATCCACGCAGTCGATAACCGACATGTAGTCTTTGGACTGCTTTCCGTCGCCGAGTATCTCCAACGCAGAAGGGTTATCGAGCAACTTGTGCGCAAAATCCCAGACCGCCCCCCTTCTGCATCTCTCCCCCAGCACCGTCCCGAACCTGAAAGCCCAGACTTTCAAGGGGCTGAACTCTGCGAAGGCCGAGGCGTACCCCTCTCCCGCGAGCTTGGCCGCCCCATACAGGGAGGTCTGGATACCTGAATAGGTCTCCGGCGTCGGAGTGACGGCCGCCTCGCCGTAGAGGGCGGAAGTGGAGGCGAAGAGAAAGTCTGTGACGTTGTTTGCTACCATGCTTTCCAGGACGTTCAGGGTGCCGACGATGTTGTGCTCGAGGTCAGCCCGATGGTCGCGGAGGCTGGCTCGCATCAACGCATGGGCAGCGAAGTGGAAGACCGCGTCGCACCCCCGCGAGCACTTCGAGACCGTTTCGAGACTCCTGATGTCACCCTCGACGACCTTCAGGTGGGGGTTGTCCTTGTGTTGGGCGAGGTTGGAGCGATGACCCGTCATGAGATTGTCGAGGACCACGACTCGCCAATCGTCTTCCAGCAACCGGTCGACTAGGTGACTGCCGATGAACCCAAGACCGCCCGTGACAAGAGCCCTTTTCACCTCTCATGCAGCCTCATGGGTCTGTGACGATGAACCGGATGGTCTATGTGCAACGCTGTCTGACTCCGCTCGGCGCCGACTTAGGCTTCGTCTTCCTGCGAGCGATTCGACTCGTCGGGAGTCCGATTCGAGCCGATAGTAGCAGAGGTCGAAAGTCCCATCCTAGAGGCGTGCTCCCCCGTCGCGCTCATCTGGCAATCTCTGCCTTTTTGATAAGAAGGAACTCAAGCCACGCCTTGTCGAACTCCTCGATCGTCTCCTCGGTACGACTGTTGAAAGCCATCTGTTTCAGTATCTTGGCGGGTACTGTCAGGATATGGGCGCCCGCGGCCACGGCTGTAGCGACATCGTCGGGTTTCCTGATACTCCCGACTATCAGTCTCGCGGAAAGTCCGCGCTCTGCGAGCGCAACGTAATCCCTGATTATTCGCACTGCGTCTTCACCGGCCTCCAACGACCTGTTGTAGAAGAGCGAGACATAGGTCGCACCCGCCTTGGCGGCGAGCACGAGCTGGTTGAAGGTCATCATGACCGTCATATTGGTCGGGATGTGCTCCTTCGCGAGTTGGTGCACCACTTGCAATCCTCGGCCGTCACCGTGCATTGCGACCTTGACGACTACGTTCTTGTGCCACGAAGCGTACTCTCTGGCCTCCGTCAAGAGTTCAGGGACGGTGCTCTTAGTTGTCTCCACGCTCACAGGCCCGTCGACGAGGGCGCAGATATCCAGGATGCGCCGCTTGAAATCGACCCTTCCTTCAGACAATAGTATTTTCTGGTTCGTCGTAACCCCTTCCGTAATCCCCTTTCGAGTGAATTCCTCAATCTCTTTTAGCGAAGCTGTGTCTAGGAAGAATTGGACCACACGGGTGCGCCAATTCGTGGGTTCGAAAGCGGT
>JAPCJN010000013.1:19892-29781 GCA_027886925.1 Nitrososphaerota archaeon
CTAAGGTTCATTCCGGTTGAGATTTTTGCTCATTTCACGCTACAAGAGCAAGGAAAAGTCCGCTGAGGGCTTGGAAAGAGCTCTAAAGGAGGGCATCCATGTCGATTCCGCATGGCCTCCCTAGTGGAAGCGCGGTTTCGGCATGCAAGTCGTTCTACATGGTGTTCTTCCACATTGCAAGTCCGTCCTCAAACCCTAGACCCAACGCCGTAACCATTCGGGACGCGCGGGAGGTTCTTGCAAAGACGGTTGTGGCACGTCATTCGTCCGTTTCCGCGGCCCTTGTCATATGTTTGGACTCCTTCGAAGCTTTCTACAGATGACACACGATGTTAAGCTCCCATCAACGTCGCTCAACCAAATTGAGAATCAGGCGACGAAACACATAAAGTCGGCGCTGAGCGCTCAGTTCGACGACGATCCAACAAAGCCCCCCGGAACGCAAGACGGGAAAGAACAGCGCGGTTTTTCTCGACCGCGACGGGGTCCTGAACTACCTCGAGTACAATCCCGAAGAGGGTCGAATCGGAAGCCCGCTGTCTGCGAAACAGCTCAGGGTGTTTTCCTATGCCGGCACTTGCGTGAATAGAATCAAGGAGCTCGGCTTCAAGGCGATATTGGTCTCCAACCAGCCAGGGGTCGCCAAGCGCCAGCTCACGTTGTCCGAACTACAAAGGATGAACGGGAAGGTCAGGAACGAGCTAGCGAAACAAGGATGCGCGTTGGACGCAGAGTATTTTTGCCTCCACCACCCTGACGCTCTTCTAAAGAAGTACAGGTTTGATTGCGATTGCAGGAAGCCAAAGCCGGGGCTGCTACTCCGGGCGGCGGAGGAAAACGACATCGACCTATCCAAATCATTCTTCGTCGGCGACGCGCTCGTGGACGTGAAGGCTGGAAAAGCCGCGGGCTGCAGGACGATCCTCCTCGGGCACATCACGACCTTCCTCACCAGCATGATTGAGAGGGAGGTTGCCAGACCAGACTTCATCCTTCCTTCCCTTCGGCAGGTCCCGGACCAATTGCGAACCCTGACGAGCGAAAATGCCGGAATCCATCGCCTGCGTTGACTGCAAACGGCCCAATCCGGCTGGACCATCACGCGAGTCTCCGCCGAGTTCCCTCCGTACCTTCTCAGGGTTTCAGGAAAATCAGTAGCCGGGCGACTTTTGCCCACTTTTCTCAGACGAGATGAGGCCTCTCAACTGCTCGCACATGAGATGGGTCAGGACAAGGTGCATGCCCTCGACGTGGGGCGTCGAGTCCGCGGGGACGACGATGCATGCGTCCGAGGCGGTCTTCAACACCCCTCCGTCGAACCCGGAAAGCCCTATGACCTTCCCGCCGTTGTCCTTCGAGTACTTCACTGCCTTTAGCAGGTTCTGGGACCAAGGCCCCGCCTTGTCGCTCCCCGAGCCTCCGTGGACGCTTATCGCCACGAGGACGTCCCCCTTCCTGAAGAAGTTCCGTAGCTGCTCATAGTAGATGTCGCCCCATCCGTTGTCGTTCGTCAGGGCGCTCACGAGAGGGATGTTGTCCACAAGGGAGAAAGCGCGGAACTTCCTGGCCGCCTCGTCAGACACCCACTTGTTGAGGTCGCAGGCTAGATGCGTCGCCGTGGAAGCGGAGCCGCCGTTGCCAATGGCGAACACTTGGTTGTCGCCTTTCCATGCGTCGTAGAGGATTCCAATCGCCTTGTCGATCGATCCACTGTCAAGCTTCGTCGTGATCTGAGAGACCTCTTCTAGGTATTCCTGGGTTCTGGACAAAGTCGGCGGACTCAGCCTCATAATCGCTTTAAGTTTGTCTGTCTGTCGTGCTTCATCTCAAGGCCTGGCCCGCTGCTCGCTCGGTCCTTAAAGGAGCAGGCGCACCAGTCTACCGAGGCTACTGGGCATGAAATGCTCCAAGTATCGCTTGTCCTCTTCGGTCAGCAGCTCAAAGACCCGCGCGCACAACAAAAAGACTATCACGCCGATGAGTGTGTATGGGAACAGCGTCAAGGTCCTGTTCGAGACGAACTTGGACAATGAGAACAGCACTCCGAGCATGATGAACGAGGCGACGAACACCTTCACATGGAAATCGACGTCGGCTACGCCTGTCAGATACTTCTTCGTGACGTAAAGCGCCATCAGGAATCCTGCTATGTCGACTAGGATCCTGCTTGTCGCAGCGCCCAAGATCCCAAAACTTGGGACCAACAGCACCGACAGCGCGAGGTCCAACACCACGGTGACTACGCCTATGATCATGACCTGGGTCGTCTTCCCGGTCGATAGCAGCAGCGATGTGAGGATTCCCTGCATCGCCACAAAAAGGAAGAAGAACGACATCATCTGCAACGAAGGGTTGGCGATGATGTAGCTCGCTGCTCCTCCTGAGAACAACCTGATCATCTGCTTGGAGAGGCCGACGACCGCGAATGACACCGGGACTAGCGCGAGCGCGGTGTACCTGAATGCGAGTCTCAGCCCCGCTGAAAGCTTTTTTGGATCGCTCGCGTTCGATGAGGTCTCCGGGAAGAAGGCCGTGTTGAGAGGCGTAAAGAGCATCACGCCGAGACCGCCCGAGATGGCGATCGCAGCGTAGTATCCGCCCAGTTGTGTCACGTTGAGCAGCCCGCCGACGACAAGCGGGTCGGCGGCGCCTGTTGCGACCGTTACGATCCCCGCGACGCCGAGAGGCATCGAGTATCTGAGTACCTGCTTTAGCGTCCGTCGTCCCGTTCTCGCAGAATGCGCGAGCAGAAGGGGTCTGCGAGTGATGGCGAGCGACCAAACGCTGATCAGAACGCCATAGAAGATCCAGGCTACGATGGGAACGATCACGCTGTGAAGCTCGAAAAGTCCGAGCACCGTGAGACTGACCATCGCCAGGTTCGAGCTCACTAAGACCTTCGCGAGAGACTCATACTTCTTCATCCCCTGGACGAGGCCCTGGAATATCCCTGAAATCGTGCTGGTGAAGAGCCAAGCTCCCGACGCCGCAAAGATCCATGCCGAACTCGTGCTCTTGGTAAAATAGAGAGAGAGCGCCGGTGAGAGCAGCACAAACACGATCGTGGATGCGGAGGCGAACGCAAGCGACAGAACCACGATCGACCTCGAAACAACTCTGGACTCTCCTACGTCGTGCGCGGTAAACGCAACGTACCTCGTGGCGGCAGACTGCAGTCCGAAGAAGGCGACCGACGACCCGATTCCGGTTACCAGCAGGACCTCTGAGTAGAGACCATAGGCCGAAGGCGACAAGAGACGCAGCAGCAGCGAAAGGAAGACAAAGCCAAGGACGCTGTTGACTATGTTCTGGATGGTGAGAGACCTGATGCCAGATGCGATTCGCTTCGCGCTTTCTGTAGTGATCGTGTCACCGTTGCCAACCAGAGGGACGTTTTCAACCTTCGCAGTCCGTGCCCCTTGATGGGTTGACTCACCGGGCACACCGACGTGGACCGCACCTTGGAGGCTCTCTGAGTTGACCAACCCTTCAGGCGGCCTCACGAGGGTGCCCTTACCTTCAGGGGTCGCCCCTGTCGGGCGTTGATCGCTTGGTCGAGCCAAGTCGCCGAGCGCCTCTTGGGCGCGGACCGTATCGGTACCTCGACTGAGCCTCTGGTCATGCGTAGCCAAGTCGTTTGAGGTTTTCCATGACGAGTTTTTCGTCCTCTTCCGAAAATGCGTATGTTCGACTCTCGCTCTCGACCTTGGCAGACTGGAGAGAGGAAAACGGACGCGGTTCGACCATGATCTCCTCCATGTTACGTCCATCCATTGACTCTGGAGGTCTTATGCCCATCAGCGTGAGAGACGTTGGAGCGATGTCCTCCAGACAAAGGTCCAGGCTTGTCGATTTTCGTATGTCCGGGCCCGTGGCGAGGAATATCCCGTTTTGCCCATGATTGGCCTTGGGGAAGTTCCCAGACCTAGAGACAACATGGGAGCTGAACGGGTCGGTCTTGATGTTGACGTCGTCGCGCGGGACGATCAGCAATTCAGGACCGGAGTCGACTCTGTCGCCTTTGTAGACCTGATCTCGATTGTAGACCTTGCAGATCTCTCTCCCCGAGTCGTCTTTCAACTCCGAGAGTCCCGATGTGATCAGATCCTGGTCCTCCTTCGACTTTACGACCATCACCCCGTCTGTGCCCGGCACGAACGCTCGTGATCTCTCCAAGTCTACCCCATCGATGCTCCGTATGACCGTAGACGCCCCCTGATATCTCTTGGTCAGGCTTCCGGGAAGCCAAAGCAGGTGCCCATCCAACACGTCGTGGGCGATCCTCGTCAAGCGATTCCTGACGGATGACTTCCGCCGAAGCAGGCCCTTGCTATGGAGCCACGCGTTCGGGTAGAATGCGACAGGCCGTGCATTGAAACCATGGTCGGAGACTATGAGAAAGTTGACATCCCCCTCCAAGGAACCGATTATCCTACCGACAAGCGCGTCGACCTCACGGTAGCCTCGCCTTACCGCCTGCCGCTCCCTCTCTCCCTTTCCAAGGGCCTTGTGCTGAAGCCGATCCAGAGCCGTCAGGACTATCATGCCGAACGACCATTCACCGTCTTTGAGCAGGTTCAGGAACGCGTCAACCCTTTTTTCTTCAGTCGCCAAAAGCCGGCTTACGAGGACGTCGGGCTGCCTCTCGAGGCCTCTGCTAATCGGCGTGTCGATCTCGTAACCCGTGCCCTTGAGCCTGTCCAAAAGGCCTGCAGGGTACACAGATTTCTCATCGAAGTACCAAGGGGGTATGCCGGAGACCATGGACCCAGAAATCTCACTCGCCGGATAGGTGATCGGGACGTTGACGACGACCGACCTTTGGTTCGTCGCTCCGACGTAGTCCCAGATCCTGGGCGTCGAAGTATTTGTGGCGTTGACTATCGTGATCGGAGAGGTCGAGAAATTGTAGAAGTAGTATATCCCGTGCTTTCCCGGGTTCACACCGGTGGTGATAGACGTCCAGGCAGGGGCCGTCTGCGGAGGGATGGTCGATTTCAACCGGGAAAAGCACTTTTGATTTCCAATCGTTGAGAGCGTCGGCATGTCTCCTGATTCCATGAAGCCCTGAGTCAATTGAAAGTCCGCTGCATCGAGCCCGATGATTATCAGTTTGTTCGATGGCAATGACGATCTCACCTGCGCCGAAGGGCTTCCTCCATGATGCGAGCCGGCTCCATATTTTAGGCTGTTGCTGGCGCGTGGTCCGCTCTCAGCCCTTCCGTCGACTTCTCCAGAGGGCACCGTCTATAAGGCCCTGGACGCGGAGCGGCGCTAGAGCGTCTCGCCCGAATGATTTCCGTTCTGCTTCGGCTGTTCCTCCTGTTCCTTCTCTCCTTCGTCGCGAATGCCACCGCCTTCTTCGGAGCGTCGTACACCCTGATAGCGACGGCCGAGCTCGCGGCAACCGGCGTCGACCTGCAGAGCTTCTTGCTTGTCGTCTTAGTTACCGCGGTCGGAGCGACGCTCGGGAAGATGGTCATCTACTACAGCGCTCTCGGATTGCATAGGACGCTCCAGAAGAACAAGAACGTAAGGCTGCTCGGGACGTGGCTCGGAAAGAGCGGTTTCTACCTTGGGCTGTTCGTCACGGCGCTGTTGCCCGCCCTTCCTCTCGATGATTACGTCTACATCGGGGCGGGCGCTAACCGGGGCAGGCTGGCACCCATGCTCGGGGTCACATTCCTCGCCAAATTGGCGAAGAGCGCCTTCGAGATACTTCTTGAGCTCTCGGGGCTATTGGAGATATCCAAACTGACGCACCACCTGCTTGGGCTCTCCCGACTGGACCTATCCATCGTGGCATCCGCGGCGTTCGTCGTGCTCGGGATAGCGATTTACAAGGTGGACTGGGAGCCGATCGTGGTAAGAGTAGGCAAGCTATTCGGGCGCAAGCCTGCGTAGCCTCCTGTCCTCTCTGACCTGCAGACTGGTTAAATACACGCGGCGGTGCTCCGGGTTCGGAGCGCCCAAAGCCTTCTTTGATCGTCTCAAGGACCCCTTTCAGACTGTCGCTTGGAGGGGGAGGGACAGACCTGCCCGCTTATTTCACGAAGTATGGAGGCTTCTTCATCTCCGGGGCGGTGGACAAGTACATGCACATCGTCTTGAACAACAGATTCGAGCCCGGGATAAGGCTGAGCTACAGTCAGACGGAAATCGTGGACTCCATCGATCTCATTCGCCATCCCTCCGTGAGAGAGGCACTGAAGCTCTTGAACCTGCGTGACAAGCTCGAGATAGTATCCCTCGCCGACGTCCCGGCAGCGACCGGCCTTGGATCGTCGGGCAGCTTTACCGTGGGGTTGCTCAACGCGCTGTACGCGCACCAGAGGATTGTCAAAACCCCCTGGCAGATCGCTGAAACCGCCTGTGACATCGCCATGAACCGCCTGCACGAACCATCAGGAAAGCAGGACGAGTACACTGCCAGTTTGGGAGGGATAAGGTCTTACGAGATAGACACACAGGGGAACGTCACGGCCAAAGAGCTCAATGTCTCGGAGAGCACGATGTCGGAGCTTGAGTACGGCATAATGATGTTCTACACGGGAATAACACGGAGCGCGAAGGAAATCCTCGGGAAACAGCAGGCGAGGGTTTCCGACGGCGACGACGAGGCGGTCAATAAGATGCACAGAATAAAGGCCATCGGCCTGGAGAGCAAGAAGGCCCTCGAGTCTGGTGACCTTAAAAGGTTCGGCGAGTTGCTGGATGAGCACTGGAAAGTGAAGCGCGGGATCACTGAAAACATGACGACGGACAGCGTCGAATCGTGGTACTCTGTCGCGAGGCAAAACGGTGCCCTGGGCGGAAAACTCGTCGGAGCTGGTGGAGGAGGCTTCCTCATGCTCTTCTGCCAGGAGGGGAGGGAAAAAGTCAGGCACGCCCTTGCGAGCCGGGGATTGATGGAGATGAGGTTCAGATTTGACTTCGAAGGCAGCAAGGTGATCTACAACGTCTAGGACGCGTTGACACAGAGAGAGAGCAGGAGTGCCCCAGATTGCAGGCCGCCATCTTAGTAGGGGGCTTGGGGACGCGGCTCGGGCGCCTCACGCAGGGCGTCCCAAAGCCGATGGTCCTGGTGAACGGAAAGCCTTTCCTCGAGCATGAGATCGGCCTGCTGAAGCGAAGCGGCATCGGAGATTTCGTGCTTTGCGTCGGCCATCTGGGAGAGAAGGTGGAAGGCTACTTCGGAGACGGCAAAAAATGGGGGGTGAACGTCAGATACAGCCGCGATGGGCCGAGGCTGCTGGGGCCGGCGGGAGCGCTGAAAGGGGCCGAACCGCTCCTCGAAGAAACATTCTTCGTCACATACGGCGACGCCTACCTCCGGGCAGACTACGAGAGCATCATGAACGCCCTCGTCGACTCTGGAAAGCTAGGGGTGATGGCTGTGTATGAGAACCATAACAGGTATGGCAAGAGCGACGTCACCGTGAGAGAGAATCACGTAGTCCGCTACGACAAGTCGGGTCAGGACAGAGGCATGGATTGGGTGAATTTCGGTGTATCAGCCCTGAGAAGGCGCGCTCTGGCCCTCATTCAATCGGGGAAGGAGTGTGGCGAGGAGGAGTTCTACGGCGAACTGATCAAGCGCGACGAGCTCCTGGCATTCCCAGTGAAAGAAAGGTTCTACGAGATAGGAAGCCCCGGAGCCCTAAGGGAGTTCCAACAGTTCATCTCGGGTCAGCCGTGACGCGGTTCGGTGGTCGACGAGCGTGACCCGGCTCGCAGCGAGACCTAGGCGTACGAATCTATGATCTCGGCGCACTTTTCGATCCCTCGGTACTTCTCCGAGATGCGGCCGATCGCCGCCAAGTTCTTCGCGTATTTCGGGTCCCGCATGCACGAGTCCACTGAATCCGTGAGCCGCTCTGGATCCAGATCCCCCGGGGAGATTGTGATCCCCAGACCGAGCCTCTGGAACTTCTCAGCGTTTCCGAGCTGCTCTGAGTGGTTGTGTATGGGGATGAGCACGGCTGGTTTCCCCGCGTCGATGCACTGCCCTATGGTCCTGTGGCCTGACCTCGCAACCAGCACGTCTGATAGGGTGAAAAGCTCGTCCTTGATGGGGCACCAATCGTAGAGCAACGTCCCGCCAGCCAACCTCCTGGGCGCGTCCGACCCCCCCAGATAGCCCATCGAAACGACGACCTTGTATCTGGTGGCGAGAGCACCGACCGATTGAAGGACCACATCTATGAACCTCTTCTTTGTCGCATCTGGTCCGCTTATCTGGAAGAAGACGAGTGGCCGTGCGTCAAACCCTAGCACCCCCCTCGCCTTCTGTAGCCTGTCCTCGCTCACCTGCAGGCCAGGTGATGTGAAACCCACGTACCGGACTATCCTTGACAGGTCGGTCCCCGCGACGTTCGCCTCCCCTATCGTGTAAGGGGGAGGGAGGTCCGTGAGGAGGACCTGTTCGCTGAGAGACCACATGAGGCCCAGGACGTCCCCGGCGATCCTCTCGTAGAGTTGCCCAAGCGCGCCTCCCCTGTATCTAGGAGGGAGAGTGACCTTGAACTGGTTCAGCATCGTGACGACAGGGTAGGATCTCGACCTGGCCGCGAGGACCGCGGATAGCCTCGAATCGGACACTGTCACGCCGGGGTCGAACTTGGCGATGCTCTCCGCCTCGAACGCAACCTGCTTCGAGAAAGAGCGGAGCATCTGAGGGAAATGGACTACAAAGCCACGGGAAGAGAAGCTCCCCTCTTCAGTCCATTCCACGTCGAGAGCAGGGCACTCCACTGCGTCCATCGTTGGTTCGTGCTTCCGGATGTATCGCAAGCCCTGGCCAGAGCAAGAGAGGCGGAAACGGTCTTCATTCACCCCAAGACGCTCTGCGACGTCGAGGACGCGTGTGGCGTGGCCTAGGCCTGAGCCGAAAACGGCGAAGTAGATCCTGCGCACGGCGGTTGTCTTTCTCTGGGTGTCGGATGAGCCTATTTATTCGGGGGCCGCCGATAGTGCCGATGCCTGACCGAGGCGCTTTTCGCGGTTACGAAAACGTGCAAAAATCCGAAAACTTACATAGTGGGCTAGGGGAGTTCTTTGTACCTTTACCGGGACTAGATGAATGGCTATACAAATCTGGTTTTTGATTGAGCTAGTCACCCTCGTCCTCAGTATCCCCGTCTTTGCCCTCGAATATTACTGGGTCTTCCTCCTCTGGAACTCGTTAAGGTACCCGAGGGACCTTGGAGTGGAAGAGGTCACCCTGCAAGACCATCCGATGGTTTCGATACTCATTGCCACGTTCAACGAGAGGTACGTGATAGAAAGGTCTCTCGAGGCGATGAAAGGCCTTGACTACCCGAAGGACAGGCTCCAGGTCGTGGTCGCAGACGACTCCAACGACCAGACCGTGGAACTAATCGATGAGAAGTTGCGCGACCTCAACCTCTCGGGGATAAAGGCGATAGTCTCGAGGCGGCCGAGCAGGGAGCACTTCAAGTGCGGCGCCCTCAACAAGGCGATGGAGAGCGTTGTAGGAGATTATGTCCTCCTGCTCGACGCAGACTCGATAATCCCCCCGGACGCCATATCGAAGGGGATCGACACGATGGAGAGGCACCCCCGCGCGTCGTTCATCTCATTCCGATATGGGCACTACAACAGGAACTACAACATAGTGACCAGGATGTTTGCGCTCACCCAGGACATCGGGGACACCTTGTCGAAGATGGGGGCGTACAAGATCGACGCCCCGTTCTCAGCACAGGGGGGGATGGCGCTCGTGAGGGCGAAGGACCTCAGAGACGTCGGGCTATGGTCAAACGAGCGGATAGCTGACGACACGGACATCTCGATAAAGTTGTACCTCGCGGGTAAGAGAGGGATCTACCTGAGCAGCGTGAAGGTGATGGCCGAGGACCCCTCGACA
>JAPCJN010000118.1 GCA_027886925.1 Nitrososphaerota archaeon
ATTCATCATGGAGATGATTCAAAAGTATGACGCGATAGGATACGCCAAGAAGATGTCCACGCAGCTTGTCACCGACGCGAGGTCGATGCTCAAAAAGGCAGAGTGGAAGGCGGGAGAGACGGAGGCAGTCGAGTGCGTAGACGCCATCGCCCGATACTCGGTTGAGCGCGACTGGTAGCACGGACAGATTGGCCGACACAAGGGTAGCCGAAGAATATGGACGCCTCGCTAACTGACGACGACCTCAAGGCGATGGAGAAGCACGCCCTCCTCAATGCCGTGAAGCACTCCGGGAAGGCGCAGGTGGGCGCGGTGGTCAGCAAGGTCCTCGGCGAAGCGCCCGCCCTGAGGGGATCGGCGAAGGAGGTCGCGATTGCGGCCGCCGAGGTCGTCAAGCGCGTGAGCTCGCTCTCGGTCCCAGAGCAGCAGAAGCTGCTGGAGGAGAGGTATCCGGAGGCGCTGGAGGCGAACGAGGAGCGGAAGAACGCGCTGAAGGAGGACGAGAAGGCGAAGGAGGGGCAGCTACCGCCGCTGGCAAGGGCCGTCGAGGGCAAAGTCGTTTTGAGGCTCCCACCGGAGCCATCGGGCTACATGCACATCGGCCATGCTATGGCGGGCGTGATCAACGAGACTTACAGGGACGTCTACAAAGGGGAGCTGTGGCTGCGGTTCGAGGACACGAACCCGAAGAAGGTGAAGAAGGCCTACTACCAGAGCTTCAGGGACGGCTACACGTGGCTCGGCATCAGGTGGGACCACGAGAAGAGCGTCTCCTCGGACATGGAAGTCCTCTACGAAGAGGCGAGGAAGCTCATCGTGAAGGGGGCGGCCTACGCGTGCGCCTGCCCGATCGACCTTGTGAAGAAGCTCAGGTTCGACGGCCTCGCCTGTGAGCACAGAGGCCGGCCGATCGAGGAGAACCTCGAGATATGGGAGGGAATGCTATCGAGGAAGTTCAAGGAGGGCGAGTACGTCATCAGGTTGAAGGGCGACCTCTCGAACCTCGACCACTCCCTCAGAGACCCGAACCTCCTCAGGGTCATCGACGCGCCCCACCCGCTGGTCGGGACGAAATACGTGGTCTGGCCCATCTACGACTTTGAGAACGTGGTCGAGGACCGCATCTGCGGCGTGACCCACGTCCTGAGGAGCGCCGAGTTCCACGTCGCTCTCCAGGACAGGCTCAGGGAACTCCTGGGGTTCCCGGAGGTCGTCGTCGAGCAGTTCTCGAGGTTCAACTTCAAGGGCACTCCGGTGCAGAAGCGGCTGCTGCGCCCCCTCGTCGAGGAGAAGGTCGTCGACGGCTGGGACGACCCCCGCATGCCAACCATAGAGGGAGTGAGGCGCAGGGGAATACTGAGCGAGGCGATCCGCCAGTTCACTGTGCAGGTGGGCTACACCAAGGCGGAGCACACCTTCGACTGGAGCCTGCTTTTCGCGGTCAACAGAAAAATCCTCGACCCGATCTCGAGGAGGCTCTTCTTCGTGCCCGAGCCTGCGCCATTGAATGTCAAGGGGGCGCCTCCGCGCGTCATCTCGATACCTTTCCACCCGACCGACGAGAGGTTCGGGAAGAGGGACATATCGGTCAGGAGCGACGCGACGCTGTGCGTGCCGTCGGACGACCTCTCCGCCTTGCAGACAGGCGACGTTTTCCGTCTGATGGACCTTTACAACGTCCGCCTCCTCTCGAAGGAGGGCGAGATCGCGGAAGCCGAATACGCCGGAGACGAGCGCAAGCACGACATGAGGAAGCTCCAGTGGGTCCTTGACGACGACTCGAAGAGACCCGTGGAGGTCGCGGAGCCGCACGAGCTCTTTCTCGAGGACGGGGCGATAAACCCCAACAGCCTCGTAGTCCGGAACGGGTTCGCGGAGGAAGCCTTCAGCACGTTGTCATTGGGAGATATCGTGCAGTTTCCGCGCTATGGGTTCGTGAGACTCGACTCTCCCGGAAAGTGCGTCTTGGCGCACTCTTAGCGTTTTAATGCTTAAGTATTCCGAGAAAAGGGCTGGTCTGGGAGATTTTTGATAGATGACCCCAAAACCTTACTTTGTAAAGTTCGAGACCCCGAAAGAGGTCGCTGAAGCAGCCTATGAGGTCCTCAGACAAGCGTCCAGGACCGGAAAGGTAAGGAAGGGAACCAACGAGACCACAAAGGCCATCGAGAGAGGCCTCGCCAAGCTGGTGATCATCGCGGAAGACGTCCAGCCACCGGAAGTCGTGGCGCACCTGCCGATCATCTGCGACGAGAGGAAGATCCCGTACGTCTTCGTCGCCTCGAAAGACCAGATTGGGCCCGCCATAGGGATAGACGTCTCGACGGCCGCTGCCGCCGTGACGGAGGCGGGCGAAGGCCAAGCGATCCTCGACCAGATCACGCAAGAGCTAACTAACATGAGAAAAGCTAGCGGAACGGCCCAGGCAGCAGAAACAAAGGCGTAACAAGAATTGAGCAGCGGCGGTGGCGGCAAGCAAAGCGCGGAGTCGATTACTCCTGGGGAGGTAGTCCAGATCGTAGGGCGCACCGGTGTCGCGGGGGAGATAACACAGGTCAGAGTGAAGATTCTCGAGGGAAAGGAAAAAGGGAGGATTCTGACGAGGAACGTCAAGGGACCGATAAGGATCGCGGACATCCTGCTGCTCAGAGACACGGAGCGAGAAGCCAGGAAGATCAGATAGGCGACCTGGTTGGCATACACGCCCAAGCGATGCGCTTTCTGTGGCAAGGGCATCCACCTCGGAACCGGAATAATGCTCGTGATGAACGACGGCTCTTCAAAGTCCTATTGCTCGTCAAAGTGCAAGATAAACGACAGGAAGCTGAAGAGGGACCCGCGCAAACTAAAGTGGGCGCGAAGGAACCTCACGGTCAGGTAGAGTGATAGGATGTCGTCTTCACAACCAGACCCTAACGAGAGGACGCTCATAGTCGTGAAACCCGACGCCGTCGCGCGAGGGCTCGTCGGCGAGATCCTCTCACGGTTCGAGAAGCGCGGGATGAAGATACTGCAGCTCAGAGGGCAGACGATGACCAAGGCAAAGGCCGAGGAGTTCTACAGCGTCCACAGGGAGAGGCCTTTCTTCGGTGAACTCGCCTCGTTCTTCTCCAGCAGCATGACAGTCGGCGCGGTGCTACAGGGCCGGGACGCGGTAGCAATGGTCAGAAGGATGGTCGGCGTCACGAAGAGCTGGGAGAGCGCGCCGGGGACCATCAGAGGCGACTTTGCCACAGGGCTCACCGACAACGTGATCCACGCGTCGGATTCGGCTGAGTCCTTCGAGAGGGAGAGCAAGGCCTACTTCTCCTGAGACGCCCGCCCAGGGACATAACTTCGCTTGAACCGGCTCCCGGTGCACGATTCATCACCATTTGTCGACACCCTGCTCGAAAAAAGTTGAGGCACGGCATCTTAGACGCCCGCCGTGTCAGAGTGACGATGTCTTCCCGCCTAATCCTCGTCCGCTCGATCGCTCTCCGGCCAAGGCCGAAGAGGCGGAGAAACTAGCAGCGACCTACGCCATCAGAAAAACGCCCGTCCGTCCGTCCGTGCGTGCGTGCGTGCTTGCGTGCGTGGCTCAGGCAGCACCATGGTTAACCACAACGGCTAAGTCCTCCCCCATTGAATCGACAGACGTGAGACCCAATGCCGTTGCCTCGGCGACCTCATTAGCCCTTCTCCTCGTGTTGGGCGGACTCCAGTCTGCGGCCGCGGACGCGTCCATCGGCGGCACATCGACTTGGACTGTCGTCGGCCCCCCCACAATGCTTACACTCGAGGGTTCTCCTGCCTTCCAGATCACCTTTCACAACGACCTCACTGTAAGCGTCTTTGGAATTGTTATGGTGGTCCTCCACAACGGTCTCGGGCAGACCGTCTACTACACGACCGCGACCACGACCCTGACCCGCCTAGGAATCGGCCCGGTTTATGCTGCTGTCGTGGGCGTCCCGGCCGGCAGCTACAACGCAACATTCTTCGCCATGGATTCCAGCGGCGTCGGGATATCTGCTCCGACGACCGCGGTGTTCGTCATAGGATAGTCCTCCCGCGTTTCGGGCCTATTCGAAGAAGCAAGGGATAATTAGGGGGGAAATCCCCGGCTGTCTGAATGCTGATTTTCCATGTCCCAGTCAGAACAAAAACTGCGCCAGCCAGTGGTCGTCGTGCTGGGCCACACGGATGCGGGCAAAACTTCACTTCTTGACAAGATACGGGGGACAGGCGTCCAGGCCAGAGAGGCCGGCGGCATCACCCAGGAGATAGGCGCCAGCTTCTTCCCCATGGAGACGCTCGAGGCGATCTGCGGGCCACTTCTCTCCAAGACGGGCGGCTCGCTAAGGATTCCAGGGCTATTGGTCATCGACACTCCAGGGCACGAGATCTTCGCTAATCTGAGGATGACGGGCGGTTCTGCCGCTGACATCGCGATCCTGCTCGTCGACGTCGCGAAAGGCCTCGAAAACCAGACACTCGAGAGCATCGAGATCCTAAAGTCAAGGAGGGTGCCTTTCCTTGTCGCGCTGAACAAGATCGACATGATCAACGGATGGAGGAAGGACACCGTCAACAAAGGCAATGGGGGCGTCGGCGGGGGCGTCTCTCTTTCGGCAGCGCTCAAACAGCAGCCTCCTGAGTGGAACGACGAGCTTGAGGAGCGCCTCTACAATGTGGTCGGCGGGCTCTCCAGGGTGGGCTTCCAGTCAGATGCCTTCTACAGGATCAAAGACTTCCGGAGCCAGATCTCCATCATCCCGGTCTCAGCAAGGTATGGCGTGGGGATACCGGAGCTCCTCGCCGTCTTGATAGGCCTCGCGCAGCAATTCCTCACGGCCAAGCTCTCCAAGGGCACCGCCGGACAGATTCAAGCCGGCGTTCCCGCGAGGTCCAGAGGGATCGTCCTGGAGCTCCAGGAGGAGATAGGGATGGGCCAGACGGCGAACATCATCCTAACCGACGGGACGCTGCGGGTGGGCGACCAGATAATCATCGTGAAGCGAGACGGGGCCATGCAGTCCAAGGTGAAGGCGCTCTTCATGCCAAAGCCGCTGGACGAGATGAGGGACCCGCGGGACAAGTTCACCTCGGTGAACGAGGTCTACGCGGCGGCCGGCGTCAAGCTCGTCTCGACCGACCTTGAAGGCGTCGTTCCGGGGACCGCCGTAGTCGCGTTCAAGGATGAAGCAGAGTTCGCCACCCTAAAGTCGGAGCTCGAGAAAGACCTCGGGACGCTTCGGAGAAGGAGCGACAACATAGGGGTGGTTGTCAAGGCGGGGAGCATCGGAGGCCTCGAGGCCCTGCTCAAGATGCTCGAGGAGAGAGGGATACCGGTGCGCGTCGCCGACATCGGCGACATCTCGAAGGCCGAGATAGTCGAGGCGGAGGCCGTCGCGGAGCGCGACCCATACCTAGGAGCGATCATTGGGTTCGACGTGAAGGTCTTCCCAGATGCGAAGGAGAGCGCCTCGCGCGTCAAGATAATCACTTCGGAGGTCATCTACGACGCTGTCGAGACCTATGTCCAGTGGGCTGCGAACAAGAAGGAAGACGACGAGAGGACGGCCCTCCAGACTATCGCCCTGCCTGCGAAAGTGAAATCTATACCCGGCAACTTCTTCAGAAGGAACGACCCTGCCGTCTTCGGGGTCGAGGTCCTTGCCGGGAGGCTACGCCCAAAGTCGAGACTGATGAACCAGAAAGGCGAGGAGCTTGGAGTGGTCGAGCAGATACAGGACAACGGCAAGAGCATATCCGAGGCGAAGAAGGGGATGGAGGTGGCGATCTCCGTAAAGGGCCCGACCCTAGGAAGGCACATCAAAGAAGGAGAGAACCTGTTCACGTTTCCGACGAGCCACGACGCGAAGCTCCTGAAGGGCAAGTACAACGGGACCCTCAGCCCAGACGACCAGGAGGCCCTGGACGAGATAATCGCCATCCGTTCGGCCAACGACATGCTCTACGGCTTTTGAGCAGATTCCGCCCCGACACTTCGTTCGCCCTCGTGTTGTTCGTCCGCTCGTTCGCGCTCTCCATTTCAATATCTGGGTCCACTTTAGCCGTCGGATTGGAACCGACCCCGAAAGACGCCTTCAAGAAGGATGCGTGACCCGACCGCCCAAGACTTTCAATGACACCTCTACGTAAGCGCGATGCCTTGATGGCAATTCGCTTATTAACTAAGTCGCGGGCGGGTCTGAAAGATGGCTTCCTTCAAGGTCGTTGTCTCTGACGCAAAGACAGGCAAGTCAGAGGTCCTGGAGGCGAAGGACTCTATGGCGCAGCTCTTCATGGGAAGACGGCTCGGAGACACCATCGACCTGAGCCCGGTGGGTCAGGCATACAAG
>JAPCJN010000014.1 GCA_027886925.1 Nitrososphaerota archaeon
AAGGGAGGGGCGTGGCAGATGACGCCCTCGGGGCCTGCCTCGCCGACTTCCAGCGCCGCAGTGACCGGCTCGAACCGCCGCCTGCGCATCGGGCTCGTGGGGATTGCGCGCGAGGGCAGGTGCTTCCTCTGGTCGGCTGTGACGGTCGCGACGGGCGTCACGACGAGGATGAAGACGTCCGCCTCCTCGACCGTGCTGGGCTGGAGGGCGGAAGCTATCGAACGCCGAAGGCGCAATGCCAGGAAGCGCTCACGGGAGGAGCTTCTCCCGACTGATCAGCCGGCTTGAAGAGAGGTATAGCAGCAGGGAAATGCCGGCGATCAACCCCGCGAGGAGCAGGTCGGTCTCAAGGGCGAGCGACGGCGCCACGAAAGGCACCGCATATGCCGGCAGGACGGTGAAGACTCCGATCGCCATCCCGAGCGGCTGGTTGGAGCCCACCCGCTGCTTCTGGAGCGAGCTGAATGACATCATGATCAGCGTGGCGAACGAGACGGCCGGAAGGGCAATCGCCACGACGAGGCCGGACACCTCGAGCAACAGCAGCCAGCTCGCGCGCTCTATCAATCCCGCGGCTATGTCGATGACGACGTCGAGACCCACGAGGCCTGAAGAGAGTATGAGCGCGGCCTTGAGGTACTGCCTGTAGATGTCTCCCTGACTCATCCCGAGCGACAGGAAATACTCGAGGACCCCGTTGTTCTTGTCGTAGACGTAGAGCAGGAGGACGGGAGTCGAGAATAATATCGCTGCAAACACCTGAAGCGCGACCGACACCAGCGGGAGGGCCGTAGTGAGGTTCAAGCCTCCAGGGCCTGTGGTGCTGGCAGGGACTCCGGTCACAGAAAGACCACCAAGCAAGCTAGACGCGCCCGAAACCAGGACGGCGAGCAACGCTAGGAAGACCCCGATGACCAGGTAGGTCTTGCTGAGAGAGGCGCCCCTCTTCGCTATGATTGTGCCTTGGTCACTGCTCAATTCCGCCTTCGACCCCCTCTCGCGTCTTCGCTGCTGGATTTTGCAAGTCACTTTCGAACAGGTCTTGAAGCGGGTTGTCGAGCTGGCGCATCTCGGTCACGAGCACACCGTTGTCCACGAGCTTCTTGAGAGCGAGACCCGCTTCCTCAGCCGTGGAGACGGTCAGGACGTAGTAGCCGCCATCCCCCATCTTGGCATCGATCATCTTTGAGATGTCCGTTGTAGTCCTGATCCCGACCCGGTACTCCTTCGCCTTTATGTCGGAGATCTTGCCAAAATAGCTGATCGTCCCGTCGCGCACGAGAACCAGGTTTGTGCCGACGTCCCTCGCTTCGTAGAGGTTGTGCGAGGAGTAGAGGACGATCCTGTCCTTAGAGAGACGCAGGAGGATGTCCCTTATCTCCTTCGAGACGGCAGGATCGAGGTTGGAGGTGGGTTCGTCGAGAAGGTACAGGTCCCTCTCCCTCAGAAAGACTTTCGCGATCGACACCCTCTTCTTCTGTCCCTGAGAGAGGTCCGAGACCTTCTTGTCCTTAAGGTCCTCGAGGCTCAAGAGGGAAAGGACATCGCCCACGTCGCCCCCCTCGATCTTTGCGTAGAAACCCAGGGCGTCCCGCACCGTCATCTCTTCGGGAATGGCGTTGTAGTGCGAGAGATAGTTGATCCTCTTCCTTGCCTCCCTAGAGCGGGTGATATTCTCGCCGTCGAAAAGCACCTCTCCGGAGTAAGGTTCCAGTATCCCCGCGATCGTCCTGAAGAGAGTGGTCTTTCCGGCCCCGTTCAATCCCAAAACGACATAGATCGCGGACTCTTGCGCCTTGAAAGAAACATCATGAAGAACAGGTTTTCCTGCGTATCCTGAGCTTACGTCCGTCAGTTCCAGAGTGTGCAACCTACTCCCTCCGAGTCGGGGGCCATCCGTTTACCACCGCTGGGCGGATTGCGCTACGCTTCTGGTTTGGAAGTTGCATCCTCTCTGCAGGACTCACGATTTGTGCAGTCCCCGAGAGTCGTATTTATCCATGGAGAACTCGCTTTCATTTCATGAAAGTCGTCATGACAATGACCGAGGGCGGAGCAGAGCTCCTCAACGACAGTCTGAACCTAAGGATTTTGAGGGAACTTGTGTTTTCAGAGCACGCTGTTTCCGAACTTTCGTGAAGGCTGAACAAGTCCCTTTGAAGATCTGGCGGAGAATCCAGAAGCTAGCGATAGCTCCTCGAGGCTGGGAAAGTCGTGCCTGTGAGCTGAGATTCCAGTTGCAGCAAGTCGGTTAGCTTTCGAACGGCCCCATGATGGTCTTGCACGCATCTTCGAGGAGTTCGATGTAGCGCCCTGCATCATAGCGGGTGCTTTCGGTGACCAGCTCCTGCGGCTTCGTCCTGAACTTCCTGCCGGTCGACCGATACGAGGTGATGACGTAGCCGATGCTCTCTCCCGCGTGAAGCTCGCGCCCTGCCTCGGCGAGCTGGGAGGCCGCGGACGCCTCCAGGGTGTCGACCTTGTACTCCGAGGGCAGCTTCGATATGTTCCGGGTGATCACGAGTTCGAAGGGGGAGACCTCGTGCCTCAGCAGTGCATCGGCGTACTTGTCGACAATCGCTCGGCAGTCGGGAATGCGCGCCCTGGCCTCTTGTATCGAAGCGGCCTTCGCGAGAAGGTTGAGCATCTCCATCTGGCATCTCTTGAAGAGCAATGGGGTGTCGTGGCGCCTGGCCTCTATGCCCCTTATCTTCAGCTCGCCGGTCCTGTACGCGCCGAAGTAACTCGTGGCGACGGGGAGCCGAGGGTTCGTCCTCGAGGCGAGGAAGACTATCCACTTGTAGACGCCCTCGAACGATAGGTCGAAACCCGTCCGCTCCTCTATCTCGTCCTTCAGGGAGTGGTACTCCTCATCGGTGGCGCCATGCCTCTTGACCCAGAGGGAGTCGACGATGCCGTGGATTACCCTGAAGCCGTGACCCTCCGCCACCCTCGCCGCCCCGAGGAGGATGTTCCTGTCCCAGGCGCATACCGCGATGTGCGCGTCTATCCTCCCGAACTTCGCGTTGGCGTGCCCCAGGTAGCCGAAAGGAGGTCACGCCGAGCCACTTCAGCGCGACCTGCCTGGAGTCGTACCGGGCCCTCTCCTTGGGGCTCTTGGAAGTGTCGTCCTTGAGCTTCTTGTACCGCAACCGCTTTCCTACGAGTATCTTCATCGACCGCGGGACTAGGCCGGCGCGCTTCTGGCAGGTGTTCCAATCCAGTTCCGGAACCCTATTGGTGGAGTCGGGGCAGCAGGGGCATCTCACCGTCTCTGCCGAGATGTTCTTCTTCAGCATGATGTTGGGATACAAGGAGGAGAAGTCGTACTCCGCCACTTCCTCGTAGACGCCGAGCCTTGGCTCGAAGGTGAAGCCTCCCCTGTCCGCTGTGAGGAGCTCGACCCTGTCCTTTGGTGTCTCCACCAGCGTCGGCTTCCACGGGACGAGGAGGCCCTGCTTGTGGGCGTTGTAGAACTGCAGGGACGAGAGTGCCCTGCCGATCGTGGCCCTGCTGGACGTGTGGAGCGGCATCCTGCATATCCTCGACAGCTCGAAGAAGCCGTCGAGGCCGGACTCCGCGCACACGAACGAGTTCGCGACGTCGACGTGTATCCTCCCCTTGAGCTTGACCGTGGAGGGCTTGTAGAGTATCTTCCCGTAGCTGAAGTACGAGGTGCCCGGCCTGGAGGGGAGCTCGAGGCGCGCGGACTCGCGGTCGAGCGAGAACTGGTCGCCCATCCCGCTTGATTGGGCTCGCTTCGCGAGATAAGGAAGGACGAAAGAGTCGCCGCCGTCGGTGAACACCAGGTCTGGGTCGAGCCGGCGGACGGTCTCGACCAGCGAGCCGAGCTTGTTCGCCTCATCCCCGGCGTCGTGGACGATGCGTTCGTCGTCGTCGAGCTTGACGGTGATCGACCTGACCGCGTCGTTGTCGCTCGGGAGGCTCCCCTTCCTGTCGACGTCGACGAAGATCTCGACCGACGAGAGCGGCGGCACAGCATACTCACAGTCGTCCACGTCGTCCTTCAGGCTCCAGGAGACGTGCCGGTCTTTCTGCTCTATCTCGCAAGACGCCAACGGGAAGAGGTCCCTCTCGTAGAGATAGGTCTGCACCGGGGGGACGTCTACGTTGTAGAGCCTAAAGTGGTCGAACGGCTTGGACCGCTCCACTATCGACGCGAGGAGGGGCAGCTTCGTCGCGTCGCGGACCTTGAGCTCGAGGACGTCGCTCATGTACCGGTCAACTATCCGCTCGTACCTCCTGACGATGCTCGAACGCTCGATGTGCTGTCCGAGCTCGCTTACCTTGGCGAGCGTCCGCAGCTCGTCGGTGTGGTCGCACGCGACGAAGAGGGAGGGAGTCCAATTGTCGACGAACCTGCTGGTCCTTCCCTGCCCGTCCTTGGCCCAGATGACCATCTCCCCGGCATCGCCGGGGTAGAGGTCGAGGATCCAGCCTCTCACTTGCGCTGGCGCTCCAGCGCCTCGACCTTCCTCGTGAGCTGCTCGATCATCCCGTCCTGGAGGAAGAGTATGCCCATGAAGAGGGCCTCGTTAGCGAAAGGTTCCGCACGGACCTCCATCGATGGAAGGTACTCACAGCACCGGTCCATCATCCGCCTGTAGCGCTCCCTGTCCTCGGCCCTGAGCGCGTCGCCGAACGGCCTCCAGCTCTCGATCTCTCTGGCGATCTTGCCCTTGCCCGGCCTGTCAAGGCTCATGTGCGCTCGGACTCCTCCTCCAGCTTCTCTGCGAGCTCCTCGATGACCCTGTAATGGTGAAAGAGCAGCGCCATCCCCATGCCCTCGAAGCGCGAGGTCCTGACCGCGAACGACGACGCGGAAATGTAGAGGCGGGCGCCGTCGAGCATCTCGTCGAACGCCTTCCGTTCCCGCTTCGGGAGCGCCCTCCTGAACCCCCTCCACTGGGAGACCTCGTGCATCTCGGCCAGCCTGAAGGAGGGCACGGTCCTGCCCATCAGCGGGCCACCGCCTTCTGCCAGGCCAGACTATCGGGATGGAAGAGGAGCTCGCTCAAAGCGAAGACCGAGGCGTCCGGCTTCTTGGTCGGATGCCTGAGGAGCGCGCCGCGGGTCCTGTTTCCCAGGAGGGGAGAGAGCTGCATGAGGGTGTCGGCCCAGTCGCTCACCAGCCCGTCGTGCTTGTTCGGCGACCCTAAGGTCGTCACGACGACGAGCTTCCTCTTCGTGGCGAGCAAGCCCAGATGGACCGCGGCCAGCAGCCTGTCTATCTCGACCTGGTTGGCGTCCGGCTCGTTGAACATCCCAAGCAGGTCTGCCAACACGACGAGCTTGCATCCGTAGCTACTTGCCATGTCAACAATCCTGCCGCTCGAGAGCAGGCCCGCGAGCTGGTACATGGTGAAGAGCCTGCAGTTGGTGACCCTCCGCAAGGCCCTCCTCGGGTCGATGAAGTAGGGCCTCGCGAGCGACGCCAGGAGGTAGGGGTCAGAGCGGTTGCCTCCGTCGATGAAGAACGCCCCGGAGTCGAGCCCTCCTCGCTCGGGGGGCAGCTGGGCCCTGAAGGCCAGCACCTCCGCTATCGCCGATGCGCCCTGCCCTTTGAGCATGATGAGGTTCCCTGGCTTGAGGGGCTGCAACAGCCTGTCGAGCGGGATAAAGTCGAGGGAGAACCGCATCCAGGACGAGGCGCGCTGGAAGACGATCTGTCGCGGCTTCATCGGAGCAGCGGGCTGCTCACCGAATTGGGTGCCCTCAAGAGTCGTCGTTGGTCTGCGCTCCGCCGAGCCCTCGAGCGAGATGCCTCACGAGGTGCAACTGCCGTGGAGGCTGTCAATCGCTTCGCCTTGGCGGTCGAGCGTGGCGCGCGCACGGAGGACGTGCTTGCATGTTGCGGATCTGTAGACGAGCCTCTCGGCCTCGTCATTATTGCTATACTGGTCAGGAGCGCGGAGTGCACTCAGAGTCATCGAGACAAGGCACTGAGAAATGATTTAACCACATTCCAAGTTTGCACAGAATCAGGCGATGATTTTCTCGCGTTGTCTAAGCGTGTAAGTGAGAGCTGCAGCTGCTGATGGCCACGCATCACCGCCGCATGCGGTCATTGGTATTGGTCGGGGCCGTCGGCGCCCTCATAATATCAGTTCTAGTTGTCGGAACATTCACCACGCTCCACTTGGGGACACCGACCTCAGGGATTCAGAGCCAGAGCAACGCCTCCTCCTCGGCAAGTTTTTGCAGCACGCCTCTCCCGCTGAGCCTCGCTTCCGTAAGCCGGGCACAGATGAGCCTACCGAGCGTCGGGCAGCTCCCGGACCTCCAATTGACATGGAAGAACTGTTCAGCCCAAAACATATCATTCGATCTTGCCGGGCCGCTCCAAATAACAGCCAGCACCCAGGGCCAGGAGCAGTCGTTCAACGGGACCGTCTTTGGCCCGGATTCGACGAACCTCGCCTATGAGGCCGACTACACGGGATGCACCGTGAATGGCTACACCGTTCAGGGAGCTTCGAGATGCGAAGCCAGTGTAGGACCAGGTTCTGAGGTCATTATCACCCTTCCCATTCTCCTACCTGCGTCGGTGAGCCCAAACGCGCTTGTCACAGGAGTCAGCGGCAACTTCACAGCAACCGACCCTGTGACCGGGCAGGCGATCTCTCAGCCAACGAGTTTTGGGGCTTAGACTTCGCGTCATAGATGGAATTTTTTCGGATTGGAGACAGCCGAGTCTCTTGACGGAGCGAGCGGCAGATAGTCTGACATGGCAAAGAGGTTGATTTGGTTTCAGCGTGAGACGAAGATGGTTTGACAAGCGTGGTTAACCAGAGACTTTCCACTATCATGCTAATATGTGCGGCAACGAAAAGCCGTCTGTCTGGTCGCGTTCGGGCTCGCGCCTAGAACTTCAAGGAGATTGACTATGTCTCAATTTCAGGCCCTCGTGAACATATTCGCCGAGTCGCCATCAATAGATGAGGTAGTGAAGGCCTTGTCCAAGCTGGACAACCTCGAGCAGGTCTACGAGGTGACCGGCGAATTCGATATCGTCGCTGTCGTCTCGGCACCCGACCTGGACAGTTTCAGGGATACCCTGACGAAAGAGATAATGAAAATCAAGGGGGTAAAGAGCACGGTGAGTTCCGTCGTGCTGGACGAGCACAAGATACTACATCAAGTGGGGCGCCGAAAGAAATCTGCAGAAAGTCCTGGCCCTTGACTTGCGCTCCGAAGATTGGAAAGACGTCGGAAGAGGCAGTCTCTTGATTGTGTCGTGCCCCTCCTCCCCTGACCGAGCTGGTTTCACCCTCGAAGGCTGCTGCTCGACTCGCGCGGGTCACTCTTGAGAGGCTTTGCAAGATAGCTTGTATCGATTACTGATCGTAAGCGGAGTTCATTCTAGGGCTATTTATGGTGGGCCGGGAGAGAATTGAACTCTCGACCTCCGCCGTCTCGTGCCGCAGCATGCGGTGTCAGAGCGGCGTCCTAACCATGCTAGACGACCGGCCCACTGTTTTGTCAGCCGGCGAACTGCCGTTTTTATCCTTGCTCCACGAGCGGGGCCAGCGCTTTTAACTCATGTCGGCGCCGAGTTATCGATGGAGACGAGTCCCCAAAGCGGAACCCAATCGATAGTCGCCGTAGACAGGAAATCCGGCGAGATGGGCGCGGCCGCTCTTTCCCAGTCGTTCTCGGTGGGCTCGAGGTCGATCTGGTCGGAGCCCGGGGTTGGGATCGTGGTCTCCCAAGGCACCGTCGAACCGAGCTACGGGCCTTTGGGGCTGATGCTGATGAAGGCGGGCAAGACTCCTGCTCAGGCCGTAAAATCGCTGCTGGCCACCGACCCCCGGCCCGGCATGAGACAGGTCATGATGATTGACTCCAGGGGCAGGACCGTGGCGCACACTGGTCAGAACTGCCTCCCTGTGGCCGGGCATCTCGCCGGGAGAGGCTTTTGCGTCCAGGCGAACTTCGTCAACGCGAAGAGAGGATGGAGGTCGATGGCCGTCGCTTTTCGCGCGACCAAGGGAGGGCTGGCGGAGAGGCTCGTCTCGTCGCTCGAGGCCGGGGAGCAGGCAGCGAGGGGGGCCCGTAGGGGCGGCGCGTCAAAGTCTGCTGCGATCATCGTGGTGGCGACGAAGCAGAGCGTCTCGCCGTGGGAGGGAAGGGTCGTGGACCTGCGCGTCGAGAACGGGAACGCCCCGCTGAAAGAGCTGAGGGCTCTCTTGAAGGTCCAGGAAGCCCACGCCCGGACCATGGGAGCCCAGGGATTGTTTTCGAGAGGCGAGTTCGACCGGGGTGAAAAGGAGTTTTCAAAGGCGATTTCATTGGCCCCGGAAGACACCGAGCTGAGGCTTTGGTTTGCCCTAGGACTGATGAACCGAGGGGAAAAGACGAGGGGGGAGAAGATGTTGAGAAGCGCCATCGGGAAGGGGCAAGACTGGAAGGCCATACTTCGCGAGCTGGTCTCGCGTGGGATCGTCGACGAAGGGGCCAAGCCAGCCAAGGGGGCGAGCGAGAGGAAGAATGAGGCGGCGAAGGCTCCGACATAACCTGAAATATTTCATATAGTCTGGCGCGAAGGGACGAAAAGATGCCAAAGTCTGAGCAACCCGGGTTCTACAAGCTCAGCCTCGCTGAGAGGGCGCAACTACTCCAGAAGCTCACCGGGCTGTCCGACGAAGAGGTAAAGACGCTCCAGGACACAGGCGGCCTGCCCAGCGAGGTCGCCGACAAGATGATCGAGAATGTCGTGGGCGGGATCACCCTGCCCCTCGGGATGGCCATGAACTTTCTGATAAACGGGAAGGACTACATCGTGCCGATGGCCATCGAGGAGCCGTCGGTCGTCGCTGCGGCGAGCAACGCGGCGAAGATTGCCAGAGTCAGGGGAGGGTTCAAGGTGACCAACACAGGCCCCGTCATGATAGGGCAGATCCAGACCGTCGAGGTGGGGGACCCGCAAGAGGCGAAGTCCAGGTTGTTGCTCCGAAAGGGCGAGATACTGGCCCTCGCCAACGAGCAGGACCCGTTGCTGGTCTCCCTCGGAGGGGGGGCGAAGGGGCTGCAGGTAAAGGTGATCGACTCGCTCAAGGGACCGATGGTAATCGTCGAGCTGTTCGTCGATTGCGGCGATGCGATGGGCGCGAACGCGGTGAACACGATGGCGGAAGCCGTCGCACCGCTGGTCGAGGAGATCACAGGGGGGAAGGTCTACCTGAGGATCATCTCGAACCTTGCAGACAAGAGGTTGGTCAAGGCGACGGCCGTGTTCGAGAAGGAGGCCGTAGGAGGGGAGGAGGTGATCGACGGGATCGTCTACGCCTACGCCTTCGCGGACGCTGACCCCTATCGCTGCGCGACCCACAACAAGGGGATTATGAACGGGGTTTCCGCCGTCGGGCTGGCTTGCGGGCAGGACACGAGGGCGCTCGAGGCCGGCGCGCACAGCTATGCCGCCCGTTCGGGCACATACAAGCCGTTGACGACCTGGAAGAAGAACGAGGAAGGGGACCTCGTGGGGACGCTGGAGATGCCGATGGCCGTGGGGCTGGTAGGAGGGGCGGCGAAGGTCCACCCCGCCGCGAAGGCCAACGTGAAGATCACGGGGGTCAAGACCGCGGTGGAGCTCGCAGAGTTGATGGGGGCGGTAGGCCTCGCCCAGAATTTCGCGGCTCTCCGCGCCCTCTCGGCGGAGGGCATTCAGAAAGGACACATGAAGCTGCACGCCCGCTCGCTTGCGATGAACGCCGGGGCGAAGGGGGACGCTGTCGACGTGGTCGCTCAGCGGATGATAAGCGAAAAGAAGATCAGGATGGACAGGGCGAAGGAGATCCTGGACGAGCTCTCCAGAGAAAAATAGGCGTCTACTGCGTGCCGCCCGACGCGAGAGGGCCGCCGGCCTTCGCGCCCGGGGCGACCTGCTTGCTTTTCCTCTGCCTCGCGTCGATAAAGTCCAAGATGAGGTATCCGTAGGATAGCGCGATGGCGAGGACTATCAGGAGGAGCAGCCCGGTCGATTCGACGCTCGTCGACCCGGACGAGCTGGGCAGGAGGAGGAAGAGATAGTAGAAGAAGCCCAAGCCGACCAGACCCCCGCCTATCTTGCCGAAGAGCCAGGGAAAATCGCCTTTCGAATAGCCGTTCTGCAAGAAGCCCGTGACCGCGAAGAGCGCGCCGAAGAGGATGAACGCCAGCCACCTCGAAGAGGACGGTGGGAGCGAGACATAGCTCGAAATAAGCGGCGAGAGATAATCCAGGGCCAGGGGAAGGACCACGCCGATGACCAAAAAGTCGAGCGCCGCTGACAACACGCCTCTTGCGATTTTCACCAAATCAGATCATCCTTGCGCGAGGTTCACCGTGATCGACCAGAACCCTGCCTCCTGGAGGGTCATCTCGCCCCCACCGCTAATCGTCTGGCCCTCCATCTGGGCGATTGCGCTGGAGGGTATGTCCACGGCGAGGACGACGGCTCCGGATTGGAATGGCGCCAGGTCCGTGCTCGCCGTCGGCGTTTGGTAGACGCTCTTGCCGTTCACCATCAGGCTTAGCGAGAGGCTGACGGTCGCCGGGAGGAGCCAGTTGTTGAAGGCGGGGACAGAGACGGTGTGCTCACCCGAGATTGTCGAGGACGATGTCAAGAACTGCAGTTGGGAGTTGACCGACTGGAGGTCCACGCCGAGGCCGACTTCGTTTCGGGGGGCCATCTGGGGGGTTATGGCGCCCAAGATAGGGGCGGCTACGATCAGGAGGATGAGCCCCTCGACGATCAGGGAGGCTCCCCTGAAGGTGTACTTGGCCGTTCGAATCCAGTTCAGCGGTCTCGGTGCCTCCCTACCTACCATCGTGCTCCGCCATTACTAAACGCGCGCCCGTGCTCGGGGCGGCCGGCGTCGCCCTTCTGCTTCGGGACGTGGCCTCGGTGATTCCACTTAAAATAGCTCCCGCGAAGCGATGCGAGAAGATTGCAAAGTACGGGCCAGCTGATAACGGACGGGCTCACGAAGCAGTACGGGAAGAAGACGAAGGCCCTTCAGGGGGTGAGCTTTTCGGTCCCCTCCTCCGGGATATTCGCCCTGATAGGGCGGAACGGCGCCGGGAAGACGACACTGGTCCGCATCCTGGCGACGGAACTCGCCCCTACCTCCGGGAGCGCCTCCATCAACGGGATCGACGTCGTCCGCGACGACAAGAGGCTCAGGGAAAGGATTGCGATCGTCCCCCAGGAGGCGAGGACCGTCTCGTGGATGACCCCGAAGCAGACGACCGTCGCATACCTGATGTGGAGGGGGTTCGGCTACTCGGAGGCGAAGAAGAGGGCGGACGAGGCTCTGGCGAGGCTGAAGCTCGAGAAGGTCGCCGACACCCTCAACCGCTCGCTCTCTGGGGGCACGAAGAGGAAGGTCCTCGCCGCGACGGTGCTCGCGTCCGAGGCGGACGTCATCTTCCTGGACGAGCCTACGACGGGTCTCGACCCGATATCCCGCAAGGATTTTTGGGTGATCCTCGAAGAGCTCGCGAAAGAGCGCTTCATCGTCCTCACCACTCACTATCTGGAGGAGGCGGAGACGCTCGCCGACTCCCTGGCGGTCTTGGGCGAGGGGCGCCTCGTGGCGAGCGGCTCGGTCGCGTCCATCCGGGGCATGATAAGGCATCAGTATAGCATCAAGCTCCCGCCCCAGGCCCAGGTCCCGGGCGTCACCCAGGGCGAGGTGATGACGGGCAAGAACGGGGTGGTCCAGATCCTGACAAACGAGGATGAGGCTTTCACCATTTCGAAGAAGCTCTCAGAGACAGGCACGAGGTTCTCCATAGCCCCGGTCTCGCTAGACGACATCTTCTTCCAACTCGTGGGAGAGTCGACCCAGGGAGACGATGACTCGGGCGAGGGCAGGGGGTCGGGGTGGATGAGCTGAGTTGAGGAGGAGCTACGCGAGCCAGCTCGCCGCCGCGATCCTGGTCAACGCGGTCTACGAGATGAAGAACTATCCCATCGTCCTCGTCACCACTGTGCTCTCCCCTCTCTCTTTCCTCGTGGTGATAACTTTCGTGAGCCAAGGGAGCCTGCTCGGCGTCGCGATAATCGGCGGCCTGATAATGAGCATGTTCCAGAGCGGGACGGCGCTTCAGGGGGACATCTCGCACCTGAAGAACGACTTTAAGCTCCAGGACATGCTCGTCAGCTCCCCCGCGTCCCCCACGGTCTACGTCCTGGGGATGGCGATGTCGGAGATAATCTACAACTCGCCGGCTCTGGTCATCCTGACGGCCTTGGCGGAGGTCTACATCCAACCCAGCGCGTTCCAGGCCCTGGAGCTGACCGGCGCCCTCGCCCTCATGTTCGTGGTGTCGATAACGATAGGCTTCATGTTCGCGACGATCTCGAGCGACATCGTCCAGAGTTTCGCCTTCTCGAGGCTCCTTACCACGCTGTTCACGACGATCACCCCGGTCTACTACCCGATAACCTACATCCCTCTCCCCTACAGGTACCTGGCTTACCTCTCGCCGACGACATACGACGCCGAGATAATGCAGTCTGCGATCGGATACCTCAAGCTATCATCGGCGTTGATAATCACCGATTGGGTCATACTCGTCGGGGTCGCCGCAGCCCTGCTCGTCTTCACCTCAAAAAGGGCGAGATGGAAGGAAGTCTGACAAGCGAGGAAGGGCAATCCTTTAACCGCCTTGGCTCCCAATCCAAGACCGGGTTGCCGGAGCGACCATATCAGACCGACGCGTATGAAGGGATGCTAGCCGAGACGGTGGTGATAAAGGGACACGGTGACGATTACATCAACGCCTATTTCGCGCGCCCCCTGGGTCGGGGTCCGTTTCCTGGCGTCGTAGTGATCCACCACATGCCCGGCTGGGACGAGTGGTATCGAGAGGCTGCGCGCAGGTTCGCCCACCACGGATACCTGGCCCTGAGCCCAAACCTCTACTTCCGGGCCGGACACAGTTCTCCCGAAGACGTGGCCGCCAAGGTCCGCGCGGCAGGCGGGGTACCCGACGACCAGGTGGTCGGCGACGTCAAGGGAGCGATAGAATTCTTGGATGCCTCGCCGACGAGCGACGGCAAGATCGGCGCTTTCGGGACCTGCTCGGGAGGGCGACAGACCTTCCTGGTTGCCTGCAAGACCAGGCGATTGAGCGCCGCGGTCGACTGCTGGGGAGGGCGAGTAGTGATGGCCCCGAACGAGTTGAATCCCAAGAACCCGGTTGCGCCGATAGGCTACACAAAGGACCTTTCGTGCCCACTGCTGGGCCTTTTCGGGGAGGAGGACCAGTCCCCGTCGCCTCAGCAGGTCGCCCAGCACGAGCAGGAGCTGAAGAAATTCGGGAAGGATTATGAGTTCCACACATATCCGAAGGCGGGCCACGCCTTCTTCGACTACAACAGGCCTTCCTACAGGCAGGAGCAGGCGGTGGACGGATGGAAGAAGATTTTCGCCTTCCTTGAGAAGAACCTGGGGACGCCTCCGTGACTAGCTTGCTCAGCGGAAACGAATTTTTAGTCCGGCACATGGCGAGGGGGCGCATGTGTACCGGGATAGTGCAGAGACCAAAGATTTCGGGCGCGGGTAAAGGCCCCCAGGGGTGGTTCCCGCTGGACAGCGCGAGCGTCACCTACGACTGCTCTTACCACACGTCGATGTCTCAAGGCGTGAACATCGACTTCTTCAACGAGGCAGAAGGGCCGAGCGCGAGGGTGGCGGTCGAGCTCAGCCCAACGTCGGCGATGGAGCTGGTGCACGCGATCCTCGAGTCCCTCTACAAGGGAGGAATAGACCCCGGTGAGGCCGCCCTCGCAGCAGTGCCGACGACGACGACGACAACGCCCTGATCTTCGGCCTTGGCCGGTCCCCGTCGGTCCGTTCTGGAAACCAAAAGCTCGAAGGGATCAGGGCCTACATCGGAACGCTTTTTCCATCCTTCGAAGTGAATTGTTGGGGGGCCCAGACGACGAGATCCTCGACGATGATTCTCTCGAATGATTGGCTTCCCCTTTCCGCGACGATCATTTCTATGATCCTTTTTTCCACTTTTTCAGGCACCGGCGACTCGACCCCGAGCAGTTGGCGCCTTTTCCTGAGGGCCTCCTCAAGAGTCACCGTGACGACCTCGTCACGTATCCTCTCAGTCCTCGTAGGCGGCACCTCGTTCCTTATCTCGAATTCGTTCTGCCACCTTCTTGCGGCCCTCCTCAGCCCTTCGATGTCGACCGGATACCCCATCTCCGACCTGAGACGGGTGTAGAGCAGCTGCACTCCGCTAGGTTCTTGGTCCTTCCAGTTCCCTCCCTCTCCGATTCCGTTCCGCTCGCGCAACAGGGACACGACCGCATTCTTCGTGACCCTCCCCACCTCCCTCATGTAGTTTCGCCAGTCAGGGACGACATGCAGGACGTGGATCGCCATCGCCGCGTCGAACGATCCATCCCGGAACGGGAGGTGGTGCATGTCGGCCAGCACCAAATCCTTGACGCCCTTCTGCAAGGCCCTAGCCATCATCCCTCGCGATATGTCTATCCCGACGACGTCGAAGCCCAGGTCCATGAGAGGCTTCGCGAACCGTCCCGTCCCGACGCCCACTTCGAGGACCGTCTCGTACCCCTTCAGGGCCCCTTCTACTGCCCTGACTTCCGCGTCGGTAGCGGGTTCGCGCGTGGAGTCGTAGAAGTTCGAGATCCTGTCGAATTCAGCCTCGACCATGTGAGGTGATTGGGTTCGCCGTGTTAAATCGGTTTTCCTCGCCGTGACTCCGGGCCCATTATAGCAAAGGAATGGGACTTAACTCCCATGCGACCACGGAAGCGTCGAAGTTTTGCGACGTCCTGCCGCCGATGACCGCTACTGGAAGGTATTGCTCTCCGCCGGGCCATGTTTTTACGTCCGCCGATGACGTCGAAGAAAAATGGCTGAAGCGCACTGCCATCGCGGCGGGGCCCTGAAACGATGTGACCAACTTCTAATAAGGCATTGGGGTTGATGTTCCAACTATGTCGGAGAGCGACTCGACGATAACGTGCCAATACTGCGGCAAGAAGCTCCCGTCAAAGGAAATGGACGACCACCTGTTTTCAGAGCACGGGATTTCCATCTGACGCCTGAGCTCAGCTCAGGGGATTAGGACCGCTGCAGCGACGACCGACGTCCAAAGGCCTTTCTTATCTCCGGTCGCGGATTGTGCGACGTGGGACGTCCTGATGATCAGGCCGCTGCCCTTGAACAGTTGCTTTCTCTCATCCCAAGCCTTTGCGGAATCGAACTCGATACCCATGGTGGTCGCCAGCATAGTCGCGGCAAGGTCTTCCGCGTAATCCCCGGCGACGTCTTCGTTCTCCCCGAAGGAATGGTGCTCCGAGATGTAACCATAATCCCTCTTCTTGGAGGGGATTGCGGCGCCTACGGAGGCTGCTATCAGCCTGTTTGGCTCCTTGGTCGCGTTCCGCGCCATCATCACAAAGGTGATCTCGCCCGGGCTGAGCATCTTGACGCCCTTCGCCCTCGGGATGATTTTGCAACCGGGCGGGATGATGCTGGAGACCTGCACCAAATTGCAAAACTGTATTCCTGCGTCCCTCAGGGCTAGCTCGAAGGACTCAAGCTTCTCATTGTGCTTTCCCACGCCGTTGGTGAGGAAAAGGAACCTTGGGATCATGGTTCGGGTGCCTGCGGTTTAGATGGATGGTTATTGAACTATTCGAAAACGGCCAACTACTGGGCCAGCCAACCATTCATTCGTTCGCCGTCGGCCCTCGCCTGCGAGCATCTGTTGCATCTCGCCACGCCGGCCGCCGAGGGTCGGTCGAGCAGGTTTAGGCCCACCAAAGACTAAAAGCAGCACGCGACCAAAGCCGAGGGGAATGGAAACGGAGGGCACTGAAAGAGTGAGGGTGTCGCTCGACAGGGCTTTCAAGTTCATCGAAAGCAACCGGAACGCTGACGGGCTCTGGTCTGACTTTCTCACCCTGGCCGGCGAGAGCGTCTACTGGGTCTCCGGTTACGTGGGCTATGCCGCCTCGCGCTATGGAAGCGCACCCCAATCAGGGTGGCTGAAGGAGATAGGCTCGAGAATCCTCGAGCACCAGGGCAGCGAAGGAGGGTGGGGATACGGACCTGGAGTCCCGCCTGATGCCGATTCGACCTCCTGGTGCCTCCTTTTCCTCTCGAGGCTAGGGATACAGAGCCAGGAGAAGCGCGACAAGGCCTTGCTCTTCTTGCTGAGCCACCAGAGCCAACTCGACGGGGGATTCAAGACCTACGCGGCGCCGCGCGCGATAGGGCGGTTCATGATGCTTGACGAGGCCGTTTCTTTCGACGGCTGGGCATCCTCCCAGATGTGCGTCACAGCGGTCGCCGCCCGTGCTCTAGTAGAGGCGGGCTCCTCCCGAGGCGTCGACGAAGCCCTAGGCCACATCAGGAGGGGTCAGACCAAGGACGGCTACTGGAACCCATATTGGTGGAGCGAGAGACTATATTCCACCGTCAACTGCATGGAGGTTCTGAAGGCCAAAGGCGAGGATGATGCCAGATTCTCCATGGCGCAGGCCTGGATCGCGGAAACGCAGCTGGCAGATGGGGGCTGGGGCGACTCCAAGTCCGTGAGCTCTCCCTTCGCGACGGCCCTTGCAGTCAGTGGACTTTTGCTGGCGCCTCGGCCGGCCTTCTCAGAGAACGTCAGAAAAAAGGGCGTGGAGTACCTCCTGACCAGTCAGCTGACCGACGGCAGCTGGAGCTCCCATCACATCCTGAGGATTCCGCACCCATCGATGAAAGAGCCTTGGAACCAATCCGGCTGGAAGCCAGACGGTAGGGCCATAGGCGCAGTCATCAGAGACCATCGACGCCTCTACACCACGGCCACGGCTTTGACAGCGCTCTCGAGATTCGAGAGGTCTTCGCGAGGCGAGCCGGGGTGACGCCCGCAAGCGCCGGCAGCCACGGGAGCCTTGAAGCCGCCCTTTGGGAAGCCGCGGGGAAGGCATCGCGCCTGATGGAGCCCAAGTCCCTCGGTGTCTTGTGCAGGAAGCCCCTTCTGGACGAAGATTGTCCGGAGGTGTCAGACGTGGACCTCCTCTCGATCTGGGAAGAGCCTGAGGAGCATCCGGAGAGGATGACGATCGAGAGCCCCGCAGGCCGTGTCTTCGTCGATGTCCTGTGGGTACCCGCCTCGAAGATGTTCGACCCTATCGAGGCAGCCAGCTACAAGATACTCCCTCACCTCCTGTTGGAGTCGGAGACCGTTTGGATGCGGTCTGACTCGGTGCAACCGTTCGTCGAGAACATCAAGCACAGCATGTATGAAAAAACGATTTGGGGACGAAGGATCGGCCACCAGCTCAACTTCGGGGACGCCGCCCTTCAGGAGGCGTCGAAGAACCTCGATTTCCCTCCAGCCGCTCTTTTCTTCCTGCAGACGGCCCATTCCTACTACGCGATGGCGCTCGCCGACTGCCTGAAGCAGAGCACCATGGCCCTCCTTACGAGGCCGATAACAAAACTGAAGCGGATGGCCGCCGAGACGGGCTGCGAGTTAGGAAGCCTGCTTGTTGCCAACCTGCACCTGGAGACCGAGCCGGTCGCCTCCCTAGGCGCGCTGGACAGGGTCTACGCCGCCGTGAGCGCAAGGTGCTCCGCCCGCCAGCCTGAGGGCGTGAAAGGGAGAGCCAGCGGCCACTACGCTTACTCCCTCTCTCCCCTGGAACTCGAGTATAGGAAGATGGTCGCAGGAGCGCTTGTCAGTCGGGGCGATTTTGCGAACGCGAACTTCTACATCAGGTTCTGGGCGTACTCGCTCTCAAGGTGCCCTGTGATCCTCGAGGACGCAAGGCAGGGCAGGAACCCGTCGTTCTACGTCCCTTTCGGGGGCTTCAAAGAATCTCTCCAGGCTGCGTGTCCCGAGATAATCGACGACATGGAGCTCATTCTAGGCGGGAGGATGACGGAAGAGGAAGCCAAGGAATCAATCGACGGCACCGTTTCGTTCAGGCGGATGGTCGAAGACCAGATTCAAGCGAGGGGCATCAGCCTCACCTCGCCGAGAGACGCGGGCGCGGAAGGAGCGTAGCTGTAAGGCTGCGAAGTGAATCGCTCGCTGCGTCAGTATATTCCCGGCACGTGCGGAAGAGTAGTGACCTGATATTGATAGTATTGCCCGTCCTTGCCGTCCACTCCGGGCTTTGAGATCCCTCCTCCCTCCTTACCCGTGTCCTGCCGGCATGGACTGCCGTCTGGACCATTTTGAGCGCCCAAGGGGCTGGTGCACTGTGCGAGGTCGAGTCCGTTCGCCCCCGCACCGCCCCCCTTGCCTACCGCGCCCGTGGGACCGACCTGTCCACCTTTTCCTCCCTGGAGTTCAGGGTGCAGCTTTGTCAGGTCTGCGCCAGCGACGAAGAATACCTTCAGGACGCCCCCGTTCCCTCCGTCTCCACCGTCCCCGCCACAACCCGCGTTCCCTCCCCTTCCACCGTCGCCTCCCATACCGGGAGCCTGCTTGCAGACGACGCTGGGAATACCAATCCAGTTCGAATCTGCCCCTACGACGCCGGGTGACCCCACTTGTCCTTGTCCGCCGAACTGACCGGCACCTCCCTGCCCGCCGTCGCCGCCTCGCTGGCCCCTGAGGTCGATCTCAATGTCGCCGACGATCTTTTTTGTCCAAATCTCAAGGATGGGCGCGTTGCCTCCCATTACTCCGGTGCCTCCCTTGCCCCCGGCTGCTCCGTCGCCGCCGGCCGTGGCCTTTGGGAAAGCCCCCGTGTCGATTAGGGGGGGAAAGTTGGGTGATGCAGGGTTCAGCGGGCCAAGGAAGAAGTCCGGGTTGCCCTTGCCCCCGGTCTTTCCGATGTTGCTGATAAGGGGAGGCGTCTCTGGGTCGAGCCCGTTGTCGATCAGCGGAAGCGTGATGTCGCCGTCCAGATTGTAGGTAATCTCGGCCACGCCGGGAGCCAACGAGGCATCGACGACGTCAGCGACTATCTTCAGCATGCGCTGCGCACCTGGCGGTGCGCCTTTCTTCGGGAGGATCACGAGCGTGGCCTCGCCGGTGGTCACGAACTCGAGTCTGCTGGTGAATATGAGGTCGTCGTCGACGTAGGTCTTCCCGGTTACTGTGAAGACTAGTTGTTCGATCATCTTATCTCAATCTCTATTGCGGCACCGCGGTGATTTCAAACTCTCCCAGGTCTCCATCCACACCGTCCTTTCCCGCATAGTGGGTGGGCCAGTTGTTATCGATGTTATCCATTTTCTGTCCGTCGGGGCCGTTGGTGCCAGCATACTCGGGCCTTGACGGGCACGGGTCGTTCTGGTCACCCTGAGGGCCTCCTGCCCCTCCAGCGCCAGGCGCACCGGGGTCGCCCGGAGGGGCTCCCTTACCACCCTTGTTGATGTAGATCCAGGTTTGGACCTGCGGAAGCGTTTGATGCAGTGCAAATACCTTGATTATCCCTCCGTTGCCTCCGGCACCACCATGACCCGGGAACCCGGCGTCGCCTCCTTTGCCGCCGTTGCCGCCTCGTCCCGGCTCTCGGTCGCAATTGTCTCCGTCATACCAGGAATCGCTGGCCTGAGACGCTGCCCCCTTTTGGCCGTCTCCGCCCTTTCCACCGTTCCCTCCCTTTCCGCCCTTTCCGCCGTCTTGTCCCTTGAAGTTGACTGTAATCGCATCTTTGAAGGACTGGTTGACCTTGCCTACGAATATCTCCAGCTCCGGTGCGTTTATTCCGGAGGTCCCTGGCTGGCCCGGCTGGCCTGGGGCCGCGTCTCCGCCATTGTTGGCCTGAGAATAAGGGCCCTCACCCGGGCTCGACCCGCCGTTGAAGCCGTTCGGCGCGGTGGTCATGTTGGGCGGTGCCGGCGTATCCGGGTCGTAGACTAGCTCGGGGGGGTCGCCTGGAAGTCCGTCGAGGTCGTAGGTTATGACGGCGTGGTCCGCGATGTCAATCTCGCCGGCGATTATCACGAGCGTGGTCGAACAGGTTGGATTTTTGGTCTGATCTCCAGTCGGCGCCAGCACGAGCCTTGCGCCACTGTCGAACTTCAGGATGTCTGCCTTGAGGACGGCGTCGCTGTACCTCCGCTCACCTGTGACTGTGAATGTTACCATCGCTATGCCTTCTCTCCGTGTCCGATTTCCATAAGAGGATTGATCTCGAATTCGAGGTAGTTCTGCACAGACACTGGAAGGCCCCCGAAGCTGATTCCCTCGACCGTACGCTCCAACCTGCTCCTTATGTCTTCGATGGAGTCTCCCTCGGCAATGGCGATCCCCGCCGGACGGGCAGGTTTGATGATCTCGGTCCCGGGCCGCACGGACTCGGATATTTCCTCGATGGGAACGATCCTGTAGATTTCCACGTTGCTCCCCTTGATCGCCCTATTTAGATGGTCAAGCACCTTTTGCAGCGCATCAGGTCGCCCCGACATCTTCTCCAACTCGTCGCGCCCCAAGATGACGGTCCACCTGATCAGGTACTTCCTAGGCCCAGAAGAACCACCGCGACCGGCTCGCGGAACCATCTTAGATTCCAAGGTTCGGCGTCACACACAGGGAGAGCAGAGTACTTAAAGCGATTTGTTTTTTTTATGCTTAATCCAAAAGACGCCGCGGAAGATGAGGTTCAACGTTGACGCCCTTAGCACGGGTCCATCGACCAGTGCCCATCAATTGACTGGGCGGTCTCTGCCGGACAGCGGCGGGCGTCGAGGTCCGGTCTTTGTCTACTCTTCGCAGGGCGGTCAGTGGCGTTGCATGGGTCAGACCCTCTACGCCGAAGAGAGCGTCTTTCGCGATGCGATCCACCAGGCAGATTCTGAGATCCAGAGAAACCTCGGCTGGTCTCTCACCGACGAATTCCTAACAGACCAGGGCGGGTACAAACTGCACGATCGAGGCCCATACATCCAACCAGCAGTGACCGCCGTTCAGATGGCCTTGGCTGCGGTCCTTGATGACCGCGGCATCGAGCCGTCAGCTGTGACTGGGCTCAGCATGGGCGAAGTCGCGGCGACGTTTCGGGCCGGAGTACTCGGCTTGTCCGACTCGTTCAGGATAGTCTCCTGCCAGAGCAGGACGACGCAAGGCAAATTAAAGCCTGGGAAGATGGCGTTCGTAAGAGCCGCCCCGCTTGACGTTGAAGAGTTCGTCCATCACTACGGCGACGCGGTGGCGATCGCCGCGGAGCTGAGCCCGGCGCTGACCGTGGTCGCGGGAGAAGAGGGGGCCTTGGAGGGGTTCAGGGAGCTCCTCAGGGGGAAGGGGGTCCCTTGCGGTCTCGTGAACGTCGGCTTCGCGTTTCACACCCCGGAGATAAGAGGACTAGAAGACGATATCGTCGCGTCCCTCAAGGGCTTGTCACCCAGGACTGAGACGGTGCCGGTCTACTCGTCCGTCACCGGGAAGCAGCGGAAGGGGGGAGACTTCGACGCGGCCTACTGGTGGCGGATCATGAGCGAGCGGGCTCGCTTCCTCACCACGGTGGGCAGCCTCCTTGAGGACGGGTACCAGACTTTTTTGGAGATCGGCCCTCACCCCACGCTATCCGATTCGATCAGCGAGTCGGCGCGCGGTCTCGGGAAAGAGGTCGTGACCCTCGCTACGATGAAACGGAATCAAGACGAGCGCTCCGTCCTTCGCGAGTCGCTCGACTATTTGGGGTCCCACAGGGCGTAGCACATGGGCCAGCCAGAAGTGCCGGACCAGGGGTCGGCTGAGAGCCGCAAGGTCCCCGGGACAGCAGGATTCAACCTGTTCGCGCCAGACGTCCGGAGAGACCCATACCCATACTACAAGATGCTGCGGAACTCTCCCGTCTCCAGGGTAGCCCCTCTGGAGGCTCTCGCTGTCGGTCGATATGAGGACGTGCTCTTCGTGCTCAAGAATGCCCAGCTCTTCTCCTCGTCGGTGATGCGGAGGGCTGACGCCACGCTGCTGGGAGCTGACGCCCCAGCTCACACCAGGGCGCGTCCGATCGTGAATCGCGCTTTCTCCCTTTCCGCGACCCCAGGTCTTGAAGACCGCCTTCGGTCGGAGGCCCGGGGCATCGTCGACCGGATCGTCTCCCGCAAGAATTTCGACCTCGTGTCGGAATTCGCGAACCGGTTGCCCATCATTGCGATCGCCGAGATATTGGGGATATCAGAGAGAGAGCACGCCGAGCTCGAACTTTGGTCGCAGGCCGTCGTGACGGGGTCGAGCGGGGACCCTAGACTGCCGCAAGACCCGCAGACGAGCAAGAGAATCGACGAGTTCAACGCCTTCTTCGAGCGGGCCATCCTGGAGCGACAGGCGAATCCGCGTGACGACTACATCAGCAGGCTTCTTCATGCAAAGCCGGGAGAGGACATGCTGACGCAGCAACAGGCGCTCAGTATATGCAAGCTGTTGCTCATCGCCGGGAACGAGACCACCACCAACCTGATCGGCAACGCGGTCCTAGCGCTCATGCAGAACCCGGACGAGCTGGCGAAGATATCGACAGACCCGGCGCTCATCCCCGGTCTCATCGAAGAGACGATGCGCTACGACAGTCCGGTCCAGATCTTGTTCCGCAGGGCGACGGAGGATGTGGAAATATCAGGGATCGCGGTAAAGAAAGACGCCCAGGTGATGGCGGTCCTCGGGTCCGCCAATCGAGACGAGAGGATCTTCGAAAATCCGGATCTCTTTGACATAGGGCGCGACGCGAGGGACCACATCGGGTTCGGATACGGGCCGCACTCCTGTCTCGGCGCCTCTCTGGCCCGACTCGAGGCGTCGATAGCTCTGGAAGCGCTGCATCCGTGGCTCGCGCGCATCCGTGCCGCCGAACCGCTGGGCAGCCTTTCGCATGTCGATTCGATCAATCTTCGCGGAGTGAAATCACTCCGACTCGAGGTCGTCGCGAACTAGCGCATGGACGGACGACCTGGGAGCAGGGACGTCTTGTCGGCCACCTACGCCCGAAAGTCCACAATTCGCAAAAAAAACCCAGGTTCGTGATGCTCTAAATCTTCGGTCTCCTCCGCACGGGAAGGAGGACACGGTCGAGAATTGTCGTTTTCAACATAAATAGTGTCTGTGCGATTTGAGGGGACGGCGTGCAACGAGGAAAGTTCCCCTGCCCGCATTGCGGGAGACCTCAGCCGACGCCTCCTCCGGCCTCGTTCAGGAGGGTGCTGGTCTTACTCATCGGACTCGAGATCTTTCTCCTCTCCGTCCTCACCATCGGCCTGCTCTCTCGCGCGATTCCCTTGGTAACCACCGCCGGAGCGGCCATAGACGCGGCCCTAGGCTTCTGGGGTCTTGCCTATTCGATCTATCTCTGGGCCTCTTTTTTCTTGATAGCTTCCTTGAGACTGCCTGGCTGCGAGTTCACCGCTCTGAATCACGTAGCGCGAGGGAAGGACATGCACTGGTGCGTCGACTCGGTCCTCAACGAGGTCCTAGACGAGATGCAGGGAAAGAAGGGCCTTGGCATCGAGCTGTTGAAGACGGATTCCGCCCGGAAGTGGACGTTAGGCGTGGCGGCTTTGACCGCCTTTCTTGCCTTCCTGCTGGGGAACTTCGTGAAACCGGGCTGGGGCGCGGCCGCGGTCGGAATATTCACCATCTTCTACCTCGCCTATGACAAGACGATACACAGGGTGAGCATCGGCAGTCGGTGGCTCACAGGTCATGGCGACTACAAGAGGGCGTTCCGGGTCTTCTTGAAGGGAAAGAAGGAAGGGACAGAGGTCGTCGGGCAATAAGGCTTAAATCACAAAAACACCTCAAAAGCTCCAGTGCAGTCCTCCAACAAGGGGTTTCTGTCGATCTTCACCGATCCTGAGAAGAAACTGACGGTGGTGCGGGTTATCCTCGTCGGCTGGGGGCTGGCGAGCATCCCTGTCGACATCTACACCGGGCTGGGCCTAGCGCTGCCCAGCAATCTTCCCGTCCTTCAGCAGCAGGTCTCGTTTATCTATGAGAACATGCTCTCGGCGATCTACATCCCTCTCGCGATCTGCGCGATCCTGGCGGCGGCCGACCCCGTCAGGCACAGGCTCCTGATCCTTTTCATCATCATCTCAAGCTTCGTCCACGCGAGCGTCATGACCTACCACGTGTTCACCATGTCCATAGAAATGTGGTCGGGCCTGACCATCGGCTCCGCGTTCCTGTTCGGGACGGGGATAGCGTTAGCGGTCTTCTACCCTGGCGGAGTCAGGGAACCCAAGATCAGCGCTCGCTAGATAGAGACAAACAGGACAGTAGATAGGCGGACTTGAGTCAGGCGTCCCAGTTCCAGTTCTTGTTCAGGTATTCCGCCACCCGCGTCGCGATCCCCATCACAGTCAACATCGGGTTCACGCCCGTCGCGGTAGGAAAGACGCTCGCATCGCAAACGACGACGTTGCGGACGGCGTGATGGACGCAGTGCTCGTCTACGACCGAGTTGCGCGGGTCCACCCCCATCCGGTTCCCACCCTGAGGATGGACCGCCCCGAGGAACATCATGTCCTCCCCACAGTTTTCGGGAAGGATTCGCTCGTCTATTATCCTGGGGTTCCGCTCGTACTCCTCTCTCGTTATCGAAAGGGCCTTCCTGTAGGTGATCATGACCTTGTCGGCCCCGGCGTGGAAGTAGATCTCCGTGAGCTTCCTTATCCCGTTCGACAGGTTCCGCTTGTCGTGATCATCGAGACAGTACTCGATCTGCGGTTCGCCGCTAGGGTCCAGCGTGATGGCGCCCTTTTGCGTGGCAACGCCCTTCGGCGTGTCCCGTATCAGTATCCCACCTGCTGCGTAGTGGCCGAGCCTGGTCATCAGCTTCTTGTGCTCCGCGCCCATTCCTGGGAGGAACGCGGCGAACTGGCCGAGGTTGGGGAAGACCGCCTCAAGCATGAATCCGCCCCTCTGCGCCCCCGGGTCGTCAGACGTCACCAGGGGGTCGTCGTGGAGGACGCCGGGTACCCCGTTGAGGACGCTGTCCTGCGAGATGTGGTAGGACATCGGGATGCCGGCGAAGGGCGAGACCTCCTTGCTGAACTCTGCTATCACCATCGGAGAGGGGTGGATCGCGAGGCCCCTTCCCACCTGCCCTGCGTTGGGGAGCTTGCTCCGCAGGAGGAGGGCCGACGAGTTTATCGTCCCCGCCGCGACTATGATCAGCTTCGCGTCGACGCGCAGGCTGTAGAGTTCATCCCCGGCCTTGCTCACGAACTTGGCGTCGACGCCGTCGGCACGGTCGCCGCTGAAGGTGATCCTTTCCGCATACGCGTCGCAATAGATCTTGCAATTGCCCGTCTCCAGGGCCTTCGGGATGTAAGTCACGAGCGTGCTCTGCTTCGTGTCGTAATGGCACCCGAGGTGGTCGAACCCGCACTGCTTGCATTCCAGGCAGTTGCGCGGGTTCACGCCGCGCCCCGTCGTGGGGATGCCGAGCTTCTCCGCCCCTTCCCTAAGCACGCGGTTGTTGCCGTTGATCTCGCTCTCCACCACGTCCTTCACGTGAATAGCCTTCTTCACCTCCTCCAGGCCCCTCTGAAAGTCAGCTGGGTCCGTGATCCAGTCACCCACGCCCATCGCCTTCCATTCTTGGAGGACCACCTTCGGGGTGTCGATGCAGATTGCGTGGTTTATCACAGTCGTGCCTCCGAGCGTCTGCCCCTGCCCGATCAGGATCGTGAACTTGTTGTTGAACTGGAGGGCCCCCTTCTTCCACACCTCGGGAAGCATGTCGAGCTCCTGCTGGTTGAAATCGACCCCGTCGTTATAGGACCCCCGTTCGATGACCACGACGGACTGGACCTTCGCGTTGCGGCTGAGCTCCCTCGCGAGGACGGCCCCGCCCGCGCCCGAGCCGATTATGCAGACGTCCGCCTTTACCGTGATGTCGCCGTCCACCGCCTTGTAGCGATGCTGCCTCCTCAGCACCCGCTTGACGCCGTAGATCTCGGGTTTCGGTTCGTCGGGGACCACCTCGGGACGCAGGTCCACTTGGTGTGCCGCGCTCCCTTCCAGGAAGAGCTGGTCAGGCACCTTCAATTCAGGCAAGATCGAGTCTGGGTACTGCAGGACGAACGGTCCCGGGTAGCGGATGACCTGCCACACGCGGGGGTCGCCGTAGTACCCGAGGCACGCAAGGGCCTTGAACACCTGGGACAGGGAGCGGAGGACCAGGTTCGGGTCGCGAGTCCACGTCTCGAGAAAGATCTGTTTCTCGGGCGGCGAGAGGTTGATGAACCGCGTGAACGTCCCGACGAGATACCACGAGGCGATGGGGCTGTTGATGCTCGTGGCGAGCACGTAGATCAGTTCCTGATACGGATCCCCGACCTTGTTGAGATAGCCCAGCGCCCTCTCGGCCGCCCCCAGGTCCGCGGCCCCGTAGACTATTGGGCCGCCAGCCGGGAACATCGATTCGATTATCGCCTTCGTGATCTCCGGGCCGTCGTCGAGCTGGAGCGACCCGAAGAGCGCGCCGAACGCGTACGCGACGCCGGCAACCCCGAGCACGGGCAGCCACCCTACTATTGAGGGGGCCCCGGGCACCGGAGCGACCAGAGTCAGATAGGCGATCGGGAGAAGCAGGAACAGCGAGGCAAACAAGCCGAAGTAGGCCAGGTACCTGAACCAGCGGAGGTCCCACCTCCACAGGCGGCCTACGAGGATGGGAAGGACAGCGTCCCCATACACGGCGGCATACCCGAGCGCAGGGAACACGAACACCGCCAAGACCAGCAAAGCGACCTGGACCAGGTCGATCGGCGTCTGCGCCATCAGCCGACGACCATGTTCTTCCGCGGATTCGGCACGGGCGTGCGCTCCGTCACCTCTTGGCCGCCGAAGACGAAGAGCCTCGCCTGGGCGCCGTCCAGCTCGATGTAGGTGCCGTGGACAGGCGCGTCCTTCACCCAGGACCCTGTGTTCACGACGTTGCCGTCCGCGCTCACGAACGGCCTGTGCGTGTGCCCGAACACCAGGATCTCCCCTTCCTGCCGACTTGCGAAGGCCTTTCCTTCGACTTCCGAAAGGGTGAACTGCAACCTCTGTTCGGGCGGCTGCATGAGATGGTCGGCCAATCCTTTACCACCCCCGTGGGTGTGAAAGAGCGAATCCAGGTCAGCGGCCAGGTCGGCGCGGAGGTCCTCCAAATCCGAGAAGAGGGTCGACTTCACCTGGCCTGCGTAGTCGGAGAAGTTGCGGCAGAGCAGTTCCATGATCGGAGGTCGCTGATCGCTGTCGAACTCCCAGCCGTGGACGAACCTATACCTCGGGACGCCCGTGTCGAGGACGAGGTTGGGCAGCGTCTCGAAAGGGTACCCGTGGTCCTTGAGCTGCAACAGATGGTAGTCGTGGTTCCCTGCGACCACGTAGACCTTGACCTTTGGCTGCAGGCTCAGGATTTTCTGCAGGATGTCGTGGTTCTCCAAGAAGAGCCCGGAGACGTCCCTCCTCCACATGTCTACGAAGTCGCCGAGGATGATAAACGAATCGACGTCGTCCCTCTGAGAGAGGGAGTCGAGAAACGAGGAGTAGCCCACGGCGTCCGAGTTCGCGTAGCCGAGATGGATGTCCGAGGTGACCACTACCTTTCCCATCGGTATCCCATGATAATGGGGGCGCTCCGTCTTTTAAGCGTTCAGGGCCGCGAGCCCGCGGGCCGGCCTCCTCGAAGACGAATGCGCCCGACAGTCAAGTTCGACCGATGCCTAACGCCACCGTCGGCTGGTTTATCTCTCCCTCTTTGACCGTCGGAGTTTCAGAGGCCCCGCGAGTCTTTGGCTGACAACGAATCCGACATCGACGACTCCGTCGAGCCGGCCTCGGTCGAGGAAGTGGAGGCACGGCAGGCCGGAGCAGCGGCTGCCAGCGAGGGATCGAAGCCGAAGCTCCCCATCTTTTCGATAATAGACTCTATCGACTTTTCCGACCACTTCGTGATCATAGGCGACGTGGGGACGGGCAAGAGCACCGTGACCCCCATCCACGAATTCGAGCTGACAGGCCGTAGCAGGCAGATAATCGTCCGCGAACCATCAAGAGCCGCGTGCAACGCGCTGTTTTACTCGCTGGAAGCGCTTCACCCCGAGGTGAAGGGCGAGCTGGCCATAATCACCAAGGACACGAAAATCAACGTCGGCGGGAGGATAAAGCTGGTCACGGACGGCGTGCTGCTGAGGATGCTGGCGGAGAACTCCATCCTCGATTCGTCGATCTATTTTGATGAAAGCCACCAGATGTCCTCCCAGCTAGAACTGTGCCTGTCCCTCGCCAAGAAGGAGGAAGCGAAGGCGGGCAACCTGTTTCGGATCATGAGCGCGACGATCGACCCCCAGGAGTTCCTTTCGTTCTTGGGCATCTCGAAGCTCTATTCGTTGAGCGGCCGTAGGTTTCCTGTCAAGATCGAGGTGGAGATCGCGAGGGACCTCGACGAGATGTTCAACACCCTTTCCCAGTATCTCTGGGCGCAACCCCGCGACGAGTCGTGGCTGGTCTTCCTCCCCACGAGGCGCCTGGTCGAGAAGTACTCCAGCGGCTACCGCGGCGTCTACATCCACGGAGGGCTCGACGGCTCGGAGGTCAACAGGATTCAGCAGAGGGCCGAGCTCGACAAGAACCTTCGGATCTTCGCCACCAACGTCATCGCCTCATCCGTGAACATCTACGTCGACAACGTGCTAATCTTCAACGAACTGATCGACAGCAAGGACACGCTCGGCCAGAAGACGCTGCGATACAAGAAGATAGACAACAATTCTCTCCTGCAGATGATCGGCAGGATCGGCCGCTTCAAGCCAGGTCGCGCCGTGATCATTTCGGATGTGCCCATCCCGAACAAGATAGACCCCATACCGGTTCGAAAGGCACTCGAGACTGAGACCCCGTTCGACCTGGTGCTCCTCATGTCAAAGTATGGCCTCCAGCTTTCGGAACTGGAGTTCATGTCGAAGGTGAATCATCGCGAGGTCGCGTTTGCGGAGGACTGGCTGATCGATATCGGGGCCATAGACCGAAGCAGCCACGCGATCACACAGAAGGGGCTGCTGATGAGCGAGATCCCGTACGACCCCGACTTTGCGCACATAATCTCCAGCGCCCTGATCTCGGGCGACTATGACATGGCCAGGTTCCTCCTGGCGAGCGGCGCGTTCGGCGACTCGCTCAACCACGCCTACAAGACCGACATGGAGGGAATCGCCCGCCAGCTACTATATTCCTTCGACAAGAGGAACGAGCTCAACGTCAAAGCGCATCTGCTCAAGAGGCACTCGGAGGACAAGGAGGGCACGTTCACCTCGAGGCTGGTCGCGAGCGGCATATTCACCCGTTTCCTAGAGGAAGCGTGGAAGAACTACGAGTCCGCCAGGGAAGCGTTGAACGACATGCTCGTCTCTTCGGAGAGGGAGCCCATACCGAGGGAGGTCGTGGTCGACCCCGACATCCTCAAGCTCAAGCAGTATCTAGAGGACTGCCTCTCGTTCGAGAAGTTCGAGCTCCATCAGAAGAATGAGTTCGACCTCCGCGACATTATCATCGAAGGCCAGTTCTTCGCAAGGTCGGTGACGATGAACCATAAGCGGATATTGTTCGACGTGGTCGCGATGAACGCGAGTAGAAAGCAGCAACAACGGCGAAGGAGACGATAAGAGGCCGCAGGTTAGGGTCGACGAATCGGCAGCCATCACTTGCTCGTGGCCAACAGACCTTCGAGCACGTCCGGA
>JAPCJN010000119.1:0-5258 GCA_027886925.1 Nitrososphaerota archaeon
GATGCCTGAAAGTGATCGCCCCCGAACCCTTTAAAACTCGTATCAGGCCGAAAAATTCTCTTGCTCGAGAAGGTAAAGGACCTGCGCCTCAAGTTCTCCTCCGAGACGGCCGACCTCATCGACGATATGTTCTACGCAGGAGGCTTCATGGGAAGGCACCTCGCCGAAGCGGCGAGGATCTATGCGGCGATGCTGAACGACCAAAAGTGCACAAAATTCCTTTCCTTCCCAGCGGCGATCATCGCGACGGGGACACGAGGGATCGTGGTGGACATGATAAGGCAAGGGATGGTCGACGTGATCATCACCGCGTCAGGGACGCTCGACCACGACCTCGCAAGGAGCTGGGGCGACTACTACCACGGAAGCTTCGACCTTGACGATGTGAAGGTCAAGAGGGAGGGGTACCATCGGCTCGGCAACGTCCTGGTGCCGCTCGAGGTCTATGGCCCTGCACTGGAGAAGCGCCTCCAACCCTGGCTCGAGGCCAGGTATCAGGCCGGAGAGAGGAGCTTGACGACGGAGCGACTCTGCAACGAGCTCGGAGAGCTTGGCGACGAGAGCTCGATCCTGTACTGGGCCAAGAAGAAGGGCGTCCCGATCTTCGTGCCTGGGCCTATGGACGGGGCGGTCGGCTCCCAGGTTTGGCTCTTCGCAAACAGGCGAAACGACTTCCGGATCGACGTCATCGGCGACGAGAAGAGGCTCGCGGACATCACGTTCGATTCCAAAAAGAGCGGAGCCGTGGTCGTGGGCGGAGGGATCTCGAAGCACCATCTGCTCTGGTGGTCCCAGTTCAAGGGGGGGCTCGACTACGCATGCTATATCACGACGGCGACTGAATACGACGGGAGCCTGAGCGGCGCCCAAGTGAAGGAGGCTATATCGTGGGGGAAGGTGAGAGCCCGCGCCAAGAAGACGACCCTAATTGCCGACGCGACGATAGCGCTCCCGCTCGTGGCGGGGTACGCTCTGACCAGGAGGAATATCCTCAAAGGAACCGCCTCTAAGCTTATAACCGGTTCTGGAAAACCCCCGAAAACAGTTTCCTAAAAAATGGCGATTGATTACAGTCTTCTGGCCGTGGGCGGGTCGCTGGTCGCCCTCCTCTATGCTGTTGCGCTAATCTTCAACGTCAGGTCGCAGAACGCCGGCACTGCAAAGATGCAAGAGATCGCCGGCGCCGTCAGGGAGGGCGCCAACGCCTTCCTGAACCGCGAGTACAAGGTCATCACTCCCGTGGCGATAGTGGTCGCGGCCGCGATCTACGGGCTAATAGACATCCCGCTGGCCACCGGAGGCTCGACCGCCGTGGGCTTCGTTCTGGGCGCGGTCCTTTCGGCGTTCGCGGGATATGTGGGCATGGCGATCACCGTGCGGACGAGCTCGAGGACGGCAGAGGCAGCGAAGCACGGCATGGGCGACGCCCTCACCGTAGCGTTCAGGGGAGGGAGCGTGATGGGTTTCGCGGTGGTAGGGTTCGGCCTTCTAGGCCTCTCGGTGTTCTACATCGCCTACCAGGGGACGATCACGGCCAACCCGGCTACAATGGCGGGCCTAGGATTCGGAGCCTCGCTGATCGCGATGTTCATGAGGGTCTCCGGTGGGATCTACACAAAGGCGGCCGACGTCGGCGCGGACCTCGTCGGGAAGGTCGAGGCCAACATCCCCGAGGACGACCCGCGCAACCCTGCAGTGATAGCAGACAACGTCGGTGACAACGTTGGAGACTGCGCCGGGATGGGAGCGGACGTTTACGAGTCGTTCGTCGTCACTGCCATTGCGGCGGTGATACTCGGAGGACTGGTGCAGCTCGCCAAACCTACTCTACTCCTTTCGGTGATCAGCGCGAACCAGCTGATACTTTATCCTCTGACGCTGGGCGTCGCCGGAATCATAGGTTCGATAGTAGGAGGCTTCTACATCAGGCGCTCGATAAAGTCTGGGCCGATGGCGGCCCTGAACAACTCGTTGATGATAGCCGCTGTGATAACCCTCGTGATAGACTTCATCCTCGGACAGACGCTCTTCGCAGGGAACTCGATTTCGTACTGGCTCTTCGGGAGCGCGGTGGTCGGAGTCGCTGTCGTCCTCGTCATCGAGAGGGTCGCAGATTACTTCACTTCCTACCTCTACAGCCCTGTCAAGCACATCGCAGAAGCGAGCCAGACGGGGGCAGCGACGAACTTCTTGGCGGGCTTCTCTTCGGGACTGCAGAGCACGGCGCCCTCGGCGATAGTGCTCGTTGTCGCCATCCTCGTCTCATACTACCTAGGCTATTACGGAGCGGGCTCGAACCTCCTTATGGGCGTCTACAGCACGGCTGTCGCGACGATGTCGATGCTCTCGCTCACCGGGGTGATAATGTCCATCGATTCGTTCGGGCCCATCACGGACAACGCCAACGGCATCGCAGAGATGGCAGGCCTCGAGGGCAAGGTCCGAGAGGTGACGGACGAGCTCGATGCGATCGGGAACACGACCAAGGCAACGACCAAGGCGTTCGCGGTGATGTCCGCGGCCCTCGCGGCCGTCTCGATATTCGAGGCGTTCCAGAGCGAGGTCAACCGCCAGATCGGCCTGCACAACCTCTTCGCAAAGTACGGACTCCCGCCTGGCGGGACGTTGCAGTTCAACCTGAGCGACCCGCACGTGATAATCGGCCTCTTCGTAGGGGCCCTGCTTCCGTTCTACTTCTCGAGCTTCCTCATCCAGGCGGTCGGTCGAGCCGCCATAAAGATGGTCAACGAAGTGAGGAGGCAGTTCCGCGAGATCCCGGGCATCATGGAAGGCACCGGGAAGCCTGACTATGCAAAGTGTGTCGACATCAGCACCTCGGCCGCGATAAAGGAGCTGGCAGCGCCTGCGATCCTCGCCGTCTCCTCGCCCCTCGTCATCGGCTTCCTATTGGGTCCACTCACTCTCGGCGGTCTGCTCATCGGCAGCGTCACGTCGGGTGTGTTCCTCGCGTTCACGATGACAAACGGAGGAGCCGCTTGGGACAACGCCAAGAAGTATATCGAGCTGGGGAACCTGGGCGGCAAGGGGACGCCCGCTCACGCAGCCGCCGTCATGGGAGACACGGTGGGAGACCCGTTCAAGGACACAGCCGGACCTGCGATCAACTCGCTCATCAAGGTCCTCAACACGATCTCGATAGTCTTCGTGTCTGCGGTAGTGCTGTACGCGGTTTTCCTATAGCCCCGCCTACGTGACATCAGAGGGGCCCTAGGCCCTAGTGTTTCATCCTGATGTCGCTGACCTGACACGATGGGCAAATCAAGCAGAGCCTGGTTTCCGTCTCCGAGGCGACCCGCATCATGGTCCCGCAGCAAGGGCAGGTGTCTTGCGACCCTCGCTCTCCCAATCTCAATCACCCTGAGACGAGGCCATTCCTCCGGCGGGTCTCAAACGCTGGCGACCGCCTCGATTTCGACGAGGACGTCGTCCCTGGGAAAGCCTGTCACGACCGTCGCCCTCGCGGGCTTGTGGTCCCCGAAGAATTTCGCATAGACCTCGTTCATATCTTTGAACGCCGAGCCGTCCTTGAGGAAGACCACCGTCTTCAAGACCTTCTTCTCGGAAGTCCCCGCTGCCTCGAGAACCGCCTTCAGGCTGTCCAGCGCGCGCTGCGTTTGCTCCCTCACTCCTCCGCTCACCATCTTGCCGGTGGCAGGGTCGATGGCTATCATCCCTGAGACGAAGACAAAACCGTTCTCCACGATTGCTTGGGAATATGGTCCTATCGGCTCCGGCGCGTTGCCCGACTTTACCGCTTTCACAAAACGAACCGTAATAGGCGGTTTTTTATGTTTTCCCGGGCTATCCTGAATGCGCCACGACGACCGTGACGCTCCCGATCATCCATGGGTGATACACGCAGTAATACCGATACGTCCCGGGACTCTCAAAGGTGTGCTCGAACGTCCGGCCAGGAGCTATCGACCCAGATGAGAACGTCCCGTTGTTCCCGGTCACGGTGTCATAGGACAGCGAATGGCTGACCCACACGACGGTGTTGTTCACGCCCAACACCACCACGATGTTCTGGGGAGAGAACTGCCACGAGACTGGTGTCTCGACTATCGAGACTTGGGCCGTCGACGTCGAAAGCAGCTGCTGCGAGCTGGGGGCGAAACTTATCGCGACGACGCTGGAACCATAGAACGCTATGAGCACCACTGACAGGACGACCGTTGACGAGGGGGTGACGAGCCTGAGCCGCGTGTACCTAGAGGGAGTGCGCGCTCTCACCGACGGCTTCGGTGCGTCGGCGACCGCCTCGCCAGAGGCGACTTCTCGGAACCACGCCCTGTTTCGGAAGATGAGGTACAGGATTCCCGTCCAGTAGAAAGGCCCCACCGAGAACATCACTATCCCGAGGGCGCCCTGGTCCGCCAACGAATAGAGCGGGTAGAGGCGTAACGGCGATATCAGGACGATGCCATAAAAAAAGTGCCCGAAGAACCCTAGCACCAAGACGTCGATCTTCGCACGGTCTGAAAGTGTCTGCAAGACCGAGCCTATCAGTATCCCGACCAGGAGGAAGGAGGAGTGCTCCAGAGCGTGGATCACGGGGTCGAGGACCGCGTCATCCCAGAACGTGGGGATATGCCAGAAGGCGACCAGCGCGATCACGATGCCGAGCCCTACCAACGCCGAGTTCCTCCCCTCGATTCTCCTGAAGCGGTCCTTCCGGTGGAGAGGGTATGCGATCAGAATCCCTGCGACCACGATGATTATGTGTTGGATCATGTGGGTCGTCAGGTCAACGGTGGTCGCGTCGTCGAACGGTGGATAGCCGACGGAGAAGATGAAGAGCACTACGCCGAGCAAAGGGATGGAGCGCAGCGCTGCCAAAATGGATCTAGCATTCACGCCGTTGGCCTCCGTTTCTTTCTCGTTATCGCAAGAGATGCGCTGCGAACTAACAAAGTGCTCACTAGATGAATTGCTGATCCGGACGACAATTCCTTTCCCTCCTCGAGGGACAAATCGACCAGACCGGCACGCATGTAAAACTTCGCCCTGGGGTGGCTATTAGGCGCTTTCCCGATCGACGCTGCCCTTCGTGCGGCTACCCCCCAGAGGGTTTCTCGATGGGAACGCTCGGCGAGCTGAGAGGCGCTCGACGTCCACGATGGTGACCTGGATGACGCCTAGTAGGACGAAATGCTAGGTTCGCCAGTAGCCATGCAACTGGGCCAACGATACAAAATGACATCGCCGTCCCAACCCCCATAATAGCCGAACTCTAA
>JAPCJN010000119.1:5350-6294 GCA_027886925.1 Nitrososphaerota archaeon
TAGACAGAAAAAATGTGCAGGCCAGGAATGAGGTGGGAGGGGGATTCGAGCCCCCGTAAATGCGCTTTCTATCTCATCATCGGCTATCTGCAGGCGCACGCGTAACCGCTCCGCCATCCCACCACGGACTTGCGGAAAAGTCTGTACTTTCGACGAGTAAATATGCGTTGAGCCGCATAGAAAGGATGCAGGGTGATTGATGTGGCATCCCTAAGACTTTCGCCGTCGCGCTGACAAGACTTATATGAAATATTCATGATGGCTTCGTCGCCGAATGGTTTACTCGTTCCCACTTGACGTCACGCCTCCTACGGTCGCCATTTGGACGACCTTGCAGAACTACTATGTCATCTTGGGCACGGCGGCTGGGGTCGTCGTCGTCGCTTTCATGGTCTATCAGATCGCAAAGAACCGGGCGAAACCGGGAAAACCCGTGCCGGCGTTCCACGAAGAAGAAGGGGATTGGGGCAACTGGAAGGGTGTCGTACTCACCCTGTGCATCACGGGGTCGGTCCTCGCTTTCGTGGAATACCAGACGTTCGCATCGGCGAACTTGATAACGATCCCAGACCCTCCCAACCAGCTCAACGTCGGAGTGAGCGGACAGCAATTTTCGTGGAGCTTCACCTACCCGAACGGATATACCGATTTCAACAACTTGACGGTTCCTGCCGGCCAGGTGGTCGTCCTGAACATCACTTCTAGGGACGTCACGCACGGGTTTTACATCCCGGCGATGGAGGTGGCCAAGGACGCGCAACCCGGCATCTACACCCAGCTATGGTTCAACGCGACCCAGACCGGCGTCTACACCATCGAGTGCAGGCAACTCTGCGGGGTAGGTCATGCGCTCATGCTCTCCAAGCTCGTCGTCTTGAGCTCATCAGACTACGACAAGTGGTATGGCGCTCTGCCCACTCCTTCCGCCGCTGGGGCCGGGAAAG
>JAPCJN010000120.1 GCA_027886925.1 Nitrososphaerota archaeon
CTTCAGGAGTTCGGCGCAGCCCTCAAGGAGGGCCTGAAGAGCGACTCTCCGACGGTGGTCGAAGTGCCGGTCTCGCACGAGGAGGACGTCTTCCCGTTCATGCCTCCCGGAAAGGGAGTGAAGGACACGGTGTACGGGACCTCAAAGGAGATGGCCGTGTTTTGAGAGTCGCCAAGGTCCTCTCCGCGCTGGTCGAGAACAAGCCGGGCGCGCTTTTCAGGGTCGTGCACGTCGTTAGGCTGATGCGCCTCAACATCGAGGGCATGACACTAGGCGTTACCAACGGTGGCGATGACTGCAGGATCACCATCACACTCGACGGAGACGAGGCGGCGGTCGAGCACGTAGCTAGGCAGCTCGTGAAGGTGATCGACGTCCTCGAAGCGCACACGTACAGTCCCGAGCAGGTGACCGCAAGGGAGCTCGCTCTCGTCAAGATCAACACCGACAAGATGTCTCTGTCCGACGTCCAGAAGATGAAGTCGTGCCGCATCGTCGATTCTTCGCCCCACTCTGTGGTCGTCGAGATCGTCGGCAGCGCACGCGAGATAGACGACTTCGTCGCCGGACTCACTACTTCTGTCTTGGACATCGCGAGGACCGGAGTCGCAGCTCTTCCAAAGGAAGTTCCGGCATGAGCTCCAGGACGATCCGTGTCTTCGACACGACTCTTAGGGACGGCGAGCAGACACCGGGAGTCTCGCTCACGCCGGTGGAGAAGCTGGAGATTGCGCAGGCGCTTGACGCGCTCGGCGTCGACGTGATAGAGGCCGGTTTCCCGATAACCTCCAAGGGAGAGCAGGAGGGCGTACGGATGATCGCCAAAGCCGGGCTGCGCGCGGAGGTCTGCGGCCTAGCCAGGGCCGACAAGGCGGACATCGACACCGCAATTGGCTGCGGGATCACCGGCATCCACGTCTTCCTCGCCTCGTCGGACATCCACCTGGAGCACAAGCTGCACATCACCAGGGAACAGATGCTCAAGCGGTCCGCGGACTCCGTGAAGTACGCGAAGAGCTTCGGGGTCAAGCTCGAGTTCTCGGCCGAGGACGCGACGAGGACCGACATCGAGTTCTTCAAGCAGGTGGTCAAGACGGTCTCCGACGCGGGCATAGACCGGTTCGACATCCCGGACACGGTCGGGATATCTACGCCTCAAAGAATCAGCGAATATGTCAAGGCTGCCCGGTCAGTCTCAGACGTGATGATCAGCATGCACTGCCACAACGACTACGGGATGGCCGTCGCGAACAGCCTCGCAGGAATACTTGCAGGCGCCGACCAGGCGCACGTGACGATAAACGGGATCGGGGAGCGTTCCGGTAACTCCTCGCTGGAGGAGTTCGTCATGGGCTGCTACAACCTCTATGGCTGGCGCACCAAGATAGACTATTCGCGGCTGTACGAGACCTCAAGGAAGGTCGCGGCGCTGACAGGAGTCGTGATTCAGCCCAACAAGGCAATCGTTGGAGACAACGCCTTCGGGCACGAGTCGGGGATACACACGCACGGCATCCTTAGCAACCCGTCCACATACGAGCCCTTCGACCCGTCTATGGTCGGCCGTTCTCGGTGGCTGCAGGCAGGAAAGCACGCGGGTCGACACGGCGTGGCCGCACAGCTCAGGGGAATGGGGCTGAAGCCCAAGGAAGAGAGCCTGCGGCTGATTGTCGACAAGGTGAAGGAGACAGGAGACAAGGGCACGACGATTACCGATTCAGACCTTTACCAGATTGCGGTGCAGATAATGGGAGGAGGACGGGCAGAGGTCAATGAGCTGGTCCAGCTCGAAGGGTTGGAGGTCGTCACCGGCATCAAGAGGCTCCCGAGCGCGACGGTGAAGCTCCTCGTCCGCGGGCACGTCTACGAGGCGACCGAGGTCGGAGCGGGTGCCGTCGACGCAGCCGTCAACGCTATACAGAAGATATTCAGCAACCTCGAGACGGTCAGGCTAAAGGACTACAGGCTGGAGGCGCTCACGGGCGACTCCAACGCCGTTGCGGACGTCACGGTCAAGGTCGAGGACGACGCCGGGAACTTCGCTTCGGGAAGAGGAATGAAGAGGGACATCGTGGTCGCCAGTGTGGAGGCGTTCGTCGCCGGCACCAATGCCCTGCTCGCCAAGAAGCTGGAGGCGGCTGGTTCTCAGCCGGCGCCCGCTGAAAAAGCTGCTGGCACGATAGAAGGGGTCTGACATGAGTTCAACTATTGCTGAGAAGATAATCTCTCGCGCCGCCGGCAGGAAAGTTCGTGCAGGGGAGCTGATCGAGGCGCTCCCGGTCGACAAGTTGTATTTCAACGAAGTCATAGGTCCTCCTGCCATCTTGAACTTCCAGAAGGACTTCGGCGACGTCTTCCAGGCCGCCGGCAAGAGGATGAAGGTCTTCGACCCTATGAGGGTGGCGTTCATGCCAGACCACACGGTCCCGTCCTGTTCGATAATGGTGTCCAGCGGCATCAAGCTGATGGCGAACTTCGCCAAGGACCAGGGCATCACGATGTACAAGGAGGGTGACGGGATAGAGCACACCATCGCGTCCGAGGAGGGTTTTGTCCTTCCCGGAGAGATTGCTGTAGCGACGGACTCTCACACGTGCACCCAGGGAGCGCTTGGGTCGCTCGCCTTCGGAATCGGGACGACCGAAGCCGAGAACTTGCTGGCCACGGGAGAGCTGTACTCATTCACCGTGCCCGAGACGATCAGTTTCCAGGTCTCCGGCGCACTCGCGCACGGGGTCTACCCAAAGGACCTGGTCCTACATGTGCTGGGCCTGATGGGCGAGGGCGGCGCCTCAAAGCGTATAGCAGAGTATTCCGGCCCAACATTCGACAAGATGGAGATGGATGGCAGGTTCACGGTCTGCAACCTGTCGGTGGAGATGAGCGCAAGGACCGCCATAGTCAACCCTGACGCCACGACAATGTCGTATGTCGAGGCTGCCCTGCACGGAAGAGGAGCGACGATGACACCCGAGCAGACCGCGGCCATCGCGAGGAGCGACCCCGACGCGACATACTCCCAGGTCGTAAAGGTCGACGCCACAACGGTCGAGCCGACGGTCTCCCTGCCTCACTCGCCGGCAAACGCAAAGCCCGTCAGCCAGGTATCGGACCCCATCAACGTCGTCGTCCTCGGGTCGTGCGCGAACGCCCGCAAGAGCGACCTGGTGGTAGCAGCCAAGATATTGAAGGGAAGAAAGGTCCACCCCGACACCAACCTGATAGTGATACCCGCGAGCAGGAAGGTGTACAACTGGGCGATGGACAACGGCGTGCTGAGGACCATCGCGGAGAGCGGCGCCAACATCGAATCATCTAACTGCGGACCGTGCTTTGGAAAGCACATGGGAATCCTCGCCCCCGGCGACAGGTGCCTCAGTACCAGCAACCGGAACTACAAGGGCAGGATGGGGTCTCCGGAGGCCTTCATCTATCTGGGTTCCCCTGCGACCGCAGCCGCCACAGCAGTCGAAGGAAGGATAGCCGACCCTCGCAAGTACCTGGGCGAATGATTTGAAGCTCAGAGGAACGGTCTCCAAGAAGTACGGCGACGACATCAACACCGACTACATCATACCTGCGTACCTGCTTCAGGAGAGCTGGGACAAGCAGTTCTTCGCTGACCACGCTTTCGAGTACTACGACCCGTCTTTCAAGGCGGCCTGTAGAGAGAACAAAGAGAGCATCGTAGTCGCGGCGAACAACTTCGGATGCGGCAGCTCCAGAGAACAGGCTGTCTACGCGGTGAAATACAACAACGTGGTAGCGGTCGTCGCGCAGTCGTTCCCTGACATCTTCTATCGGAACTGTCTGAACAACGGACTCTTGCCCATCCAGGTGGCGGACACCAGCAAGGTCGAGCAGGGCGACGAGCTCCTAATCGACCTGGAATCGCGCAAGCTCACAGATGTGACTCGCGGGACTGAATATCAGATAACCGCCACGGACGATGCGATCAAGCAGATGAAGAAGGGTGGTTTCCTCGGCTACGTCAGAGAACGGCTGAGGGAACGCCTAACAGCGACCGCGCAGTAGCTTCCGACGGCGAACCCATTGACGAACTACACTATCGCGCTGTTGGAGGGGGATGGGATAGGTCCCGAGATTTCGTCGGCCTCCGTCGAGGTGCTGAAGGCACTGAAGAACCGGTTCGGCATATCCTTCGACATCCGGAAGGTCCCCGCGGGAGACAGGTGCAAGGCCGAGGGTGGAGAGGCGCTTCCCGATTCATCGATATCGGCGATAAAGGACTCCGATGCGGGCTTCAAAGCTCCCGTCGGGGACACTGCCGCCGACGTGATAGTGAGGCTGCGGCAGATGCTCAACCTGTACGCGAACATAAGACCGTCGAAGACGCTGCCGACGGTGCCCTCCCTCAAGCCTGAGATCGACTTTGTAATCGTCCGCGAGAACACAGAGTGCCTCTACCGGGGGATGGAGTTCGAGTTCGACGGCGGGGTCGTAGCGCTCAGAACGATCACCAGAAAGGCTTCGGCTAGGATAGCTGCGTACGCATTCGACCTCGCGGAGCAGAGAGAGTCAAAGAAGGTCGTAGCCGTGCACAAGTCTAACGTGCTGAGGAAGAGCGACGGACTATTCTCGCAGGTGTGCAGGGAGGTCGCTTCTCAGCATCCCGGGGTGTCGTTCAGTGAGATGCTGGTCGACGCAGCCGCGATGAACCTGATACGGATGCCAGAGAGCTTCGATGTAATCGTCACGACCAACATGTACGGCGACATCCTCTCGGACGAAGCTGCGCAGCTCGTTGGAGGGCTGGGGCTCGCGCCGTCAGCCAACATCGGGGAGAGCTTTGCCATATTCGAGCCGGTTCACGGGGCTGCTCCGGACATCGCAGGAAGAGGTCAGGCGAACCCCATCGCCATGATATTGACGAGCTGCATGATGCTCGAATGGTTGTCGAAGACCCGCCGGGATGATTCGTGCGCGCGGGCGGCGGAAGCGGTCAGGAAGGCCGTCGACCGGACACTGGAGTCAGGGGTGAGGACGCCTGACCTCGGAGGCGCCAGCACCACGTCACAAGTCGGCGCCGCCGTGGCGAAGCTCGTCGCTTCATGAGCGATGAGTAAATAGCCTTGAAAAAATGGAGAATCGGGTGATAACAAATGGTGCCGACAAAGAGAATCTGGCTCGACGGTAAATTCGTCGCATGGGACGAGGCCAAGATTCACGTCCTCACGCACGGACTTCACTATGGTTACGCGATATTCGAGGGGATAAGATGCAACGGGACGCCCGACGGACCTGCGATATTCCGACTGAAGGAGCACATCGACCGCATGTTCGAGGGAGCGAAGGTCTACAGGATGAAAATCCCCTACACCAGGGAGCAGCTCGTCACGGCCTGCATTGACCTGGTGAGAGAGAACGGCCTCAAAGACTGCTATGTGCGCCCCATCGTCTTCAGCGGCGCCGGGGAGATGGGCGTCAACCCCATGAAGAACCCGGTCATCGGCGCCGTAAGCTGCTGGGAGTGGGGCGCGTACCTCGGGGAGGAGGGGATGGAGAAGGGAATCAGGTGCACAGTTTCGAGCTGGGCCCGCATCGATTCACGCATCCTTCCACCGCACGCAAAATGCTCCGCGAACTACGCGAACTCGATACTCGCCAAGACCGACGCGCTGACCGCTGGCTTTGACGAAGCGATACTCCTGACCCTCGACGGTTACGTAGCAGAGGGGACGGGCGAGAACATCTTCAGGGTAAAGAAAGGTGAGCTGTACACCCCAAGCATGGAGTCGGGGATACTGGAGGGAGTGACGCGCTCCTCCGTCATGCAGATCGCCAGAGACAACGGGATGGTGGTCCATGAGAGGGATTTCACGAGGGAGGAGCTCTTCACCGCCGACGAGCTGTTCTTCAGCGGGACCGCGGCCAACGTGACGCCGATACGAGAAGTGGACGGCAGAATCATCGGAGACGGCAGTCACCCCGTGACCAAGAAGATTCAGCAGCTCTATCTCGACGCAATCCACGGCAAGATAGAGAAGTACAAACCCTGGCTTTCCTATGTTCGCTGACCCCGCCTCGAGAGGGTAGCACAATGCTCAGAGAGACCGACGTCGTGGTCATCGGAGGCGGTCCCGGAGGATA
>JAPCJN010000121.1 GCA_027886925.1 Nitrososphaerota archaeon
GGTGCGGAAGCGTGGGGCTTCTTCGCGACGGCCCCGACGGCCCCGTAGGCGACGAGGGCGATCCCGACTACAGCCAGGAAGCCGCCCAAGTAGAGGAAGGTAGGGTTGTTGTCCATCAGACTGCTCCCGCCCATGATTCCCGCTCCCTGAGATGCCCATCCAATCCCGACCAGCAGGAGTATCACACCGATGACGATCGGGATAGCTCTTCTCATGTTCTGCCTTTGGCGGACCGGCAGATATTTTAGCGTTGTTCGAAATTGAATGCCAGAACCGGCACGCGTCGGCTTAGCTCACGCTGGTCGATTGATTGGTGCGGGAGGTGGGATTCGAACCCACGAACCCCTAAGGGATTGGAGCCTCAGTCCAACGCCGTTGGCCATGCTGGGCGACTCCCGCGCAAGTTTGGCCTGATTGGATAGCTCTAAAATCCTTTCCAGCGAGCTGCGTTTCCTTATTTCACGCTCGAAGCCGCTTCCATTCCGCAGACGTGGTCTTCGTCGGACGTAGCGCCGCTGACCCCGATCGCGCCGACGACCTCGTCGCCCTTCTTTACCAGCACCCCTCCAGGCAGCAAGACTATCCTGTTGCCGCTTACCTGGGTGAGGCCCAGGCCCGCGGCCGGACGCTCCTTCATCCGCTCTGCCATCTCCTTGGAGTGCGCCTTGAACGCGATCGCGGTATAGGCCTTCGCTCTCGCGATGTCAGGGGAGAGGATGCCGGCGCCGTCCATCCTGGACGAGGCGACCGGGTTCCCGCCCGCGTCTACCACGCACACTGAGACCTTCACCCCGAGCTGAACCGCCTTCGCCTGCGCCGTCCTTATCCACCCTTCGGCCTGCTCCAAAGTCAGGTTTGTCATTTTCCTTTGCCGTCGTCATCCCTAGCCCCAGATTATATCAGATTTCTGATGCGACAGGGGAGGAGAGCCGGCGACGCGATTTCCACCTGCGGTCGCAGGATTTGGACGCGTGACCCCCTGCTTACGAGACAGGAGCTCTACCAGGCTGAGCTACGCCGGCACGGCGCCGTCCCGGATTCCTGGCGCTTTTAAACATCGGGAAGGCTCGACCCGCAGAGATCATTGTCGCACGAGCTTCTGCAGGGTGTGACATCCTTGGGGGGCGCGTCTCGTGATCGGAACCTCCGCCACGTAGATATCGCCATGCGGGTCTACGCACAGCGAGTGAGGAGCGAAGAAGCACCCGGGAGTGCACTTGTCCTCGCCCTCTATCTTCGCGAGCAGCTCCCCCTCAGGCGAGCGCACCGTGATTCGCGGAAGAATCCTCTGTCCGTGCGAGGGGACTGAATACCTCACAGGAACGGCAGGGTCGTAGCCGAACTCGCAGATGAAGAGCGAACCGTCCCTGGCGGGCGAGATTCCGGTCGGTCCGGCAAAGTCGGTCCACTGGGAGACGAACTCTCCGCCTAGGGTGAAGAGTTGCACTCTGTTGTTCTCTCTGTCGAGGACGTAAATCACTTTCCCCTTCCCGATGAGGGCGCCGTGAGGGAGGTTGAATTGTCCGGGGAGCGCGCCAGGGGAGCCCCACGATGAGAGTAGCTCGCCGTCGCGTGAGAACCTGTGCACTCTGGAGTTCGCGTATCCGTCCGAGATGTAGAGGTCGCCTACCCCGTCGAACGCAATGTCAGTGGGACCGTTGAAAGGGCCTGCGGCCCGTTTGATTGTCTTGAAGTTGCTAGACCCTGTATCGGAGGGGACGTCCTTAGTGCCAAGTGTCTGCACCAGTTTCCCATCGCGGGTGAACTTCTTCACGGTGTGGTCGGCGATGTCGGAGCAGTGGACGAAGCCGTCCGGAGAGACGCGGACGTTGTGAGGCTTCGCAAACAAGCCTTCCCCCCAGGAAGTTACGAACTCCCCGTCGGGGGCGAAGACCATCATTGGATGCTCGCTCCTGCTGAAGACATACACACGGGACTGAGCGTCGGCCGCCACTCCGGCCACCTCTCGGAACGACCACCCGTTGGGAATCTTCGCCCAGCCCGCGTCGGCTTCGTAGGCGCCCGAGTCGGTGACGATGCGCGCCCTTGTCAGCTTTCCTTTCTCCTACCCTCGCTGGATGAGCAGCGAATGCGCTTTGGTTTTAGGCCGGCGCCTTCAGGCTCTCCTTGTAGTCCTGTTCTAATGCCTTTTTGTAAATCGTCCAGTGGTCGTCGCTGTCCTTCTCCCACTCGTCTTTGGCTTCGACCTCTTTCTTGCTGTCGTAGGTGACGGTGAACCTCATCTCGAGCTTCGTCTTGTTCTTCCCGAGCGCCGACAGCTTGTAGTCGCCGACTTCCCGGCCGTCACCGCAAGTGTCAAGATGCCACGTGTTTGGAGGCTGCAACGTCACGAACCTCACTCCTTCCGAGAACCCCTTCCCGTCCTTGTATCTGACCCTCCAGATGACTCGCTCTCCGTCCTTCTCGAGTATCTTCCGGACGCTCTTAGAACCGATGTATTTCGGATCGTCCTCGCGGAAGTCGGTGCACCACTGGAACACAAAGTCCAAGGGGGCGTTGAATTTTTTCGATAGTTTGTAGGTCTGGTTAACAGGCTTGCCCAAGAGTCTCGAGGCTGCTCAAGCCGGAGAGTGACTTAAGCCTTCGCTCGAAGAAATTCTTAAGTGGCATGCGCTGCGGACTCGACCCGGTGCCAAGGTAGCTCAGCCTGTCCCTCCAAGGGGCTATGGAGAGTGCCGCAAGGCCTCCAACACTCGGCTGAAGACCGAGAACGATTCATCCACGATGGATGGTTGTCGGGCGCTGCCGCAGGTTCAAATCCTGCCCTTGGCATACTTTTGTGTGCCAAAGCGTGAGCCATAAATAAGAATCGGGCGTATCCCAGGGCATGGAACGCGACGATTCGTCATCCAAATCGCTGGAGAGGCTAAACGCCTCGATGAAGCTCGCCCCCGACACGCGGAAGAACTACATCTTCGCGGTCAAACACTATTGCGACTTTGCGAAGAAGACTCCGGACGAGGTCGTCAAGCACGCGAGGACGAGCCCGAAGAAGTTCGAAGACTCTTTCATCGAGTTCATCCAGGAAAAGGGGAAGAACGCGAGCCCGTCCACCCTAGCGTTTCACCGCGATTCCCTGCGAAGGTTCCTCGAGATCAACAGGGTCAACAAAGTGGACTGGAAACACATCGGCGATTTCCTGCCGCGTCAGAAAAAGTCCGGGCAGGACAGGGCGCCCACCAGCGAAGAGATCAGGAGAATCCTCGACGTCGCGAGCTTGAGAATGAAGTGCCTCGTCCTCTATCTCTGCTCGTCGGGCGCGCGGATCGGTTCAGTCGCCTACCTGAGGTGGCGGGACGTGCAGGAGGTCGAGGTCGAAGAGAAGAAGCTCGCAAGACTGACAATATACAAGGGCGAGCCGGAGGAGTACGTGACTTTCGTGACGCCCGAGTGCTACCGCTACCTGCTGGAATATAGGGCGCTGCGCGAGAGGCTGGGCGAGAAGGTCATCGAGGCGTCCTTCGTCTTCGCAAGCGACCCCAACAAGCGGGACTTCGACCCGTCCAAGGTGAAGCCAATCGCTGTCACCACATGGAAGAACATGCTGGGTGAGCTGCTGAAGCAATTGGGGATGAGGGAGCTCATCAAGGATGGGGCGAAATACAGGAACTATGAGTTTAAGCAGGCCCATGGCTTCAGGAAGTTCTTCAAGACCAGGATGGAGGTGGCCGGTGTCAAGCCGATCATCACGGAGCTGATGATGGGGCACGCCATAGGCGTGGCCAGCAGCTACATGAAACCCTCGACCGAGGAGTTGCTCACGGAGTACGCGAAGGGAATCCCTGCGCTCACAATCCTGTCTCAGGAGAAGGAGAAGACAGATCTCAAGAGCGAGATGAGGAAGCAACTCCTCCTCGTCGCCGGATTCAAGCCCGAGGAAGCCGAGAAGGTCGACCTGTCCAAGACGTCCGATGAAGAGTTCCAGAAAATGGTGCGAGGTGGAGCAATACATCCAGCAGGGATGGGAGTACGTGGCCTCTCTCTCCCACGACAGGGCGATTCTCAAGCTTCCCTTTTGAATGGTGTCGGCAAAAGTGGGCAACCAAGGAGAAGCATGAGAAATGAAAGACGCGGTAGGTTCACAATGACCGACACGCTGCGACCGAGGGACCGGATACGGCTGCCCGAGGGCTTCAGGCTGATTCGGCGGGAGGACATCGACAAGGAATTCAGTTGCCTTGAGCCGCGCATGGACAGATACCCCCTGCGCCAATACTACGAATGGGGCCTTGGGCCTGACGCCTTGGTGATAGTCAGAGAGGTCGAAGGACAGGTTGCCGGCGTCCAGTACCTAACGGTGCGCAGCGGCTACATCATGCTGGAGATGCTCGCGAGGAACAAGCTGTTGCAGTACCCCGGAGCCGGCGGCGACCTAGTGAGGGTCGTCGAGCGCGTCGTGGCTCCCCAGCTCGGCATTTCCGAGATTCGGATGGAGGCCCTGCAGCACGTCGTGAGGTATTACGATGACGTGTTGGGATACGACGAGATGGGGAAGTCTTACCGAGATCCCGAGTGGGGTCTGCTTACCCCTAAGAGGAAACTGTTGCCTCGGCGACCTTAGACTTCGAGCGCAGCGCCTTGGGATTGACCAGATGAGCGCCCTCGGCGGGCTCTGCGCGCACTTCTTGGATGTACTTCTGGATGTAGGTGTTCTCTCTGAGGTGAGTCTCGACTTCTCTGGACACGCTGGTGCCGCTATCAAGCGCCGCCCGGGTCAGGGCCGAGTAGAGCTCTGGGGTCACCGAGATGGTCGTCTTTATCATACCCCGACCATACCAGGGTATTCCCTATAAACCTGTCTGCGCTCGGTAATGTGCGTCTTACGAAGATGGGTCTTGCAAGTTGGAGTGATGCAAGTCTGGAGATACGGTTATCATCCAACATATCTTCGGCCTAAAAACGCAGTATGAGATCCGCGGGTTGGAGCCTCACGGAACGCTGTATTCCCGCGGGGTGCTGTCCAATCTACAGGACACGCTCAGCGCTGTCCGGTCGGGACATGGCCCCGCTCCTCATCGCATTTGTCAAGCCGTTAGCGCCCTCTCGGCCCTGTCATGCAGAGTCTTTGACTTCCGGAATCTCACAGGGTCCGTTCGTTCGTATCGCTTCATCTTGTCCCAGAGATAATCTCTAATCTTCTGTAGGCCACGACGGTTCTTTAGGGCCATCACCTCGAAACTGATGTATTGTTCCCTACCAATGAAGAGTTCGTCTCTCCATCCTGCTGCGACCCCATCCTCGTCAAGAGCCCCTTTCACGAGGTCCATCATCGGAGTAGTAGCGTAGTCGTTCAAGTCTTGGAAGAGGTCTAACATCATCGGCTTCCTCTCGAACCTGAACTCGTTCATGTAAAGGGCGACCTTCGATAAGAAGCGAGTCTTGAGCAGCTTGTGCGTTGGTGGGTGAATCTACGATGTTGGATAGCGAGAAGCAAGAGCCTTACCGCACTAGGGCGTAAGCCCAAATCTCCATCGTAGAGGTGACAGTGGAGGTTGGGGATGGCAATGTCGAAGGAAGGCCAGAGTTCGCTTGAACGGAGGCCTCCAGAGTGGGCACCCCTGGTGTACCAGTGAAATAATCATTGATGTCGGTAGACGAGATGAATGCGAGCGAAACTATCGTCCCCGGCGTAAGAGTCGTTCCTGAAGGCATCGGCACGGTAATCGTTACAGTTTGCTCTACCGGGGAAGGTGAAGATTGCCCCGGCAACGTCACAGAAGGTATTCTGTCGCTTTCATGGGCAGCGAGTTGACCGTTGATATAGACCGCGATTGTGATGGTCGAGTTGACATTTTGCGCTCCGGCAAGCAGGTTAGCCTGAGCTGCGGCCATCGATATGGTGTTGTTGATGGTCCAAGTTGTCCAGACCAATGTGTTCGCAGGAATCACGCTTTTTGTCGACGGGCCGGTTGAATAATTTGCGCCGAACAAGAACTGTAGAGTTGGGGGAGGACCTACCAACTGGCGGGAATCTGATGTCGTCTGGCTAATCGTTGCTGTAAGCGTGCCACTGTGTGACGAAGTCGAGTTCGAGAGCACATGGAAAGATGTCGTCGAAGACGAAACCGAAGCAGAAGAAGTGACAGCAG
>JAPCJN010000122.1 GCA_027886925.1 Nitrososphaerota archaeon
GCACGAGGTAGCCCGTGATTGGGTCGGCGTCACCCGAGACGTCGGGCACTCCGCGGCCCACCCGGCCGCCTGGGTTCACCGAGGGCGGGACGTTCGCGCCGCTCTGCCAACTCGGCAGAGGGAACACGTCGCTCACCCCGCCGCCGGTAGCGCCGCCGGCCGGCTGGTCGTTCCACGCCACCTCGCTCTTGATCACCCTTCCGCCCTTCTCTTCCAGCATCTTCGTCCCTCCGCACCCCAGGACATATTGGGACGAGGCCGGAAAGTCCACGTGGGCGAGATTGTCCTTCGCCCCGTCGGACGAGCCATTGTCGCCCGAAGCCGCGGCGACCGTTATGCCGAGCATCGCCGCGTCCTGGAATGCCTGGTCAAGGGCCTGGATCCCCTGCTTCGTCCAATTCGACTCGGCGTCGCCCCAGCTGATCGAGATCGCCGAGGGCCTGTGTATGTCGTCGTGGACGGCCGCGCTGACAGCGTCCACAAAGCCAGCGTCGGTGTTGGGCGCGAAGTAGACATAGATTTGTGCCTTGGGCGCGATGCTCCCTATGACCTCGATGTCGAGCATCACCTCGGTGTCGGGGCCGTTCGGGTCCCCTGTGGGTGAATTCGCACCGCCACCGACCGAGATGGCGAGCACGCTCGGCGCGGGGACTCCGAGCTTCGCGAAGTATTTCTGAAGGTCGCTCGTCGTGTACCCGCCGCCGAGCTCAATAATTGCTATCGACTGCCCGGTCCCATCCAGACCTGACGGGAAGTCATAGAGGGCTGCGACCTGCGGAGGGGTATACGAGACGCCCCCCGCCGCTGCCCTCTTCCTGAGGATTCGCACGTGCGACTTGGCCTGAGGGCGGTTGTCCAAGCCGAGCACGGCCTGCACTATTGGGGAGAGGTCGGCAGGCAGGTATATCGGCCCAAACCGTCCCCGAAAGACGCCTCTCGGGTGACTATAGCGCGTCAGCCTGACATCGAAGGCCCTGGCAAACTGCGTCAAAGTCCCCGAGAGGACGATGGAGCGTTTTGCCGAACTCTCTTCTGCGATTCCTAGCCCATATTCGCGAGCGAACGCCTCCACCTTGGCGAACTCCTCGCCCGTCGCTCCTTGGCTTGCAGCGAACTCCTCTCGAGTCGGATAGCTGCGATCTTTCGGCATCAGCGCACCCATCTCTTCCAGGGTGGCCGTCCTCTGAATCTCCGATGACGGACGGGGACGGATGATGACCGTGACGCGGATTGTCTCATTTGGGTCGATTTTGCCGGAAACTTTTGCTCCAGGGAATAGCACCCGCTCGCTGCCGGGAAGGGTGACTTTTTGCTTGGGGATGGTCATGACCACCAACGGGGCCTGAGAGATGCTATGAATGTGTGCCCTACCCTTTCAGGCCGGATGCCGGCGGCGCTCTGAGACCTCTTAAGACAGAAGACCCTCCGGCGCACGGGGCATCGCAACGAACACTCTCAGCATAGCTATGGGCTAGGCTGCGGATGGGAATCTCGATACGCGGCTTTCAGTTTGTCTACAGCATCCTCGAGCGACCAACCCCTCACCTGCGTTTTCTCGGCGATGAATGAGAGCATGTAGCTCTCGATCACCAGCGCCGAGTCTGCGAGCAACGCCCGGAGCGCCGACATGAACTCCCCCGGCTTGGACGCGACGTCAGTCGTTCGGAGCTCGTACCTCTCTTCGAGCATCGTGTAAAGGACGTCTTTTCCCGTCCGCCCTATCATGTCAAAAGCGTTGTCGAGCGCTTCGACCACGATGGCAACATATGGGGGAGCGTTCGGGTCCTGTTGCTGGCCGTCCTTTTTCTTTTTGGACTCTTGCTCCCTCAGATAGCCCGCCAGATCCTTGAGCGTGGACAGATCGTCGTCCTCCCAGTATCGTTGCACCGATCGGGACTTTAGCTTGGAGAGGGCCACCCAAGCTGACATGGGGAGGGCGCCTACGACCTTGAATTTCATGCCGCCAAATATAGCAGTCAAGCGGTTACAGAGAGGTTCGAGTCGTGACTCCTGGAATCCTGAAGTCAACCTGAACGAACCTCCTCTCCAGGGTCATTTGACGATTAGAGCATTCACAAATATTTAAGCTCATGGTAGCGCAAATGGCAACTGGCTCCGCACCCCGGCGTGCCACATTTTACGGCGGTTCGATCCCTGCGATCGGGGTTAACGAGCTGATTGTGAAGGTAGTTTTGGGAGTCGCAGGAATCCATTGACATCATTGGAGATTCCCGCAGCTTCTGGTCGCTTGTTTTGCGGGCCCGGCGGAAATGTTTATCTATTGAGTTACCGTAATAATGGCCGTCAGTGGGGCATGTGGTGAATTCGGTAACGGACTACGAGATTGACCGCTATGTCCGTAGATATCGAAGAGGAATGGTAAACTCGCTTCTAGAGTATCTGATCTTGAACTACGTAGAGAAGGGAAAGCTTTGCGGTTACGATATCATCACCGTGCTGCATGAACGGTTCCACACTCTCCTCAGCCCAGGTCAAGTGTACCCGGTCATCGACCACATGACCGAGCAAGGCCTGATTCGTAAGGAAAAGCAGGGCAAGGCCGTCCTCCTCGAGGCGACGTATCTTGGCCAGTCCCTCCTGAAAGCATGGAGGGAAGAGTTCCGGGCGATCCAAATGCAGCTAAGCAATCCAATGACACAGGAACTGCGTGCCGTGGCTTGAAGCCTATAGGGGCCGTGTTCAGGAATGATTTCAAATTGGATGCGTTCTAGGTTTCGCTCCGCTTGGATATCGCAGAACATGTCCCTTCTGGTCCTCAGGCTCCTCCGAGAATCGCCTTTGAACGAGTTTGAGATCCTCTCTCACCTGCACCTAAGGTATGGGCTTACCCCGAGCAATCAGGAGTTTGGGCGGCTGAAGAAGGTGCTCCTGACCGAGGGATATGCGAAAATGGAACGCAGCTCAGGCAACAACGAGTTGCAAATCACGACTGCAGGCATCAAACTCCTGCGCCTGCTCGAAGAGGAATATCGAGAGGTCGTCTCGAACGTCGTGCGGTTGCAGCGGGCTCAGCTTTGACGATTTCGCCAAGGGTAAGGTCTCCCGTCGGAGGTGCGGCGACGTTTTTCTCCTTCCTATCCTTCCTTCGGCTACGCCTCGTCGTAGCCGTGGAATGGCCGCCCCTTGACCTGCTGGTAGCTCTCAACTCGGTGTGATGCACTGGGTTCCCGGACAAAGATGCGACCTGAGAGACATCGCAGTCTTCGATTGCGCGCCTGATAGTTTTACTTTCTCGCAAGTGCGCTCATATTTATTAGGTAATACGCCATCGGGCCTACTGCATGGGAACTGACCTAAGCAAGCTTATCGAAGCAATCAACCGCTTCGGCGTCCAGAACGTTTCACTTCTGTCAAGGATGACCGGGATGCCTGTAGAGACCATGCGTTACACGATGAAAAAGAGGTTTCCCAAGATCGGCCTCAACGTCCGCACGCCCATGAATCACAGCGCCTTGGGACTAGAACGATATTTCGTCTCCATGAGGTTGACCGAGAGCGCGGAGCAGTCCGAACGGGCCATCTTGAAGGGGCTCTCTTCCAATGCTTTTCTCACATACTGGTGCAAGGCAGCAGTCGAGCGCCGACAACTTGCTTTCTTCTCGGTCCCCGTCTCTCTTGTCGATGAGTTCCTGGGATTCCTGAACAGGCTCGTAAAGGAGGACGTCCTGGTGGAGTACACGTCCGAGCGGATCGAATGGTCGCGGCACCTCGAACTGAAAAGCAGATACTACAACTTCGCGACAGGTGAATGGTCGATCGATTGGGACAAGCTCACGAGGTCCGGCGAGACTCCGCCCGCGCCTCCAAGGCATGAGGAGCCCTCACCATCGCCCGAAATCGATGCCAAGGACACGCTCATCATCAAGGAGCTGCAGCTCGACTCCTGGCGCAACATAGCCGAGATAGCGCGGAAACTGGGATTGAACGAGAGAACGGTGCGCTGGCACTACAAGAAGCACGTCGTCGACATCGCACCATCCAGCTATGTGAACTGGATTCCAGTGACCCCGAAGGAGCTCACGAGAGCGGCCGGCCTCATCCACGAGTTCAACGGCATCTCGAAGAAGACCCTCGCAAAGCTAAGGTTCGTGTTCAACAACTTCCCCTTTTCTTGGTTCGAGGGAGGGCGCGGAGACGGGTACTACCAGGTGCAATCGGGTCTCCCGGCGGGACAACTCATGGAGTCTCTACGCTTCCTCAACTCGAGCCTGGGGGAGATCGTCTCGAGCTGGAAGACCTGGACAATCGACCTCTCGACGACATCCTGGTACACGCTTCCATATGAGAACTTCGACGACAAGAAGGGCTGGTTCTTCAACGAGGGCGCAGCGTTAGAGGCTGTCCTCCCTCGCAAGATGAAAATAAAGTGAAGGAAGGCCTAGTCAGGCCCTCCGGGTCCGCCCGGGTCGCCGCTGGAGACGACGTGCACCCCATGTGCGATGAGCAACGTCGAAAATACCGCCATCGCGAAGGGGGCTAGCCTGAGTAGCTTCTGCAGTAGGAGACTTTTCATTGAAAGCTTCGGTGAGCGGAAGCTATAATCGCAGTATGCAGGACCGAGTTACTAAACGCGATATGTTCGAAGCAAAACGGGTGAGCGACAGCGTCGCCGCACAGAAAAATGCCCCAGAAGGACTCGAGGTACGGATTTCGGGTGCATTCGGGTTATAACCCATATGCGAGATTAAGAACGCAAGGAGAAAGTCCCGGGTCGGAGAGGCCTTAGTCGGGTGCTCAATATTTTCACCCGCGGCGGTAGTCCCCGTAACCGCCGATTCTGCTCGCTAAATCCTTCCTAGCTTTGCGTAGGATGACCCTACGAACGGGATCTGCCGATGATTCTCCTGATCCGAAGCCATCTACGCACGACTTTTTTCACCCGCAGCACCGAAGAGAAAGTTCAGGGTCGTCGTTGTGCTTTCAATACGCCCCGAAACCAATCGATGTCCCTTTGTCGGAAAAGGCGCCGAAATCAGGCCTTAGATTGCTCCCGCTCCGATCAACTAGGTCCGTTCAAATGGCGAGGAATATTGATGAAAGAATGAGAAATGAATGCCCGCTGTCATCAGGCGAACTGCTCGATCAGCCGCAACGCTTCCGGCTTGAAAAGCTCTTCCAAGGTCCGCGGCTTCTTGTCGTCAAACACCTCTTCTGGATGCCATTTCGAGCCAAACGCGATGAAGCGCATGAGAATGGGCAACGAGTCCACTCCCATCTCCGTGAGGGACCATCTCACCACGATCGTCGACTCCTTGTTTTCCGTGCATCTGATGTAGCCAGCCTCCTCCAAATCCCTGAGACGCATTGATAGGACTCGGGGAGTGAGACCTGGAATCGATTCGAGGAGACGGTTGAAGCGGTCTATCCTGCGTAACCCTATGTCCCGCAGGATCAACATCGACCACTTCCTACCGAGCACGCCCAAGGTGGCCTTGATGGGACACTCCGCGAACCTGACGTTGGGGAGGAACGTCCCTAGCTCAGCATGACGTGCGACCAGTTCAATCGCTGCCTCCGTGGCTTTTCCCTTCTCGACTTGCCTTTGCAACTATACTCCTTTTCCCATGCTTGTTTATAAGCTATACTTAGTATAGCAAAGTCGTGGGCCAGCAAGGTCGACGGAAACCGACGAGATGTGATTGACTGATGCGGTTCTCCGTCAACAAGTATCTCGGTTTGCAAGCATCTGAGGTGAAAGACGCCATCCAGGAGACAAGCGCCACCGTGACGGCGCCGCGGACTGGAACGAGCCCACAGGCGGTCGGCGTAACGCCCACGAAGAGAAACGCGTTGCTGATTATTGTGGGCGCGCTGCTCGCCCTGAGCCTCGGGGTCATGGACGTCAGCATAGTGGGGACCGCTGGGCCAACGATCATCTCCGACCTAGGTGGGCTCAGCCTCTACGCCTGGGTCTTCAGCGTCTACACGTTGGCGCAGCTGGTCTCGATGCCCATCCTCGGCAAGCTCTCCGATATCTACGGCCGGAAGAGGTTCTTAATGGCAGGGCTGGTCATATTCATCGCAGGCTCGATCCTTTCGGGCGCCTCGCAGAACATCGACCAGCTGAT
>JAPCJN010000123.1 GCA_027886925.1 Nitrososphaerota archaeon
AGCAGGTCTGAGCAAAGAGGAGTTTCTGAAGCTTCTCTGAAAGACTCAACCAATCGAGCCGCCGCATTGATTTCGATTCGCGACCGGGAAATGAAGCATGGCTACACGCATCTGCGACCGGTCCGAATCGCTGCGCAGGCCAGGGGTCCCTGCCTCTGACAAGCGTCTGGCCTCCCTGTTCACTAGTGGCAATACCGCCCAGGGCGAGGCTGACGTAGCTCGACGCAATCCGATCAGTGGCTCTCTACCGTAGGGGCGTGGTCGGTTGAGCCTCTAAGTCCTAATCTCGCTAAGAGCGGTAAGCAGGTCGCTCGCATATATTTCTGGAACCTCCAGCGCAGCGAAGTGTCCGCCTTTCTCCATCTTCTTGTAGCGCTTTAGATTCACGTTTCGTTCTGCCCACTCTCTCGGTGTCGGCGCATCGGCTGGATAACAGGTGACAGCCGCAGGAACCTCGCTACGCATGGCGGATCTTGGTCCACCGGGAGTGGTGTAAGTGGCACGGGTGTTTTCCAGATAGGTGCGAGCGGCCGTATTAGCCGTTTGAGTAACCCAGTAAATCATGACGTTTGTCAGCAACTCGTCCTTGCTGAACCGACTCTCTAGATCCTCGTTCGTTTTGCATCCGCTCCACGTGTAGAACTTTTCGATGATCCAGCCAGCCAACCCGGCCGGCGAATCGTTCAGGGCCTGAGCAACGGTCTGCGGCTTGGTGCCCTGAATCATGGCATAGGCACCCTCAGTATACCACCACCGTTGGATAAAGCCAGCAAACTCTTTTTCTGCATCCGACATCTTGGAAGAGTCTTCTTGCCCGGTCGGGAAACCGACGTCCGTCAGATGAATGGCGGACACAGACTTCGGATGCGTGGCAGCCAAGACCCTTGCCACGCCGCCGCCTAGATCGCCGCCGGCCACGGCGTATGTCTGATAGCCGAGCTCGATCATCAGCTCTGCCATTAACTCTGCGGCCGCGTCGGACGACATTGCCTTGCGTTCTGAGAATCCAAAGCCAGGTAGCGAAGGTATCACGAGGTCGTATTCGCCTTTGAGCAGTGGGATCACTTTGTAGAAACGGTAAAACGAATCCGGCCAACCGTGCAGCAATAGCAGCGGCGTAGCGGCCTTGTCGCTCTTCTCGTGAATAAAGTGCAGGCTTGTGTTACCTGTTTCGAGGGTAAAATGCCTAAATTCGTTGAGCTCGGTCTCGGCCATGCGCCAATCGAAAGTATCTTGCCAGTAGCTGACCAGCTCTTGTAGATATTGTGGATCTGTTCCGTAGTTCCAGCCCACGTTATTGACGTCGTCAGCCCAGCGTGTTTGCTCTAGGCGCTCCTGTAAATCGTCCAGCAATTCTTGAGCGACAGTAATTTCATAGGGTCTGCCAAGCATCTTTCCTGACAGCACAATTTGCCGCTAGCGATATTTTAACATTGACTCAATTAGACCATTATGACGATATGCTTTCAAACGAAAATGTGCAACATCTTTCCTCAAAAGTGGAGGTGGGAAGCTTGTATGCATCCACCCGATACGCGACCGCGACAAACAAATGCTCCTGCGCAGTGCAGGAGTCATGGTAGCGCCCGTCAGACCCACGGACTGGCCTTTACGCTGGAATGGAGAGGCCACATCAGTTCAAACCCGTAGAGGTACGAACCCTTGAATTTCGATACCGTTTCGAGCACCAAAACGCTTCGATTCCCTTCCGGCCCACAGTTCGATAGCTCAGAATGAACTCTGCTAGGCTATATGAGCCTAATTCACACGATTCCATCAAGGAATTCGAACGGTTCCGTCATTGAGGACTTCGCGCGTCCCCTTCCTCATGATTATCAGATCCCCCTTCCGTATCCATAGCACCCTCTCCTCTTTCTGGGGGGTGATTTTCAGGTTCAACGCCTGCTGAACGTGTCTTGGGATGGCCGATGTTCCATTCTTCCTTAGCATGGTCTTTCTCCAATCCGATTGCGGCGTTCCTCTGGTAACAATTACCTCGTCCCCCGCCGGCGTCCAGAGGAGCTTGGACCGGTCGCCTGGCTTCGGCTTCAGGCTCAGCGCTTCCATCACCTTTTCAGGGACGTTCGTCGTCCCTCCCATGTTCAGAATCGTCTCGCCGAGGAGGAGTTCTCTTGCCAAGTCGGAGCGTCGAGCTCTTCACACGCCAGATACTTAATCACACTCAAGGCAAAGCTGGGCTCAATTCTTCTTTTGCTGGATGGATGCCCGTCGGACCCACAGCGTAACACCAGAACGTGTCGCAGTTGCCCCTCTAACGGGTGGCAGAGGAAAGGAAGAAAGCGGCACAGCGAATACGAGTGGAAACAGCGCCAGGAGACGCAAGCCTTACGCAATCGGCAGGCATAGACGCGGCGTCATGATTTGGGTCTGAGCGAGGGCGAACCCAGGTGAGTTCGACTGCTCCAGAAGTTTGCGCTCTCAGATTTGCGATCCATGTGGAAGCCTTCCGGGTGCTCCGAGGCTCGGGACAAGAACAGATAATATGTACTTATGCTCTTTTGCCCTTATGGGCAGCTTGAAAGTCGTAATCGGTGACGAGGTGGAAAAGCAATTCAGACGCACCGCAATGAGACGGTACGGATATGCAAAGGGCGCTTTGAGCGAAGCCGCCGAGGCAGCTCTTAGTGAATGGTCATCAAGGGAGGACACTGAGGTTCCCATGCCCAGTATGGACGACCCTGTAGCAGCGATCGAGGGCCTGCTAAAGCACGTAGGAGCGACCTCTGTGGAATTGCAGCACGAGGCGAGCAGAGTCAGGGTGAGGAGGAGGACGCTTGACAAGACTACTGGTTGATGCCAACATTTTCCTGGAGCTGGAACTCGGCCAATCAAAGTCCGCAGAATGCAAAGACTTCCTCACAAAGGTCGCGAGCGGCAGGCTGAATGCTTCCACCATGGATTTCATACTGGACAGCACAGCTGTGGTAACTGACCGAGACGCGCCAGCCAGTGACATCAGGAAGTTCTTCGCGAGCTTGATCCTCTACAAAGGTCTCTTCGTCCACAACCTCGACCTGAAGGGGAGAATTTTGGCGACCGAAGTGATGGATAGCAATAGGCTGAGCTTCGATGATTCGACCTCGGTCGCCGCTATGAGACGACTGGGGATCAAGGAGATCGTTTCCTTCGATTGGGACTTTGACAAGATTGCTGGGATAACCAGAATCGAACCCAAGATGGCATCGGCTAGAATCAAACGGTCCGAACCCTGACAGGGTTCGAATCCCTTCCGGCCCATCTTTTACTAGAAGGAACCCCTGTGTTCAAAGCCGAATTCTAATCTCTGAGCTTGGCGAGGGAGTGTTTCCTCCTCCTCCTTACCTCAATCGCGCCGGGAGTAGCCAGGGAGGGGCAGAGTGTCATCGGGGAATTTTTGAAGCAGTTCGCTATCTTCGGTGATGACCTTCGTCCCGAGTCGCTGCGCGAGGGCTACATAACACGAATCGTAAACGGTCACGTCTTCCTTAAGGCTGAGCTCGCCCGTCCACTCCAGCAACCTTCCTCTCGGTCTCCATATGCCAAACTTGTACTTGCTCAATGACCCCGCGACCATAGCGAGATCGGCCTCCCCGAATAACTTGCTGGACCTTATGGCATTCATCACTTCGTAGAAGAGTAGGGTAGGAACCGAGAGGCTTGCCCGTCCCGTGGCGAAATCGTCCCTCAATCTAGTGGCGATATCGGAACCTGATTCGAGCAGAAACCACTTGACCACAACAGACGAATCCACTACGTATTCTTTGTTTTTCGCCACTGCTTGACCACCCTCAGCGCAGTCCAGTCCTTGGGTGCTTCGCGTTTCACCCTCTCATTCAGGATTACCGCCTCAGCCATGTCTCCTTCGCCCTCATCTCCCTGATTTCTTCGCTCCAATTCGTTTCCACACGTTCCATCTTCTGTTTGAGAGAGGCAGGCAGCGTAATCGTCGTCCTGACCAGTCTCTCGGCTCTCTTTGCCATACTGATATTATCAGTAATACGGAATGCTATTTAAGCGGCTCGGAACCTTCCCAATCTGTGCTTCGACCACAGCTGATTGACAATTACGTCCAAGATTACGAACCACAATCCTCTCACCGGTCGCAAAAAATCATACGGGTTGAACCCTATCAGGGAACAAATCCCTTCCGGCCCACTCGGTTTCATTCTCGAATGCCAGAGGCAAGCTTCCTAGTTTGCCAAGATTGAGAGAGAGGTGATCCTTGGCAGACAGTCGACCATCTGCTGCCACGACTCCCCATCATCGGTGCTGTAGTAGATCTGCCCGGTGCTCGTCCCGCAATAAATGCCACCTTTCTCCTCTCCGTCGACCGCGACCGCCTCTCTCAGGACGTTGAAGTAGGCATGTTCAGGCAGCCCCTTGTGTGCCGCTGCCCAGGCCTTGCCTCCGTTGCTGGTCTTCCAGGCGCTGAACTTTCCTTTTGGCGGGAAGCGCCCATTCCCCTCTAGTGGGAAGACGTACGCTGTGTCGGGCTTGGTCCTGTTGACGGCGATGGGGAACCCAAAGTCGCTTGGAAGTCCCTTGTCGATCTCTGTCCAGTTCTCGCCAAAGTCGTTGCTCTTGTAGACGCCTCCGTGGTTCTGGAGGTAGAGGACGTCCGGCTTGCTCGGATTGAAGTCCATCTTGTGGACGCATTGACCATATTCTGGGTACTTGACAGGGGAAAAATCGACCCTGATGTTCTTGTTCATAAAGCGCCAATCTTTCCCTCCGTTGTCCGTCCCTATCACCCCTACTGCCGAGATCCCGACTCGGATCTTCTTGGGGTCCTTGGCGTGGACCATTATCGTGTGAAGACAAAGCCCTCCGTTCCCTGGGTTCCATTTCGCTCTCGTCGGGTGATAGTTGAGGCTGTCAAACTCCTTCCACGAAGCGCCGCCGTCGTCGCTGTAGAACAGGCCCGCAGGCTCCACACCCGCATAGATCCTTCCCCGCCCGTCAGGCTGGATGTTCCATGTCCGCTTCACAGCAAGCCCGTCCTTTTCCCCCTTGCCCTTCTTCTCCTTCTTCGCCTTGTATCTGGGAGCAGACTTGGTCTTCTTCCAGGCCTTGCCAAGGTCTGCGCTCTTGTAGATCACAGGGCCCCACGTCCATGTGTTGACCCCGGCGTAGAGAAGTGGCTTGTCGTCGCTGGTGTCAGCGGCAATGTCGTAGGTCTCGTAGCCATCGAAGAACGGACCCCGGAACTTCCAGTTCCTTCGTGACGAATCGCCGTCAAAAATGAAACCTCCTTTCAGTGTGCCCACGAGTAGTTGCATGGCTACCCGGCTCCTCCAGCGATGTTTGCAAGTATATAGATTTCGTCGCCGTCCTGAAAAGGGAGGTTCAGGCCCCTCGGGTCATGGCTCACGTTCTCGCCGTTCAAGAAGAGGTTCACGTAAGTCCTGATCCTTCCTGTCTCGTCACATATGCTGTCGCGGAATCCTTCGACGTCCCTGTCGACAACTTCAAGCAAATCACCAAGGTTGTGAGCGTCGGCGGAAAATTCGGGCTCCATTTCCAGGTGTCTTACCAGCATGCGAGTCACGTGGACCTTTACCGGCATTCGTGCTTCGTGCAGGTTACTTCGTTAAGAGGATTGGCCCGGCAGACAGACGACATGATTCCAAAAATCTGTCGGAGACTGGGTGTAGCCGACATTAGGAAGCTCCGTACTTTTTCGAGCATATTGAGACTCCAACCTAGCTCTATAACCACTATAATCACCATAAACACCATCGACAGCGAATAAATACGAAACAAGCCCTTTCCATGCCTGCCATGGAAAGAAGGGCTAAGGTCCTCATAAAAAAAATACGGCTCGCATCATTGATAATGCTGATAACACTGATCTTGCCGTTATTTGCAGTCCCTGGAATGGCGGCAAGCAGTAAGATCGACCACGTGCTGCTGATCTCTGTTGACGGGCTGCACCAATCTGACCTCGTATGGTACGCCAGTAACCATCCGGGCTCAGAGCTCGCCAAGATGTTCCACGGCGGCCTGGAGTTCACCAACGCCCAAACCTCCGACCCGTCGGACTCCGATCCGGGCGGCACCGCGCTGATGACCGGCGGCGACCCGC
>JAPCJN010000015.1:0-5337 GCA_027886925.1 Nitrososphaerota archaeon
TTTATCGCCCAGATAGTAGAGCCCAGCCCACCCGAATGCGCCGAGCACCCCGACGATCAGCCACGTGAAATATCCAATGAAGAGCCAAGTTCCTGGCCAGCTCGTGACCATGTTGTCATGGCAACCGAATTGTCCGGGCGAAACCGAGACGCACAGGAGTGGGTCCAAGACGATAGCCGTGAAAATCACAGAAAGGACCACGTTGAAGGTGCCCAGGCCGAGGAACCTGTTAGCAAGATCGATTGTCTTCAACTTTCAACACCCTTCAGAAAACCATTCCGAAGAAGGTTTCGCTCCAATGACAGCTACTATGCTCACATTGCAAATTATTAAAGCATTACCCCTGGTCTATTAGTCCTCGACCCTTTCTGTTAGGCAACCAACGGGTGCCTTGCTGCTAAACTCGAACCTCGTGATTCTAACTTCTGGTCCTTTTCTATCCGAAGACCGAAGAAAAGGCTATGCCGTTAAATACGCGCGACTTTCCGCAGAATTATGGCATCGATTAGCATGGACAGGCTAATCAGATATTTCATCTACGCGACGATTTTGAATGTCTTCGCTGCGGTCGCGTTCACGACCCCGGTCATAATTCCGGAGCTTGCTTTTCCTCTCAAGTTGACTATCTGGCCAGGGACCTGGATGTTAATCGCCTATTTCGTTTTCCTTATCGTCGGGGTGCTCGGAACCTTGGGTTGGGCGGTGCTGCTGGACCTGATAAGGCGCATCACGGGCGCCGAAACCTGCGACAAGTTCCTTGCGATAACGAGCATCGTCCTCATCGAGCTCGCAGTCTACGTTCAGACAAGTTTCATGTTCACTGTAGGCTATATCGGTGGGAGCTACGCGTTTTCATCCGGATTCGGCCCTTCGGTCATCACCTACGTGATAGGGCCGCTTGTCATTCCGATCGGAGTATCGATCTTCATTTATCTTATTGGGACGCTTTTGGGCCTTATGAACGTCGTATTGGTCTTCGGTCAGGGACGGAGTCCGTCCCGGACAACGGACGTTCCTCCGATGGCATCCGCCCCCCAGCTATGACCGGGGAACGCCCGCTCAAAAATCGTTTGGCCGAGCCAAGTCGTTGCGCAAAGCCAACTGTTGCCTTTCGACTGTAACTTTATTGTCGAGGTTTCAGCTAGCTCTAGCTGTCGAGGGCGGTATCAGGTAACTACGACTTGACCGCTCACCGAAGAGCCCTGCGCAGCGCTGTCATACTTTACCGTCCCTGCAGTAGCGAATGTGTGACCGTAGATGGAATATTGCTGAAGGCTACCAGTACCCGATGAGAACGACCCGTCCAGAGCTGTGACATCGTGCGTCACTGCCGCGACGTCTCCAGCCGCACTAGAGTCCAGATTGAGCCAGTATACCTTCGTCCCTGCCGCTACACTCAGGGAATTCGGAACGAACGCGTTACCCTGGATGAGGACCAGGGCCTGGACGCTCTGTAGGGAGAACTGCTGAGTGTAAACGCTTGAGCCAGAGGTCGCCTGGACGCTTATCGTGGAATTGCTGACAGCTGCACCGTTTGACGCGCTGAGTGTTAGTGTCACCGCACCCGAGAGCTGGCCCGGGAAGTTGACCGTGCTGGGCTGGAAGCTTACGGTCACGCCTTTGGGCAGTGATGTAGCCGATAGAGAATACGCGCCGGAAACGGTTCCGATGGACGAAAACTTCATGGTGGCAGTGACGTTGACATCGGGCGCGACTATGAGCGGTTGCTGCACATTCATCGTAAGCTTCCCAGAGGAACCCGTTGGAGTTGAGGCGTTCGAGGAGGTGGTCGAGGTCGTCTCAGGTGTCGTGGTCGTAGAGGACGAAGAAGCCACCATCGGTATCGTGACATAGAACGCCCCCGCGACGACGATGACTAAAACAAGCAAGCCAACCAACGCACTGATGCCTGACCGGCGTCTCGTCAAACAATGGTACCCCCGCTTTAGGCAATTTATCTCTTTCCCAATTGAAGATTGGAGTTAGCGAAGAGATTATAGTTGATAGAGGTCGAGGCAAATCCACTTTAACTAATGGGCAGTTCGTTAGAGCCGCGCAATTGGGCTTGCTTAATGATGGGGAGGCTCGAGCCAGACTTCTGCTGTCCGCCAAGTGAAAGGAGCGGATTCGGATAGTTGGGAAACATTCTCTTCTTCTCTAGGAGGGAATTCGTTGTAATTGTCGCAATAGGAATCGTTTCCGGACTCATAGACGACAAAGCCGAGATGTTCCTATTCGCCTCCGTCGCTCATACTCACATTCTGGTACTGGTCAACGACTATCTCGCTTACGTGACCAGGGGCCCAGTATTCGGAGACCTTCTTGAAACCTGGCTTGAGTACGGGGCGCTCATCGCAGCGTGTCTTGTAAGGAAGCCAGCCGCTGCAACGCTTGCGCTGACAATCAACGGATGCTGTCAGGTCTTTGTCAATGGCACCCATGATCCGCACCTTCTATACGGCCTCCCAGGCTTGGGCGCCGACATCGTATTTGCGTTGTTCCGTTACAAGAGGTATGATGTACCAGTGGTTTGCCTCGCCGGAATCTCTTGCGCAGTGTTCTGGTACCCAGTCGTCTGGTTCACGCACGGCATCTACCAGTTTCCGCTCTCGTTTGTCCTAGCAGATTTTGCGTTTCGCATCCTCGGGGGCGCAGTCGGAGACGGACTGCTGGGTGGCGCTCTTGCGCTAATAATCCTTAGCTTGGCCGGCCAAAGGTGGAACGGGTCACGCCCATCATCACTCAAAAACGGAGATGACGTCATGAAACATGCAACTCCCTTCGGACTCCTGACAATTGGTTTCGGAGTTCTCGTCATAGTTCTGACTTTTGTCTTCTCATCGGTCTCGAATTTCTTTCTCAGCATAGGTCCCAAGATTCCGAGCGGGAATCCCTTGCTGGAAGAATACAACCCAGGATATATCATTGGAGTCCTCCTTATTTTTCTCGTCCTGACGATGTTGGCCTTTTGGAAACTTAGGTCACGATTTTCTGACTAGGTCAAGCCGTCATGCCCACCCTGCCAAGAGTGAATCGCTGGGGTGTGCGGATGTGCTCGCAGACCAGCCTAATTCAGGCGTCGACGCAAGTCGGAACAGCGTCTTAGGAGGGTTGGGCTCGATCGATGGCAGCCAACATCAAGGGTTGAAGCGCCTCTCATCGTCTCAAGGAGTGCCTAAACTGGCCGCGACCGTGTTGCGTTCACCCGAATTGAGGGAAGCAGATAAGAGCGTCATGCAAGATGATTTGTAAAACGACGAAATCTTCGTCCAAGCCAAGAATAGACTGGAGTTGGACGAGATTGACGCCGTGATAGACCATCTGTCTGACGCGAAGGTTCGCTTCTAGTTGGTTGAGATTGACATCAAATCTACGTGGAACTGGTGCCAGTGACAGGTGCTTTGGCTGGCTTGATTGCCAAATGCACGAGCCTGACAAACAAGTATAGCCCGAAAACTATGCCCGTTATGAAGAAGCTGACCGGATAAGGTGTGAAGAACGCCACGAAAAGCCCCACCCAAGTCGCCATCAGAGCGATAATGGTTGAGATGATGATCGCGCGTTGCGGCCGTCTCGCCAAGTACTGAGCAGTCGCAGCCGGGGTGACCATCAGGGAGAAGACGAGAAGTACGCCGGTGACCTGTACGGCAAAGGATACGGCAACAGCGACGATGACCATGAAGGCAGTCCCGATGAGGATCATCGGCATCCCTTTTGCTTCTGCAACGTCTTCGTCCAAAGAAGCGAAGAGTAGCGGTCGGTAAAGGATCCCGATCGCGACCACTACCGCCGCCCCGGCAAAAAGGGTAAGCTGAACGGCGCCGCTGCTGACCCCAAGTATCTGCCCAAAAAGGATCGAGTACGCCTCGGTCGCATAGCCGGTATACAAGCTGATGAACAGCAACCCCAGCCCGAGCGCGAATGCAAGGACGATTCCGATTTGGGTGTCTCGATTCGTGGCTCGTCGTCCAAGGGCCGCTATCGCTAGCCCGCCCAGGGTCGAGCCCAGAAGAAGACCGTCGATGGGGGCGATGTTCAAGAGGACCGCCCCTGCCGCTCCGGCGAAACCTATCTCCGAGAATGCGTGCGCGGTAAACGCGGAGCGACGAAGCACAACAAAGTAGCCCGTGATCCCGGCGATCACCGCTATTATGGTTCCAGCTTCGAACGCGTGCTGCATGAACTGATAAGCCAGCATCTGCTGCAGGTCTGAGAATAGGTTGATGCTGAAGGTCATTCCAGCTCTCACCGTCGGAGGTGTTCTTCGACACCTATGATCGCGACGTTGCCCTTGTCGTCGCGCAAGACCTCGACCTGAACACCATACAGAGCCGTGAGCCTATCTGACGTCAAGACTTCGTCAGGCGTCCCGGTGGCAACCCTGCCGTTGGCTATGTAGATCACCTTGTCGAGGTGAGGTAGGAGCGGATTGATGTTGTGAGCGATGAGCAACGCCGTCACGCCGCGGGAATGGACCACACCGTTGACAAGGTGCAGGAGGTCGCTCTCGCGCCGCATGTCAAGGTTCGACAGCGGCTCGTCCAGCAGCAACAAGCCGGGGTTGCTCACGAGGGCCTCGGCGAGGAAAATCCTCTGCAGCTCTCCTCCTGACAATACACCGAGAGGGCGATGCGCCAACTCTAGCGCGTCGACTGACTTGAGCACGGCAAGCGCGGTGTCGCGGTCAGCGTGGGAAAAAGGGTTGAAACCCCATCGTTTTCCTGAAAGTCCAAGTCGGACCAGTTCGACGGATTCGACGTTAGTTTCGCTGTCTATTACGTGCCGCTGAGGGACGTATCCGATCTGAGGATTGCCACGCTTGGGCTGCGCGCCGAAGATCTTGATTGTTCCGCTGATTGGTTGCTGCAGGCCCAGTATCAAACGGAAGAGCGTGGTCTTTCCAGCCCCGTTGGGACCAATGATAGCGACGAATTCTCCACGACCGATGTCAAAGTTGGCGTTTTGCCAGACGGTCTTCTCTCGATAGCCGGCTGTTAGGTTCTCAGCCGCTAAGAGGCTAGAATGCACGCCAGCATTGACCAGTTTTAGTGCCGATATATTCATTCATTACGCACCTAGAGCCTGTGCATTCAACGCGTTCTGGAGGTCGATGATTTCAGCTCCCATCCAGGTCTGGAAGTTCGTGCCAGGCGGTTGTATGGTCTCGGTCACGCCGATGATCGGTATGTTGTTCTGAGCGGCCAGCGATTTGATTTGCTGGGTGACCGGCGTCACGGTCTGTGCGTTGTATACCAGCACGTGAACGGCGCTGTTTCCCCCTGCCATTAGTTGCTGGAAAGTGGCGATGTCCTGCGGCGCAGGATCGCCGCCTTCAGC
>JAPCJN010000015.1:5347-6747 GCA_027886925.1 Nitrososphaerota archaeon
CAGCGACTGCCTGCATGAAAGCCGGTGGAGAGACCACTTTGAGGCCTGTGGCGTTTGCCATGTATACGAATATGTCCTCGGTGGCTGCAACCGGCGCGCCCCCAAATTGGCGGTTGATGGCGGCTTCGCCCTTCATGTAACCAGTCCAGAGTGACGAGTTCAACACGGCATATTGAGAGTGGAAGTACGTTGTGTCAGTCGGATCGATGGCGATAAGGTCCTTGTAGATCGCATGCGCCGTGTCGTTCACATAGTATGGGCTATACCAGAAGTGAGGATTGAGGTCGCTTTTTCCTGCGAGTCCGATGACGTTCTGCACGTTCAAGATTGTTTGCCCCGGAGTATTGCTCGCGCCGATGAGCGTCTGCGCCCAAGTATCGTAACCCGCTCCGTTGACAATGATGAGCTTCGCACCGGCCATCGCTATGGCGTTAGCAGGATTGCTCTGATATTCGTGGGGATCCGTATTGGGGTCTGAAACTATGCTAGTCACATTTACGTGTGTCCCGCCAAGCTGGGAGGCGAGGTTCCCCCAGAAGTTTTCTGCGGCCACCACTTGGATCGTTCCATTTGAACCCGCATTGGAAGTCGAGGTGGACGACGCAGTTGAACCCCTGGTCAGATAGAGGCCGGCCCCTACCGCAACGACCAAGATTCCTATGATGATCGCCGCCCGCATCACAAACCCGTTACCTTTCTTCCCCATGCTACTAGCCATATGGCTGGTTTAGTTGCCTGGTTAATAAATCCTTGCAAGGATGTAATAATCCTCCCTGATTTTCGAACGACTTCATCTTAATTGCTATGTTTGTGACCGTAATATCATCATAACAACGTCTCGCAGCGACTTCAGCGCAGGATTGCACTGCGCGCCCATCAAGCGAGCGAAATAGAGTATGACGAAGCCACATGCGTGGCTCGCATATGACAAGCAGGGGGCGATGTGATTCTCTAGATCGGAATGAGCTTCGTGCTCTTCATCTTGTCTTCGGCTTGGAAGGACCTGCTCATCGAGTTGATCTTCTTGGCGTCTCCCTGGAGCACGAAGACTTCGATGCACATCGTCGTCTTCGTCTTGTTGTGGACGTGCGTCGTGATGATGTCCTCGTACTGGTGCTTCAACTTTGTAACAGGCGCCTCCTCTTCCTCGTCGTGGGTGACTATGAGCAAACCGTTCATATCTCCAACGGCTGTCGCCTTCTCCTTGGAGTCCTCCAATAGCATTCGGATGGCCGCGCGCACGAGCTCTGACCGCCCGGTGAAGCCTGAGTTCCTCTGCACATCGTTCATCTCTTTTAGCATACTCTCCGGAAACGAAAGACTGACTACGGTCATTGGACCTCGATTCCTGATACGAAAGAGGTATTTAACTTATGTTCCTATTAACAACTTTCGAACTG
>JAPCJN010000015.1:6847-28357 GCA_027886925.1 Nitrososphaerota archaeon
GGAGCGTCATGACCGATGTGATCTTTGGCAGAGCGGGCAAAACCTCTTAGTTGGGTACTGGCGAAAACCCTTCTTAGGAGCGAACTCCATTGGTCGAAATCGCGAAGGGCCTGCATCAGGTAGACGGCGTGAATCCCTACAGTTATGTCATCGAAGAGGCTGATGGCGCACTAACGCTCGTCGACACAGGTATGTCGAAAGATGGGAAGAAGATACTGGATTACGTTCAGACACGAATGTCTAGGAGACCATTTGACCTAAAGACGATCGTGCTTACCCATTGTCACACGCCCTACGTGAGAGGCGCGTACGAGATAAGGAAGGCAACGGGAGCGAGAATCGCCATCCGTGAGCAAGACGTCGAATATTGTCTGGAAGGAAGACGATGCCGGCCCCCAAGGGGGCGGTCGGTGCCTTGTTCAGGATTTCTGAGCCATTGCTTAGGTTCACCCCCGTCGAGCCCGACCAAATACTGGGAGAGAATGACAAGGTGGCAGGATTGGTTGTCCTGCACATCCCAGGTCACACCCCGGGCAGCATTTCGCTCTACGACCAAGAAAGGAAGCTAATTCTTGTCGCCGACACAATGCGATACGCGGAGGGTAAGCTTCAAGGGCCCCTACGTGAGTTCACGTTCGACCCAGATGAAGCGAGGAAGTCAATCGAAAAACTGTCTGGTCTTGATTTTAGGACAATTCTCGGCGGCCAGGGCGAGCCGTTCAAGTCAGAGGTTGCCCCTCAAAGGGTCAGGGAACTTGCCGCTCTGATGGGCTAAGGTTGGAGGGCTTGCTTTACAAATGTCCAGGCCTAAAAGCGGCAACCGGGTCATTAAACCGGTTCCCAGAGTCAGAGCTCATGCTCTGAGATCAGATATGGCTAGCCGCAGTCACGCGTCCCCACCGATTCTATTCCCGACCAGAACCCCTCATTCGTCTGAGCATTCACGGTCGTTGGAAATGATTGATGGTTGCATGGGGAGTGCTGATCTAGCAAGAAATAAGTTAAGAAAATGTGAGCGGGCCCGGTGGGATTTGAATTCGTGGGCGCTTTGGCGCCTCCCACGACGTGCTGGTTACTCCCACAAGCTAGCTAAGAGCCAGCCGCTCTAACCTGGCTGAGCCACGGGCCCGCGAACGCCCCGTTTCTCCTGTCGGATATTTACTTTCCACCGAAGCATCGAGTATTATTAGGTCCTAATCGTCGCGGCACGATGAAGGGGAAAGTGAATATGGGAGAGCTGATCTTTGTGGGTCTGGGCCTAGGGGACAGAGGCATAAGCTTGGCGGGGGTTCAGGCGATACAGGCAGCTGACCTCGCATACCTCGAACGGTACACGTCGCCGCCATCGCCGACGCTCATCGCCGAGCTCGAGAAGGCCACGGGTAAGAAAATCACGCTCGTCGGGAGGGAGTGGGTGGAGGACGGAAGAAAGATCCTCGAGCAAGCGGGCACCTCTAGGGTCGCGCTCGCGGTCCAGGGGGACCCGATGATCGCGACGACCCACAACGACCTGAGGGTGCGCGCCCTCGCCACGGGGGTCCGCACCAGCGTGATCCACGGGACTACTATCCCTGCGGCAGCAGCTAGCGAGAGCGGGTTGCATTTCTACAAGTTCGGTGGGACGATCACCTTCACGCTCGAGAGCGCTTCCCACCACCAGGAAGTCTATCAGCGCATTCACAGCAACCTCCTCGTAGGACAGCACACCCTGCTCCTGCTCGAATATGACGTCGAGAAGGGCGTGGGTGTGGAACCCCAGCTCGTCTTCGAGAGGCTGCTTGGCGCGGAGAAGAACTTCAAGCGGGGGGTCCTATCCGAAGGGACCCTAGCAATCGTGCTCGGCAGGGTCGGGATGGACGACCAAGAGATTCACGGAGGAGCCATCGGCGCCCTGCGGTCCGTCCGCTTCGGCGCTCCGCCCCATTGCGTGATAATCCCCGGGAGACTGCATTTCACTGAGGAGGAGGCCCTCGCGGCGATTCTGAGGCTTGAGAAGAAGGACGTGGGGGACAACTCCTCGACCGTAAAGCGCACCGCACAGGTGCTGGTCCCGCGTTACGTTGAAAAAGCGAGGAAGGCGCTGGACGGCGCAAGGGAGTCTTTGAATGGAAAGCACCGCGACCTGCTCGAGAACGCCGAGCTCTACCTCGAGGACTCGGAGAACTTTCTGGCGAACAATCAAGACGAACTCGCGATGTTGAGTGTTGGATATGCGGAGGGGCTCATCGACGCGCTCGGGTTCACGGGAGAGGTGAAGCTGGAATGGTAGGAAGGACCGGGAAAGCCGCCAACAAAGAAGATGTGCACGGCGAACCTCTCAAAACCCTCGACCTCCTCAGAGAAGTCTACGTCTCCCAGACCAGGGACGGGAGGGCGTCTCCCAATGCGATCGCCAGAGGGTTGGGCGCGAGGCTCCCTTCGGTCCGAGCCGCGCTTAGAGCGGCATCCGAGAAGAGGTTGTTGAAGGTCAACAAGAGAGAGCTCGAGCTCACGGCTCTTGGCCGCCGCCGGCTGAAAGTCGTGATGGTCGGCGGCGCGTTCGAGATAGTCCATCCAGGCCACGTCCACACCCTCTCGGCGGCGAAGAAGCTCGGGAATACGCTCGTCGTCGTGGTCGCGACAGACGAAAGCGTCTTGAGGAACAAGGGGAGGCCTCCAGTGACCAATCAAGACTCCAGGGTGACGATGGTCTCCTTCCTTCGGCAGGTGGACCTCGCGATTCCAGGGAACAAGGGCAGTATCTACGAAATCCTGCTTCGAGTCAGGCCCGACGTGGTTGCCGTCGGATACGACCAAGTCCATAACCCGGAAGACATCGTCAGGGAGGCGGCGAAGAGAGGAGTCAGGATGCAGGTCGCGAGACTGGAAACGCCAATCCCTGAAGTTAAGACCTCGAAGATCCTGCAGTCCCTTTAGGGCTCCTATGGGAGCACGGCCTTTACTTCCAATGCGTCGCCGTTCTTGAGCCCTAGCGAGCCCCGCAGGTAGACGGGAGCGATGATTTCCATGACGCTGTCGTCGTAGTGCGTCCGGTCTATCACCAGCACAGCGGCGGGGACGTTTTCCTTGCCTAGGGTGGCCCTATAGCATCTCGCGCCCCCGTATGTCCTGCCGCCGCTCTCGAAACCCTCTATCTTCAGACCCTCGAACGCCCGGAGACGCCGCTTCTGCTCCATCTGGATGGGGCTCTCGAGCTTCAGGTTGAGCGTGCCCGGAAATGGGTCGAACCCGAGAGCCATCGTGAATTGCTTCTTGTATCCCTCGAGGCCGATATAGTATGCTCCCTCGCCCAGTCCCTGGAATACCTTTCCGACGAAGGTCAGTTCCTCCTTTGCCGGGCCTTCGAAAGCGGCTTTCAGCCCGAAGTAATACTCTTTCACCCCGTCTTGGCCGCTGCCTGTGAGTTTCACCACGAACCTAGCGCCAGACCGCCGCCTTTCGACGTATCCTAGCCTCTCCAGCTGCTGGAGGTGCTGAGAGGCGGCTTGCTGGCTGTGTCCGAGCTTCTCAGCCAGCTCATCCGTCGAAAGGGATACGAATCCACGATGGGCGCCAAGTTTCACCAACTCAACGAGAGTCGGGATTAGGACGGGTTTGATTTTCTCCATTCTCTAGCCTCTTTAGATTGCTCTGCGACCTGGCCGACCGACCGAAGCCAACAGAGCGGATATAAGAAGTCAGCGAGTCACATGGCGCTCTCGGTCTGTATTCATCGAGCACACACGTTCATTAATGGCACCGGGCGGAGCTGGATCAGGTAAATCTAGACTTTGGCACAGCACGACACCGCCCCGGAGGAGATCATGCTCGCACAGGAACAGGCGGTTATCAACAGGGGGTCGGGCGTGCGTCAAGAAGCCGAGACCGCGTTTGGCTTCGGGAAGGAGAGCGAAGGCACACTGGTCCTCACCGACCGCCGGCTCGTTTACGTCCACGGTAAGGAAGAGGAGACGGATGTCAGGATCGGGGCCTTCAGCAAGAAGCGCCTGATTTTCTCCGACGTCGAGAGCTTGCATTCAATGCAGCTCGACTCCGCGAGCTTTGAGATCCCCATCTCAAACGTCCAGTCCGTCGAAGGCCACCACAGGGAAGCGATGGCGCCGAAGCTGGGGGTGAAGTGGAACGACGAGGCCGGGGAGGCAAAGGCGACCGAGTTCGTCCAGCAGATAACCGGCGGTTCGAGGCGGAAGAACCTCAACGACTGGGCCGAGGTGATAGAGAGGCTCAAGGCCAAGCAACAGCGGATCCAGGTGCTGCCGGCGTCGCCCGGCTCGGAAACGCTCGAGGGGAAGATCATCGGTGCCCTGGGCGACATGCAGGAGAAAGGGGCGTTCACCATCGAGCGCGAGGTGGAGGACGACTACGGTGTGCGCCTGGAACCCGACGAGGTGGAGGAGGCCTGCGAGAGGTTGGTAAGGAGAGGGCTAGTCTCTAAGACGGGGTCGCCGGGCGATGGTGAATTCTACAGGAAGGTCTCTCCTCTCGGAGAGGACGACCTGAGCGCCTAGGCCTGTTCAGGTCGCGACTACCTCTTCGGCGTTGCCTTTCCGCGTCTGGCGCGGCCGCCGTTCTCGATCGAGAGCTGCAGGCCCTGCATAGACGATATCAACCTCGATCGCCTCGCCTCCTCCGCCATTATCCCCCGGACGTCCTCGGTCAGCATCCGCGCCACGTCTATCTTCCTTCGGAGCCCGTTCACCACGTTGTCGAAGACAGCGAAAGGAGAGAGAAGGGAATAGAGCCCCTCCATAAGCTCGAAATATCGTTCCGCCTTTTGCGTCTCCGAGCGCATTATCGCGTCGAGGAGGAGCCGCTTCACCTCGCCCACCGTGTCAAGCAGCCCCATAAGATAGCCCTCGTCAGAGACACCGAGGTCCTTCGCCTGCGGGACCGGCCGGCCCAGCACGATCGACTGCACCGAAGAGGCCTCTACGTATTCTGCCTCCGGAGAGACGAGATATCTAGAGAGGTTGCTGCGACCGGCCTCCTTCCTGAGAGACTTCAGGGTCTTCTCAGCCTCCCTGATCTCGAGTTCAGCGTCCTCCAACTTCCCCGTATGGATGTGGACGATGGCCTTCGAGCACAGAGAGATCGAGTCGCGCGAGGTCTTGAGGATCCTCTCCCTCTTTCCGAGGACTTGCTGCAGGCCCTTCTCTATCCCCTTCAGGGAATCTTCAAACTCAGGTTCCAATACGTCTATCGGGGCCCACGAGACCCAGGTAGACATAAGGATGCCTTTTTCTCTTGCGGGCGCGTTCGTTTGGTCACGCAGTATGAGAGGGGACGGTCGAAGGAGTACAGGACGATGGAGCTTCTCAGGAGCGAGGGTTGGGTGGTAGCAAGGAGCGCAGGGTCCCACGGCCCGGTAGACATCTTCGCAGCCAAGGGGGGGATGATAATGCTGGTGCAGGTAAAGAAAGGGAAGGCGAGGATGAAAGCCGAAGAGGCGAAGGAACTAGTTAAATGGGCAGAGGCGTTCAACGCGGATGCTGAGATTTGGCACTTCAAGGGAAGGGGGAACCTGACGAAGAGACGGGTTTTTGCGCGGAAGTGACGTGACAAGCTTTGGAATTGAAAAAATGCTACCTTTGCGACAGCGAGATCAAGACGCAGGGGAGGTCGTTCAAGATTGGCGCGAAGGAGGAGCTCATCTGCGATTCTTGCTACACAAAGACGGTCAACAGACGAAAGGCGCTCGGGCTCGGCGAAGGAAAGTCAGCCTGATGGCAGGCGACCTGGATCAGGACGCGATGAAGCACTTGTTGAGCTGCTCGATTACCGATGAGCAGAGCTCCACTTTCTCGTCGTCTTCGCACAGCGTGTAATACATCCTGGCCTTCTCATACTCTGGCAACGCTCTCGTAGCGTTCGCAATCTCGCTGCTCGTCTCCCCCAGGGAGAGAAGCCCTGTCATCTCAAACCACTCGGCGGCGCTGCTAAAGTCTTCCAGGTTCTCGAAGCAGACCGCGATCCACTTGCACAGGTTGACCCTCTGTTCAGGCGACTGCAGCTTGCCGAACTCCTCTTTCAGGAGGCTAGCCGCGACATCTCTCTTCCCGATCTTCGCCATCTGTAGGACGTCTGAGAAGCTCATTCTAGGTTATATCCGCCGGCAGCGTTAACACATAGGAACTCTATATTGTTTGAACTATCAATCAAAGTTGTTGGCGTTTGCGCTCGGCCGCGCGCTCCTCGTCCTCCTCCTCGCCGATGCCTCGCTGAACCTCCTCTTTTCGTCTCTCGTGACCGGGACGATCTTCTCGACAGGGCTGGGCTTCCCTTTCTCGTCCAAGGCCACATATGTGAGGTAGCAGGAGCCGGTGTGCGTGGTCTCCCCGGTCAAGAGGTCTTCGGCCTCGATCCTCACCCCGACCTCCATCGACGTGTGCCCTACATAGTTGACGGCGGCCTTCAGCACGAGGAGGTTCCCGACATAGACCGGGGCGTAAAAATCCATCCGGTCGATAGAGGCGGTGACGACGATCTTCCTGGCGTGGTGGAAAGCGACTATACCGGCGACCTCGTCCATGTATCTCATGATGGCGCCTCCGAAGACGTTCCCCAGGATGTTCGCGTCGGTCGGCATCATCAGCCTCACGGTCGTCATCTTAGAGGCGGAGACGGTCTTGCCTGCGCCTTTCGGAGTCATGCTACTGCGGGCCTCAAGGCGCGGGATAGTTGATAAAGCTGATTCGTCCTCAGGCGGCGAGAGACGTTCCCCGTGGAATACATCACGCCCTCTGGCATGGCAGCCCTGGAAGGGCGGGCTTCGGACTACGGGATGACCGTGGAGAGGTTGATGGAAAACGCGGGCAAATCCGTGGCTGAGTTCGTCATCTCAAACTACGGCCATGCAGCGAAGGTATGCGTGGTTTGCGGAGGCGGAAACAACGGTGGTGACGGGCTAGCGGCCGCGAGGTATCTCTCCAAAGTCTTCGACACCAGCGTCGTCTTGTTGACCGACCCGGAAAGGATTCGGACTCCAGAGTCCCGGAATAACTGGAAGAGGCTAGGAGAAACGAAGGCCAAGAGAGTCGTCGCAGAAGACGAGGAGACTTTGAGGAGGAGCTCTGGCATCATCGGCGAGAGCGACGTGTTAGTGGTCGCCATCCTCGGGACGGGGATGCATGGAGGAAACGTGAGAGAACCCTTCGCGACCGCGATCGAGATGGTCAACGCATCAGGAGCGGTCAAGGTGGCCGTCGACCTGCCTTCCGGATTGGACCCGACCAGCGGAGCCGCGGCAGATCCGACGGTGAGGGCGGATGTGACGCTGGCACTCCATCTTCCGAAGACAGGCCTCAGAGGGAGGGAAGAGTACACCGGCAAGATCGTGGTCGTGCCGATCGGCATCCGAGGAGGCTTGGGCGCTTGAGGATGTTCCAGATTCCCGTCGGACCTATGCAGAACTTCGCCTACCTGCTCAAAGACGAAAGCAGCGGAGAGGCCATGGCGATCGACTCTGGCTGGGAGACCCAACCAATCGTCAAGGTCGCGGTAGGGGAGGCCATGCGAGTGAAATACGTCTGCGCGACCCACGGCCATTTTGACCACGTGAAGACTCTGGAAGAGCTGGCAATCGCATGTGGCGCCGAGACGGTATCGCACGAGAACGCGGGACTCGGGACCGCGCAGAAAGTGCGAGATGGCGACACGTTGAAGCTGGGCGGGAGCAGCGTCAAGGTGATCTACACGCCAGGCCACACCGAGGACAGCGTCTGCTATTATGACGGGAGAGATCTGTTCACAGGCGACACTCTCTTCATCGACGCTTGGGGTCGGACCGACCTCCCCGGAGGGTCGCCAGCGAAGATGTATTCGAGCCTCCACGACGTGATAATGAAACTGCCGCAGGACACCATGATCTATCCCGGCCACGACTATGGAGTGGTCCCGTTCAGGACGGTCGGGGAGGAGTCCAAGAAGAACCCTGCGATGCTCGCAAGGACGCTACAAGAATTCCTTCGATTGACCCAGGACTGAGCCTGTCTAGCCCAGCCTGGCCTAGCCGAACCATTTCTCAAGTGTCTCGGATTTTGAGCTCTCTAGCCCCACTACCCTCTTGACGGCCGCGTCGACCCTCTCCTTCGAGAAGGAGTGCTCTTCGACCAGGAAGGATTTCACTGCGTCTGCGTCGAAGTCTCGCCAGACGGGTTTGACGCCGCCGCGAGCTGGAGGGTTGAGGAACAGCCGCCTTATCGCGTCGTAATCAATCTTGGCGAGCTCCTCGCTGATCGGCTCGATCTTGTCTATCGAGCCGTAGGTCTTGAGGAACTTCATGCCTCTCGCGGGGCCGATTCCCTTGAACCCGTCAGGGTTGAAGTCCGTCCCCATCAAGATCCCAAAGTCTATGAGTTGCTCCTGGGTCATCTCGAGGGCCTCCAGCGTCTCCCGGAGGTCGATCGTCTCGGGCTCCACCTCGATGAAGACGTTCTTGCTGGGCAGCCTCCTCCTCCCGGAAATGGTGATGTTGCGGATTAGGAGCGGGGCTCCGAAGAGGAGCGAGTCGTGGTCTTGGGACCCGACGGCGTCCACCGTCTTCTCGATCGCCATGACGGCGGCCTGCGCCTCGCCCTCTGACGGGGCATCGACCCAGGGGATTCCCATCGCGTCGAGTAGCTGTTTGGACTCGACGACCATGTCTTGTCTCAGCGACGTCGAAGCCTCGGCGTACTTCCTCGCGCTCGGCATGTCACCCGCTTCGACGGCGGCCACGTATTGGCGTCGGGCGTCCTCGCGGTGCTTCCTGCGCCTGTCGATCTCGACCGCTTTGAGCTCGGGTGGCGCGCCGTCGAACACGTAGACCAGCTTCATGTTGAGCTCCATCAGGTTGATGTTCCGGTAGAAGAGCCCGCTGATGTGGCTAGTGACGCGACCCTTCGAGTCCTTCAGGTGACCTCCGTCCATGCCCCTGATTATCGCAAGGAATTGGTAGAGAGTGTTGTAGGCGTCTATGGCGACCTTCTTGTTCCCGAGAGACTCGAGAGGGACCTTCCTTCGGGGGATCACGTCTCCGAGGTCTACGCCCAAGGCATGTCCCCCGAATCGCGCGCTCTCACGGCTGTCGTCCTGATAAGGGGCGCCGGCGGCTAAAAACCTAATCTTATTCGCGGTAGGCGACCGCCGAAGGGGCAGCTTCCATGAATTCGATCCTGCGTTTCTCCTTCGCGACCCATCGGACGGATATCTGTCCGAGGATCTCAAGGTCGAGAAGGGCCTTGTTGAGCTCGTTTATCGAGTAGTTCCCGGTCTTGTTGAGGAGGGCGAGGAGATCCTCATCGGTGGAGTGCTTCTTGTCCTTGATGATTTCAAGGACTGCGAACTTCAGAGGGGGCCTCATTCTTCAGATCACACTTTGAGGCGGCTAGACATCCGGCTGACGCCCATCAGATCCGACTGGGTGACGAGCGGGGCCTTTGCGACCGCTTGCTCGACCTTGTCTACCATGCCCTCTTCTTCGGGTGCGATGACGTCGACTATCAGGGCGTAGAGGCCGAACGCGATGGGGTCTTCCTTGCTCCCCTTTAGTGTCATTTCGCTTCCCAGGGCGCTCTTCACGGATTCTAGAAGCTTGTCCGCCGGGATCTCCGGGCCTGACGGCATGACTTTCATCCTGATGAGGTAGGAGTCGCCCATTTATGGCCCCTCGAAACCGCAGTCCATGCACTTGTACCTTCTGGAGAACTTCCTGCATTTTTCACAGCGCCACACCATTACGCGCTGGCACGTTGGGCAGTGGAACCTTGCTGCCCTCTCGCCTGGCATTATCGGCCTGTTGCAGGAAGTGCAAACTGGGAGCGAAATCGTCTTCTGCGACAATTGATTGGGGACGGGCCTCAGAAACTAGGAGATATACCTTGCTAAGCAAGCAGAGGGACGAGCCGTCATTCGGAGGCCGAAGACGCGCGGACCAGCGAGGAAAGGGCTTGTTTCGCCTCGGATGACACGAGGACACCCGCCAGCTGGAGGAGCCCTTGAACCCCCAGGGCCGAGAGGGCCGCGCTCGCGTGGAAGTCGAAGGAGCCCGAAGCGAGCTTCGAGGCGACCTTAGGCCTCTCGAGGGTTGCGACGAGTTTTTCCAGGTCCCGGTTGGAGAGGTTCTCGAAGACTCGCCTGAGTCTCAACATCAACCTGTATTCCTTGCCGTAGCGCCCTGACCAATCGGGCTGGTATTGCATCACAAGGGAGGAGTCCTTGAGCATGATAGAGTCGGAGAGCCATCGGGCTGCGATGGTCCCGGCGGCCACTGAACTCGGTATGCCGCCCGCAGTAGTCGGCTTGACCTGTCCCGCCGATTCGCCTACGTAGATGGTCCTGCCCGAAACGAACTCCTCGATAGGGCCGCCTACGTAGATCGTGCAGGCGACCTTCTTGACGATCTTCGACTTCCTCCCTTCCAGGAATGCCTCGAGCGCCTTGACGCTGTTTATGCCGTATCCTGCTGCCCCGACTTTCGCGATACCAGGCCCTCGGGGGATCACCCAAGCGAAGAACCCAGGATACTTCTCCTGGTCGGTATGGACCTCCACCTCTCCCTCTGCGAACCAGTCTCCTTCGACCTCGTACTTGGCGGCGGGGACCAGCCCGCGCCTGTTGAACTTCATAACGCCGTTCGGGCCGGTAGCGTCTACGTAGTAGGAGCAGGTGTAGGTCTCGCCGGAGCCGACCTTTACCTTGACCTTGTCCTTGCCCTCCTCAATTCCCGTGACGCGAGTCCCGGTGACCACCGTCGCGCCCCAGGCCTCCGCGTTCCCCGCCACTTGCTTGTCGAAGGCGCTCCGGTCGAGGACGAAGACCTCGAGCCTCGAGGCGTCGAGGGAGGCCTTCTTCCCCGAAGGCGTGAAGACCGTCCCCTTCCTGACGTGGCTCTGGATGCAGGATCGCTCAGGAGTTATGTACCTCCTCAGTTCGCTGAGGCTCACCAGTCCGTCGCACTTCTCTGGCTCCCCGATTTCTTTGTCGTCCTCCAGCACGATGACTCTGAGACCCCGTTTTGACGCCTCTGCCGCGAACGTGAGGCCGGCGACGCTACCGCCGCCCACGACCACGTCAAAGTCTCCCGGAGGAGCTGGGCGAGATGCCGCGCCTTTTCCGGCTTGGATAGTCGTCATTCGGGTCTGTGGCGGGGGAAGCCTTAACGCGTCGCGTAATAACCCTTCGAAAAGGAAAACCTGACCGAGATGGGCGAAATCAAGCAGGTGATTGTGGTTAGGACCGACCTGAAGATGGGGAAGGGAAAGCTCGCGGCGCAAGTGGCGCACGCGGCTGTCGACGCCGCCGAGACGAGCATGCGGAAGCGCCCCGAGTGGCACGAGGCTTGGAGGGAGCAAGGGCAGGCCAAGGTGGTGGTCAGGACTGAGGGCGGGGAGCCGGCGTTGCAGGAGCTGCAGAGGAAGGCGAGGAGCCTGGGCCTGCCCGTCGCGCTCATCCAGGACAAGGGATTGACACAGCTCGAGCCCGGCACTACGACGTGCCTGGGCATAGGGCCGGGGCCTTCCGACCTGATCGACAAGCTGACTGGCGACCTCAAGCTGCTGTAGATGACGCCCCGAGTTAACCCTCCGGAGGTCGACGTCGACTCGGGGCTCCTGGCTTACTCCACGGTAGGAGGAAGGCACAGGGCTCGCCTCAGGACTACGTATGGGGACTTCCAGGTAGAGGAGCTCCTCGAGATCAAGGAACTCCGGCGGACGAAAGAGAACGGCCTCGTCCCAGTCTACAGGGTGACGAAGACAGGGGTCGACACGCCGCACGTGGCACGGGAGATTTCCGACATCATCAAGAGCGAGGTGAATTTCGCCGGGCTCAAAGACAGCAACGCCGTAGTGGTCCAGCACATGAGCGCGAGGAGCACGAGGGCCTTGTCTCCCGCAGAGCTGAAGGGGAAGAGGTTCGAGGCGAAACTCATGGGCTTCTCGAAGCCCATCACGAGGTCGATGCTGATCGGGAACGGGTTCAAGATATTCGTAGAGACGGCCGAGGATTTAGGGAGCGACATAGAGAGCGGCTTCGACGCATGCACGGGGAGGCGCGTCGCGAACTTCTTCGGATATCAGAGATTCGGCCTAAGGAGTAGGGTCAACCGTCGGGCTGGCAAGGCGATCGTCGAGAAAGACTTCGAAAGTGCGGTCGGGCTGATTCTCACAGAACCCAGGGAAGGAGAGGACGAGGAGGTGAAGGAGGCGAGGAGGCTCTTCAAAGAAGAAAGATATGCGGATGCCCTGCCCTTTCTCTCTTCAGGACAGGACATCGAGAGAGGCATGGCATCCCACCTCTCAGCGAAACCAGGCGACCACCTGGGGGCGCTCCGCCGGATTCCGATCCCCATAAGGAGGCTGCTGGTGAACTCCTACCAGGGATATCTCTTCAACCTCACGGTCAGCCGCGCACTGGAGGAGGGCCTGGACTTTTCGGCCGCGATGTCTGGCGATAATTGGGCGTCCGTGACGGAAAGCGGACTGCTCGTAGGGAGAGTCCACGGCGCGAGGGAGGATGTCCCCTCGAACCCCCCCGAACTCGCGGTCCCGCTGGTCCAGATTGTCGGCTACGCCTACAGAAACTACGGCTCCAGGTTTGACAGACTGCTGGCCGAGGTGCTCGAAGAAGAGCAGGTCTCGCCCGCCCGGTTTTACATCAAGGAGGCTGACGAGATGAGCAACGAAGGAGGCTTCAGGCACGCTCCGCTTCTCTGCCGCGACCTCTCCTTCAGAAGGGATCCTCGAGGATTTCTGCTCGAGTTCTCGCTCGGCAAGGGCGAATATGCCACCGTGGTCCTCAGGGAGATATTGAAGCCGGAACAGCCGCAGCTGGAAGGGTTCTAGACGAGCCTGAAGGCAGGCTCGAGAGAGATTGTACGTAAGTAGGGAGAGCCAGGCGGGCGGGCTGGCGATGGTCGCTTTTCTTAGGAAGCGATGCCCATTCTGCGGCGGTAATCGTAGTCTTTCTTGATCGCGGGGTGCATCGGGTCGATGAGGACCATCTCATACCACCTGTGCTTGCCATCGACCCAGAGGAGGTACGACCCGAGGAGCTTGAGGTTCTCGTGCTTTTCCCGGACTCGCCTCTCCGCGACCTTTTGGACTGACTCGTCCGACTTCATCCTGAGAACGCCGAGGTGTTTCGGCCTGCGACCCGAGGTGGGGCGCTGTCTCCTCATTCCTCCGGCTCCGACCCTAATCCTGACAACGACGACTCCTTCCTTTGCTTTGTAGCCCAGCATCCGGGCTCTGTCCAATCGAGAGGGACGCTCAAGGCGCTCCATGGTCGGGCCCTTCCTGAGCTGGATGGCGCGGGTGAGGATGTCGCCTGACTTTTCGTGGAACACCTTCTGCCAGGTGTTCCCTATCTCCCTGTACAAAGCGAACAACGGCCCGGTCTGAAAGTGGAAGATAAATCTTCGCTATTGGCGTCCCGCAAAGAACTGATTTGTCTTCGCGCCGACAATCGCGATAGCCCTGGTCTGCGCGTCCCTGGTCTGCCCGCCGACGTGTGGCGTCGCGATGACGTTTTCCAACATGGTTATCTCCGCTCCTGGAGGCTCTTTCTCAAAGACGTCGAGGCCGGCGCCCCCTATCTCGCCTGTCCTGAGCGCCTCCGCCAAGTCGGCCTCGTCTATGACCTCGCCACGCGAGGTGTTGATCAGGAACGCGTTCTTCTTCATCAGGGAGAGCCTCCGCGAGTCGACCATATGCCTAGTCTCCTTGGTGAGCGGGACATGGAGGGTGATGAAGTCCGAGGACGCGAAGAGCGAGTCCAGGTCCACCATCCGACAGCCCAACGACGCCAGGGTCTCCTGAGGCACCTCGATCACGTCGTAGCCCACGATCGACATCCCCATGACTTTGGCTATCTCACCCACCCGCCTGCCGATTCGTCCGAGCCCGGCGATCCCGAGGGTCTTGCCCTTTAACTCCACGCCGACGAAACGCTCCTTCTCCCACGCGCCTCTCTTCATCGATGCGTCTGCCGCCGGGATGTTCCTGGCCAAGGCGAGCATCAATCCCAATACGTGCTCCGAGACCGCCTCTACGAGCGCTTCAGGGCTGTTGACGACTTCGACTCCCTTTGCGTTCGCGGCCGCGAGGTCGATGTTGTCGAGGCCGGTTCCAGGCCTTGCGACAAGCCGGAGGCGCGTCGCGCGCGCCATCACGTCGGCGTCGACCTTGGTGCGGCTTCGCACCACGAGCGCGTCGTAGTGCTCGACCTTGGCAAGGAGCTCCTCCTTCGTTATCTTCGGCTCGTAATCGACCTCAAAGGCGTCGGTCAGACCCAGGGTGGCGACGTCCAGAGTGTCGCAGACCAGCACTCTGCGCTTCGCCAAGCTAGCTTCCTTTTCGTCCGGCGATTCTGCCTGCTGTTAAGGCTATTGGGGAATGGCCGGTGCCCAGGCCCGGCACGAAGGGACACTCCACGCGGACTATCTGCTCCACGGTCAAACCCAGAGCCACGATGAGAGAGGCGGTGTTAGAGAAAGAGGACGCCCTCCATCCTGCCAGCTGCAGGCCGTATATCTGATGGGTCGAGCTGTCGTAGACGATCGAGACGACGATCTCTCTCCCCCCTTCATCTCCGCCGAAGAGGCGTCCCTGCCCGAACGATGAAGAGGTCTCTGAGTCTCCGTCGAGCCCCATCGCCGACGCCTCCTCCTCTCTCAGCCCCGCAGAGCAGAACTCTACCCCGAAGAACTCCTGTTCCACGGCCCAAGAGACAGACGCCCTGGCGTTTCCTCCAGCGGCGTTGACCCCGGCGACCTCTCCTCCGGTCCGGCTCGTCGAGTAGAGTCTCGCGGGGACGGAGCCCGACTTGAACCTGAGCTCAGCCGAGTCGCCGGCCGCGAATATGCCGGGGAGGCTCGTCGACATCGAGGTGTCCACCAGCAGACCTCCGCCGGCGCCCCTCTCGCAGTCGACCAAAGGGGCGGCGGGGACGCTCCGCGGGATGACCACGACACCGTCGCAGGTGTCGACGTGCCCTCCAGAGACCGTGGCCTCGGCCCTCTCGACCCCCAGAATCGAATCCATTTGGCCGTCCACCAGCGAGACTTTGTGAGTCCCGCTCCTCGCCGAGGCTTCGCGCCTTATCATCCGAGCGACCTCTGCCGAGAACTGGCGTGAGAGGCCGTCCGCTCCGCAATAGATTCGAACTTCCTTCCCTCTCGCATTCAGTATCTCTCCGAGTCTCAGGGCGAGCGGGAGAGGACCCGATACCGCGACAGAATTCAACCCCTCCAGCGCGGAAGACAGCCTGAGATAGTCGGGGGAGCCGCCCAGGACGAAGACGTTCGGTTTCGAAAGGCCCCTTATCGGCAAGACCTGACTTGTCGCTCCGGAGCAGATCACCAGGGAGTCGAGCTCGGGCGGTCGCTTCAGACCCTTGCTCGAGGAAGAGGCGACCACGATATTGCGACCTCGACGTTCTACCGACAGGACTGCCATGTTGGTCCTGATGTCGACCCCCGCGGCCACGAGCGATCTTGCCTCAGGAAGGACAAGGTCGTCCTCCCTCCATCCGTCGGAGAGCAAGAACGGCAGATGGGCCTTCGACACGCCTACTTTCTCTGAGGACTCGAGGAGGGTCACCTCCGCACCCTCCCTTGAGGCCGCGAGCGCTGCGGAGACGCCCGCCACGCCTCCCCCCACGACTGCGACTCTCTTCTTCATGGTGAGATCGCGCGACGCCTGATTCGATCGATGGCCGGCGCCAGTGACATACGCGGCTACTTCCAGACTTTCTTGGCGCTTGATTGTTCGATTCCCCAACTCCAAGACAGCTTTGGTGTGACGCAGATGTAGTCTCCCTTTCCGAGCTGGCCCTCGCGTTTCACTATCTTTGCAACGCCGTTGACTCTCACGCCTCGGGGTTTCCAGGGATCCACGGACTCTAGGTCGTCTATGGTGATCGCCACCCAGCTGTTTCCGGACTCCACGTTTTTGTATTTTGGGGAGCCGTGAAGTATCTCCTGCTTTACGCTCCCGAAGTAGAAGGCCTTCCCATCGAATTCGAATTCCACGGGGGCGACGTTGGGGCGGCGGCCGGTCGAGGTGGTCGCCAGCCTGGCGATCGGCTGCGACTTTAGGTAAGCTAGCTCTAGTTTTGAGAACATGCTGAGAGCCGATTTCAGTCGCCATAGTTAAGAGATGTGCCGCGGTTTCTGCTGGACGCCTGAACAATGACCGTCGCGGATAGCTATTATTACGCGACGAGACGGCCCAGCGGGCATGCAAAGCAGGATCGCCCCCGTCCAGCCCCAGCGCGTCATCCAGAAAATCAAGGAGAGTGATGGCTCGTGCTAGTCGGCCTCATCGGGAAACCGAACACGGGAAAATCGACGTTCTTCAGCGCAGCCACGATGAAGAGCGTCCCGATAGCTGATTTCCCGTTCACGACGATAAAGCCGAACATAGGGATGGCCTACCTGCGGACAAAGTGCGTGCACGAGGAGCTCGGCGTGATCGACAAGCCGCGGAACTCGGTCTGCGTAAACGGGACGAGGCTGATCCCCGTGAAGCTGGTCGACGTGGCTGGCCTCGTGGCTGGCGCCTCGGGCGGGCGCGGTCTTGGGAATCAGTTCCTCAGCGAGATGATGCAAGCCGATGCGCTGGTGCATGTGGTAGACGCTTCCGGGTCGACCGACGAGGAGGGGAGGAAGGTCGCGCCCGGGAGCCACGACCCGACCGAGGACGTGAAGATGGTGGAGAGGGAGCTAGACCTCTGGATTCTTGGGATAATCAAAAAAGACTGGGAAAAGGCCGCGAAGCTCTCGGAGCAGACCAAGAGCAGCGTCGTTGCCATGCTGGCTCAGAGGCTGGCGGGTCTCGGAGTCGGCGAGGTCGTCATCGAGGAGGTCCTCCTGAAGCTGCGCCTGAAGGCGGACAGGCCCACTGAATGGGGGGATTCCGGGCTCGAGGCCTTCGTCAAGGCCTTGCGCGAGCTCACAAAGCCGAGCCTGATCGCAGCGAACAAGGCCGACCTGCCTGCGTCCTCGGCGAACATCGAGAAACTGAGAGGTCTTGGGAAGACCGTGGTCCCTTCCGCCGCGGAGGCTGAGCTGCTCCTGCGCAAGGCGGCCGAGGCACACATCGTGTCTTATGCCCCGGGCGACTCCACATTCTCCCTTGTGAAAAGGCCGGAAGAGATCACTCCCGCCCAAGCGAAGGCGCTCGGCCTCGTCAACGACGTGGTTCTCAAGAGATACGGGAACACCGGCGTGCAGCAGTCCATCGACCAGGCCTACTTCGGCCTTTTGAAAGCCATAGTCGTCTACCCGGTCGAGGACGAGACCAAGTTCGCTGACAAGAACGGGAACGTCCTGCCCGACGCGTATGTGATGAACGGAGGCTCGACCGCCCTGGACCTCGCGCGAAAGATACACAGCGACCTCGCAGAGACATTCCTGTATGCGGTCGACGCGAGGAAGGGGCTCAGGCTCTCTTCGGATTATGTCCTCAAGGACAGAGACGTCGTTAAGATAGTTTCAAGCGGCAGGCACGGCTAGGGCTTCGACTGGGGCCGCCTGCGGCCTCTCGATGAGCTTCGTCTTCCTAACTCCCACGTGCCTCAGACGGGTGACGTTCTTCGCTTCGTTGTAGACGTCGGAGGCGAGTTTCTGAAGGACGGTCTCCTGGACGAACTGGTCGTAGGCCAGCGCGGCGGCCCTCTCTCCGATTATCTTGTCGATGATCATGCGTATCGCGTGCTTCTTGGAGGAGTTCATCCTCCCTTGCGAGAGCGCGATCGTGTACACCCTCACCAGATAGCCGTCCTTCGTCCTGTAGTCCTTGATGAGGTCGGAGAGGGAAGACCCCCTCCTGATGATGCTTCGGAGGTACTCCCTCGAATATTCGTGGGCTTTTAGCGTCGTGTACGCGGTGTCACCATCGACCCTGTCGATCTGGAAGTACAGCTTGAAGCTGTAGTGCTGGGGATCCTGCTTCAAGATGTCGTAGAGGGTCGTCTCGACGACGCGCCCCGCAGGCTTCTCGATGTCGGTGATGGGGACGCGGCCGATGGGGGCGTTACCGAACGAAGGAGAAGCGAGAACAGTGACCCACTGCTTTAGCTTCCACTTGTCCCGGACCTTCCCCGTCACTTTCTTCGGCAAATACGCGGACGGCCTCTTTTCTCTGGCTTAAAAACATCGACCCTATGAGATCCTCTCGCGCCCGCCCATGTAGGGGACCAGCGGCTTTGGGATGGCTATGGAGCCGTCGACCTGCTGGTTGTTCTCCACGACGGCGACGAGCGCCCTCGTGGTGACAGCGGTGGAATTCAGTATGTGGACGAGGACAGGCTCGGAGCTCTGCTTTTCCTTGTACCTGATCATGAGGCGTCTCGCCTGATAGTCCGTAGCGTTGCTGCACGAGACCATCTCCCTGAACTTCAGCTGCGTCGGCATCCAAGCCTCCAGGTCGTATTTCTTCGCTGCCACGGTGCCGATGTCGCCGGTGCATATGTTCACCACGCGGTAGTGCAGCGCCAGGCTCTGGAAGATATGCTCGGCGTTCGCCATGAGCTCCTCGTGCAGCCTCCAGCTCTCCTCAGGCTTTGAGAACACGACCTGCTCGACCTTGTAGAACTGGTGAGCGCGGAAGATCCCTTTGGTGTCCTTTCCGTGCGCGCCCGCTTCCACCCTGAAGTTCGGGCTGAAGCCGCAGTACTTCAGAGGCAGCGACTCGCCCGTCAGGATCTCGTCCATGTGCATGGCTACGAGCGGATGCTCCGACGTGGCGATGAGGTAGAGCTCGTCTCCCTCTATCTTGTAGATCACCGGCCCAAAGTCAGCCAGGTCCACGACGCCCGCGTAGGCCTCCTTCCGCATCATCAGAGGCGGCCCCACCGCGTTGAACCCCCTGTCAGAGAGGACGTCGATGGCGTATCTCATTATCGACTGTTCCAGCTTGAGCGCGTCACCTTTGAGGAAGAAAAAGCGAGCCCCGGATATCTTCGCCGCCCTCTCGATGTCCACAAGGCCCAAATCCCCGAGCAGGTCGAGGTGGTCCTTCGGCTGGAAGTCGAACTTCCTGGGCTCTCCCCACGTCCTCACGGTGACGTTGCCGCTTTCGTCCGCTCCGACGGGGACGGACTCGTGGAGGATGTTGGGGAGCGACATCAGTATCCCTCTCACCCTCGCTTGCAGTTCTTGGGCGCGTCTTTCGACGCTCGCTATCTCCTCAGGCACCCCCCTGACCTCGGCGAGTTTCTCATTGGAGTCCTGCCCCGCCCGCTTCAGAGAGGCGATCTCCAAGGTCAGCTGGTTCTGCTTGTGCCTGAGGTCGTCCACCCGCTTCTTTGCCTGTCGCCACTCCTTATCTGAGGAAAGGGCTTCGTCGACGAGGGGAAGCTTTTCGACCCAGCCGCGCTTCCTGAGGTCCTGCCTGATGACCTCGGGGCTCTCTCTCAGTAGTTTCACGTCTAGCATTGTTCTCCTACGCTGCTACCTTACCCCGCACGCCGGGGAAGATAATCCTTGCATGACGTCCGCGACTCTGCTAGCGCTGTTTCGTCTGGAGCCAGACATCCTGGAACAACTTCGCGTCGGAGAGGACGCTCGACGCAGTGCTGAGCGCCGGCCTCGCCCTGGGAGACATCACGCTGAAGGTGAGGACATTGCCGCGCTTCGAGACGGCGAACCCCTGGTCTTTAGGGAAGTATCGGTTGTCAGGCATCAGCACCTCGTTCAGCATCTCGGCGATGTTTCCGTCGGCGCACTCTATCGAAAGCTCCAGGGTCAGGTTCTTCTTTCTGTCGTTCGTCTTGGGCGCTTTCGTCGCAGTCACGCGGCGGCCACCCTTTCGAGGACCGCCTTTGTGAAGTCGTCTCGCTTGGAGTAAGGGATTTTGGCCCCGGCAGCCATGCTGTGGCCGCCGCCGACTCCGCCGACCCTCAATGCGGCCTCCCTCATCACGTCTCCCAGGTTGACCGTGCCCGGGTAGGAGTCGCCTATGCGGGAGGAGAACTTCAGATCAGACTCCCCAGATCTGGCCCTCACAAGGACGAGCTTGTCGCGAAAGCGGTCGGAAGAAGCTAGCAGAGAGGAGATCGAGCCGGTCATCCTCTCTTCGATGAACTCCTCCCCCATCACCAGCATCACGTTCCCTTGTGTCGTGACCTTGTCCGGCTCGGCCTGGAGCTTCTGTATGGCCTTGTTGAGCTTCGCCCTGTATTCCGACATGAGGGATAGCGCTTGGCGCAGAGAGTCGTCCCTGTCGCCCAGGCAGATGGAGACGCCGAGGTCCGTCCTGTCCATGCGGCCGCAGGCGTTGAGGACGCTCGCGAACTCTCGCGCGTCTCTCAAGGGTGTCAGCGGGTCCTCGAACTCGAACGTGTAGACCGTGCCGACGAGGTCTTTCAGGAGGTCGGAGCCGTGGCCAGCCGAGGCGATGAAACCAGAGATGACCTCGATGACCTTGCCCTTCTCCTCGATGCTGAGCTCGCCCAGCGTCCGCCACCTGCCCCCCTCCTTGAGCTTGAAGCCTGAGTTCGACAGCGCAGCCAGGGCCGCGTCTTTGGCGCCGGAGAGCCCCGCTATGAACGGCGAGTAGCTCATCGCGATCGCCTCGTGGACGGGCCTCGTCTCCCTCCCATAGAACAGGAGGTCGTTGGTGGCCGCCACCAACCCTTTCGAGACGGAGTCGTCAAGGGCGACCTTGTTGAGGGCGGTCAGGGAGCGCGCGTCGCCCTTGTCCTGCCTGTCGCCGAGGCAGCCGACGAGTGCGATTGGGGAGAGGTCCCTGTTCCCTGCCTCGTCGAACGCCTTCGCGAAGGCGTAGGCCATGGTCGACGAGGACGCTTCGTAGCCGCCGTCGTAGCCGTAGTTCCACGCGTTGAGCAGACAAGGGTGCGACAGGCTCTCGACCGGGACCTGGTGGTGGTCGACGACGAGGAACTTCTCCCCGAACGCACTCGCTAGCTCTGCTACCAGACCAGACCCCAGGTCAGTGAAGACGTAGAAGTCGAAACGGTCGGCCTTGAGCCTCTCGATGGCGCGCGGGTCGAGGTCGGGGATGGCCCTGACGGACACCGCGGCTCCCTTCCTGGCGAGCGCCGCGAATGCTATGGATCCGCTCGAGAGACCGTCCGCGTCTATGTGCGTGACGACGAGAATCCTGTCTCCCCTGTTGGCGAGTTCTGTCAGGAGCCCGGCCTTCTCTCTCGCCCTGGCCATGAGAGCGCCATAGTCCGGGTGGGCGGACGTCGCCGTAGCAGCCTCGTTCGCCACCGCTCCCGACCTCACAGCTTCTAGCTGAGCTGGGCGACCACTGCGCTGTATTTGAAGTCGGCGGGCAGGATGCCTTCTTTCTTGTAGAACTTTGAGAGCCTGTAGATCTTTGCCTCGATGAGCTCGAGCGAGCGCACGTTCTTCCTGTCTGCCTTGAAAGCGTTAAGGTGCGATTGGACCCTGCGGGCCGAGTCGAGCAGGTTCTGAAGGTCTTCTGGGATGGCGGGTGCCAGCTTGTTCTCCCTCAACAACTCGAGAATCGACTTGCCTATGATAGGCTTCACCAGGGGGAT